>JAUVXG010000259.1 GCA_030603685.1 Pleomorphomonas sp.
GCCTCGACTATGTCCCCACCGACAAGTACGTGCTGTTCGGCCACCACTTCGCGGCTATTGCCGGCGCCGGCCCGCTGGTCGGTCCGGTGCTTGCCGCGCAGATGGGCTATCTGCCCGGCACCATGTGGCTGATCGCCGGCGTCATTTTCGCCGGCGCCGTCCAGGATCTGCTGATCCTGTTTGCCTCGACCCGCCGTGACGGCCGGTCGCTTGGCGACATGATCAAGACTGAGCTCGGCCCGCTACCCGGCGTCGTTGCCTCGATCGGCATCCTGATGATCATGATCATCCTGCTCGCCGTGCTGGCGCTCATCGTCGTCAAGGCGCTGGTCGGCAGCCCGTGGGGCACCTTCACGGTGTTCGCTACCATCCCGATCGCCATCCTCATGGGGCTCTACAGCCGGTTCTTCCGGCCAGGTCGCATTGGCGAGATGAGCCTCATCGGTGTCGTGCTGCTGCTGCTCGCCATCCTGTTCGGCCGCACCGTTGCGGAAAGCGAGATGCTGGCGCCGCTGTTCACCTACAAGGGCGAGGCGCTGGCGCTCATCCTGATCGGTTACGGCTTCGTCGCCTCGGTGCTGCCGGTTTGGTTCCTGCTCGCCCCGCGCGACTACCTGTCGACCTTCCTGAAGATCGGCACCATCATGGCGCTGGCCATCGGCATCGTCTTCGTGATGCCCGACATGAAGATGCCGGCGGTGACCAAGTTCGTCGACGGTACGGGCCCGGTGTTTTCGGGCAATCTGTTCCCGTTCCTGTTCATCACCATCGCCTGCGGCGCCATCTCCGGCTTCCACGCCCTGATCTCGTCGGGCACCACGCCCAAGATGATCGAGAACGAAAGCCAGTTCCGCTTCATCGGCTATGGCGCGATGCTGATGGAGAGCTTCGTCGGCATCATGGCGCTGATCGCCGCCTCGGTGATCGAGCCCGGCGTCTACTTCGCCATGAACACGTCGGCCGGCGTCATCGGCACCACGGCCGATCAGGCGGCTCAGGTGATTTCGGGCTGGGATCCGCTGTTCACCGTCACGCCGGACATGCTGACGGAGATGGCGAAAAACGTCGGCGAGGCGACCATCCTGTCACGAGCCGGCGGTGCGCCGACACTTGCGGTGGGCATGGCGCATATCCTGTCGGGCGTGATCGGCGGCGTGGCGCTGATGCCCTTCTGGTATCATTTCGCCATCCTGTTCGAGGCCTTGTTCATCCTGACCACGGTCGACGCAGGCACGCGCGTCGCCCGCTTCATGATCCAGGATCTGATCGGCACGGCGGTTCCCGCCTTCCGCCAGACCCATAGCTGGACGGCCAACCTCGTCGCCACGGCGCTTGCCGTCGCTGCCTGGGGCTACTTCCTCTATCAAGGCGTCGTCGATCCGCTCGGCGGCATCAATACGCTCTGGCCGCTGTTCGGCATCGCCAACCAGATGCTGGCGGCGATCGCGCTCGCCTTTGCTGCGGTGATGCTGTTCAAGATGAAGCGTCAGGCCTACGCCTGGGTGGCGCTGGTGCCACTGACCTGGCTTTCCGTCTGCACGCTGACGGCAGGCTGGCAGAAGCTGTTCGACGGTCGTCCGGCGGTCGGGTTCATTGCCCAGGCCAACCGCTTCTCCAAGGCGATCGCCGAAGGCACCATCCTGGCTCCGGCCAAGACGGTGGAGGAGATGCAGCGGGTCGTCTTCAATCAGTGGGTCGACGCGGCGCTCACCGCCGTGTTCATGATCATTGTCGTCGGCATGCTGGTGTTCGGCGTGCAGGCGATGCTCAGGGCTCTGCGCGAGCAGAAGCCGACGGCCAGCGAGGTGGGCGATGACATGCCAGGTGTGCGGCCTCAGGCTACCTGACCCTAAAACGGTCGGCAGGAAGCTCGCCCAGACGGCGCGCCTCATGGTCGGCGTTCCCGATTACGACATCTATGTCGCCCACCGGGAAGCCGACCATCCGGACGAGCCGGTCATGACGAAGGAAGAGTTCTTCCGCAACAGCCAGGAGCGCCGCTACGGCGGAGGCTCCAACGGCGGTGTGTTCCGCTGCTGCTGACGGCGGGCAATCTCAAGTGCGGCGCCGGCTTCTTCAGTGAAGAGGCCGGCGCCGTTATTTCGACAATCGTTCTTGCAATCATCCTGTCTCGGCCTCCATGTTCGCGGAGGACAACATGAGGAGTTGACCGATGCGGCTGTTGAACTGGGCGTTTCTCGGCGGTTTGTTTCTGTCTCTTGCCGGGCCGGCTCTGGCTGGGGAGATTTTCAGCTTCGATCAGGTGCGGGCCGGGCTGAAGTCCAACCGCATCCATCTCGTTGACGTCCGCGAGGCCGAAGAATTCGCCGCCGGCCACGTGCCGGGCGCCGTCAACCTGCCTCTGTCGACCTTCAAGGCCGAACAGTTGCCGCCGCCATCCGATATTCCTGTTGTCCTGATGTGTCGCTCCGGCCGACGCGCCGGGCAGGCGGTGGACGTTGCCGAAGCCGCCGGGCGCTCGGATGTCGGCGTCTATCCCGGAAGCATGATCGAGTGGACGGAGAAGAACGGCCCGATCATCACCGGGCCGTAAACGTCTCCATCCCCTGGCGTCAACGGACGCGGTGAACCCGCGCCTCCCAGCCGGCCAGCCGGCTTCCTTCCGAAGGCGTGGCCAGGTTGCCAAGCAGTCGTTCTCCGACCGTGACGCCGGCCGGAAGCTCGATCTCAATCGTCTCGCGCGAGAAGTTGAGCAGGACGAGCAAGGTCTCGCCTCCCAGCTTGCGGGTATAGGCGAACAGCTTGGAATGCGCCGGCGCAAGGTCCTCGAAATCGCCGTAGACGAGGGCAGGGTGCGACCGGCGAAGCTCGGCCAGCTTCGCAAAGTGGTAGTAGATCGAGCCGGGGTCGGCCAGCGCCGCCTCAGCATTGATTCTTTCGAAGTTGGGATTGACGGCGAGCCATGCCTTCCCTGCCGAAGTAAAACCGCCGTTCGGCTTGGCGCTCCATTGCATCGGCGTGCGAGAATGGTCGCGACTGGTGCGAGCCATGCCTTCAAGGAAGTCCTTTGCCGGCACCCGTCCGGTCAGAACCTCGGCTTTCCAGGCGTTCCGGACGGCAATGTCGTCGTACTGTTCGATCGACGTGAACGGATAGTTGGTCATTCCTAACTCGTCGCCCTGATAGATGAACGGCGTGCCGTGCAGCGTCATCAGCATCGTGGCCAGAAGCTTGGCCGATGGCACGCGCCAGGGTTCGGCGTCATCGCCGAAGCTGCTGACGAGGCGGGCGTTGTCGTGGTTAGACAGGAAGACGGTGTTCCAGCCGTGGGGCCCGACGTTCTCCTCAAGACGGCGATAGATGGCTTTCAGCTCCGGCAGCGTCCACGTCCTGTAGCGGTGGCCTTCGCTGCAAAGGCGGACGGCGTCGAAGGTGAAAATCATGTTCAGCTCGCCGCGTCGTCCGTCGACAAGGTCGAGCGTCTGCTCGGGCGTTACACCGAAAGCCTCGCCCACCGTCATCACGTCGTACTTCGACAGGACTTCGCGGTTCATCTCCTGGAGGAACTCGTGCAGGCGCGGCCCCACTGCGTGGTAATACTCGGTGCGTTCGCGGTGCTCCGGTGGATAGTCGGGGAAGGTCTGCTCCTTGGAGATCATCGGAATGACATCCATGCGGAAGCCGTCGACACCCTTGTCGAGCCAGAAGCGCATGAGGTCGTAGACCTCGGCCCGCACCTTGTCGTTCTCCCAGTTGAGGTCGGGCTGCTTGTCGGCGAAGAGATGCAGATAGTACTCGCCCGTTGCCGGATCGAGTGTCCAGGCCGAACCGGAGAAATAGGAGCGCCAGTCGTTGGGCGGGCCGTCGCCGCGACCGGGGCGCCAGATGTAGTAGTCGCGATAGGGATTGTCTTTCGACTTGCGGCTTTCGACGAACCAGACATGTTCGTCGGAGGAATGGTTGACCACGAGATCGACGATGAGGCGCATGCCGCGCGCCTTGAGGCCGGCCAGCAAGGCGTCGAAGTCGGCCATGGTGCCAAACTCGGCCATCACCTTGCGATAGTCGCGAATGTCGTAGCCGTTGTCGGCATTGGGCGAATCGTAATGTGGGCTCAGCCACACCACGTCGACGCCGAGGTTCTTGAGATAGTCGAGACGCGAGATGATGCCGGGAATGTCGCCGATGCCGTCGCCGTTCGAGTCCTGAAAGGAGCGCGGATAGATCTGGTAGACGACGGCTTCCTTCCACCAACGGCGGTCGACGGGTTCTTCCTGTTCCGACATGGCTTTCTCCCTTTGCGTGCCTCTCGGGGCGCCTCAATGGGGTCAACGCTAGCAAAAACGATTCATCACAACGAGGATGAAGTGACATGTTTGGTGGCTTCATGGCGAGGAAAAGCCGCGAACGTGACATCCAAAGCGCATTGAAAGCCTCTTTGTTTCAATGAGCGAGATCAATCTTATCTCGACAATCCATTTGACGGATCAAATCGTCGACGATTGACTGTCGGACCGAACACAGATGCACCGAACGCCAATGATCGATTCAGTGGCTTCGCCAGGGAGGGA
>JAUVXG010000252.1 GCA_030603685.1 Pleomorphomonas sp.
GGCTCCGCTTGGGCGCGTGATATCGGCCGCTCGCTCTCCCGTCCTGAGGTCCTCGCCTGCGCAAGGAGGACAAATTCTATAAATGGAACAAGTGGATAGCGGGTAGAGCCTAGTCTCTGAGGCTTCCCCCTCCGCAAAAGGCAGCACGATGCGTTCCCTAGGGTGGCGCGCGGCTTATCCAACTGATTCCTCTATATAAAGCTGTCATCCTGGCGAAGGCCAGGACCTCGGGCAGAAAAGGAGGAGGGGGATGTATAGGGCTCCCCTTGGGCGCGTGATATCGGCGGCTCGCTCTACCGTCCCGAGGTCCTGCGCCTGAAGCGCAGGATGACATTAAGTGATATAAAACAGCTGGTTAGATCGCCACTTGATGCCGGCTCTCCCCCTCTCTTCCCCTACTCGTTGATCTCCGGTTCCACCAGTTTGGCGAGTTTGCGCAGCGACTCCTGCCAGCCGAGATAGCAGGCTTCGCGGGGGATGGCGTCGGGGATGCCTTGCTGGACGATGGTGACGTCGGTGCCGACCGACACGGCGGTGAGGCTCACCGTCACCGTCATTTCGCCCGCCGGGCCGGGGGCGTCGAAAACGTCGGTGTAGACCAGCCGCTCGCCGGGGACGAGCTCCTGGTAGGTGCCGCCGAAGGAATGGCTGGCGGCGGTGGTGAAGTTGCGGAAGCTCATGCGGAAGGTGCCGCCGACCGTCGGGTTGTGCTCGTGCACGGTGCAGGTGAAGCCGTTGGGCGGTAGCCAGCTCGACAGCGCGTCGGGCTCGACGAAGGCGCGGTAGATCTTCTCGGGCCGGGTGGTGAAGACGCGGTGGAGTTTCACGGTGCTGGTCATGGTCGGTCCTCCCTGAAGGCTATATGTGTGTCCCCTCCTGCCGACCATAGCACGACCGAGGCCGGGCCGGGAGCGCCGCCGCGCCGGTTGGTGTAGAAAGGGGGCGGGGAGAACCGACATGACCGCCTATTTCGTCGCCCAGATCCGCATCGACGACCCGGACGAGTACCAGCGCTATCTCGACGCCTGCGACGGGGTGTTCGCCCGCTTCAACGGCGAATATCTCGCCGTCGATCCCGCGCCGACCGTGCTGGAGGGCGCATGGCCCTATTCCCGCTCGGTGCTGATCCGCTTCCCCTCGGAGGCCGATCTTCTCGCCTGGTACAACTCGCCCGACTACCAGCAAATCCTCAGCTACCGCCTCGCCGGCGCCGAGTGCGACAGCATTCTGCTGCATGGCAAGGACGAGGGGTAGGCGCGCCGGGTCAGCGGGCGGCGAAGCGCTGCCGGGCGGCGTCGGTGGCGGGCATGTAGAGCGACACCGCCGTGCCCTCGGGATCGCGGAACTGGAAGGTCTTGTTGCCCCAGGGCATCACCTTCAGGTCGTGCACGAGGGCGACCTTGTCTTTGAGGCGCGCGTAGGCGGCGTCGATGTCGTCGACCTGGAATTCCAGGATGGCGGTGCGGTTGCGGCCCGGTTCGGCAGCGCCCGGCTGCCAGAGGGCGACGGTGTCCTCGGCGCCGATGGCCAGCGTGCCCGACGGCGTGACGATCTCGGCGAACACCGGCGCCAGCCAGTCGGCGGCAAGGCCGGTCACCATCTCGTAGAAAGCCACCATGGACTTGATGTCGTGGGCGATGAGGCGCGTGGAGGCGAATTTCATGACTGTCTCCCGTGGGCGGCTTAACGTTGGCCGTTACATATGATACGATACGGTATCGTAGCGAAAGAGTCGAGAGGGGTGCGATGGGGACCGCGGGCAAGGACGTTTCCGAAGGGGGCGAGGTGATGGACGAGCGGGTGCGGCGGTCGCGGGCGGCGGTGCTGGCCGCCACGTCGGATCTGCTGTTCGAGCGCGGCTATTCCGGCGTCAGCGTCGACGAGGTGGCGCGGCGCTCGGGCGTGGCGAAGACCACCATCTACCGCCACTGGCCGGCCCGGACGGATCTCTTGCGCGACGCCTGCGCCAACATCGGCACGCCGCAGACGGCGCCGGATCTCGGCAGCCTCAGGGCCGACATCGCGGCGCTGATGGGCGCCCTGGCCGAGGCGCTGACCACGGCGCGCTGGACCGCCGTGCTGCCGTCGATCGTCGACGCCGGCGAGCGCGACCCCGACATGGCCGAAATGTATCGCCGCCTGCAACAGGGCTATTCGTCGCCGTTCGAGGCGGCGATCCGGCGCGGCATCGACCGGGGCGAACTCTCCGCCGACACCGACGTCGCCGCCCTCGCGGCCGCCCTGATCGGCCCGCTGTTCTTCCGCCGCTGGTTCGCCCGCGAACCGCTGACCGAGGGCTTCGTGAGGGAGATCGTGCGGATCGTGGTGGGGTAGGGGGCGAAGGCATACGGGTAAGGTGTTCTGAACTTCGCGCCCGGAGCCAAGCTCGGTTTGAGGAACGAGCGGAATACTCAGTCAGATTGAGCAGTCAGATGAAGTTGCAAACCGTGGCGCGAGCGCCCTTGGCCGGCCTCGAGAAAAACAGCTATGGAAGGGTGGGGCGCCATCGCCTTGCCGAATGAACGCGGAGAGTTTCCGATTGAGAAAGCTTCTGTCCATTGTGCTTGTCATCGTCATCGCCTCGGCGGTCACCCTCGGCTGGCGCTGGTATAGCTACGTGAGCAACACGGACAGCCCCTATGACGAAGTGGGAATCGAGCTGAACAGCCGCATGCCCCTGCCGCTGCGCAAGTGGGGCTGCGACAGGCTGAAGGCGACCTTCGGCGCCGTGCTGCCGCCCTATGGATGCAGCGCCGAAGACGGCAAGAGCTGGATCGAGTGAAGTTGGGGGCTTGTCACCCGCTGGCGCGCGAGCGGCGACCGCCGCCCCCTCACCGCAGCCGGTAGCTCCGCTCCACCCTGACGGGCAGGAACTCGACGAGGTCGGCCGTGTCGAAGGTGACCTGGAAATCCAGCCGCTTCTGCCTCGCCCATGCCATCGCCGCTGTCGCCTCGGCGGGCGGCACCTTGGTGGCGAGGCTGCAGTGGGGGACCCAGTTGCCCTCGCGGTAATGCGGGTCGCAAAGGGCGGGGTCGATGTGCCGATGCAGCCTGTGATGAAGCGCCATCAGGGCATCGTTGGGACGCGGTCTCGCCCAGAGCACCAGAAGATCGTTCTCGAAACAGCCGACACCGTCGAAGGCGATGGTCAGCTTGGGCTGGGCGGCGAACACCTCGTCCAGCACGTCGACGACGCGGCCCGGATGGTCGGGGAAGACGGCCAGCGTCAGGTGCGGCGGGTAGTTGAGCGCGGCCATCGAGGCGGTGATCTCGAACGCGCTCGCCTCGTCCCAGAGCTTCAGGATGGGAGCGGCCGTGTCGTTCAGGCACTTGATGCTGATGGCATGGGGCATTGGCTTCTCCCGTCCTCGCAGGCTGATCAAGCTTATGCCCGGAGCGGGGGACGGTCGAGTTTCTTCGGCCGGTTGATATCGGGCGCCGTTGTTGCAGGGAGCGTGATACGGGCCGGTGCGACGTCTCGTCCTGAGGTCCTGCGCCTGCGCGCAGGATGACGACCTGATGGATAGGCGTCTTCGGCAACCGATTGTTCCAATTATATAATTTCGTCATCCTGCGCGAAGGCGCAGGACCTCGGGAAGGTGGAGCAAGCGGCCGATATCATGCGTCGCCAGCCCTCGATGACCGTCGCCCCCTTGCCGATAGCTGCCTCTCCGGTTACCCTTCCTCCGTGCTTGGCGATGCCCCCTCGATGATAACGGGCGGCGGCCGGCACATCCCTCCCTTACAAATCCAAAAATCGAGGATGGCACATGTGTGACCATTTGTTTGTCGTGACCGGCGGCCCCGGCGCCGGCAAGAGCACGTTGATCGAGGCGTTGGCGCGGCGTGGCGTCGGCAGCATGCCGGAGGCCGGGCGGGCGATCATTCGCGATCAGGTGGCGATCGGCGGCGCGGCGCTGCCGTGGGCCGACCGCGCCCTCTATGCCGAGCTGATGGTGGGCTGGGAGCTGAGGTCGTATCACGAGGCCGAGGCGATGGCCGGGCCGGTGGTGATGGATCGCGGCATTCCTGACGTGATCGGCTACCTGACGCTGATCGGCCTTGACGTGCCGGCCCATGTCGAGGTGGCGGCGCGGCGGTTCCGCTACAACCGCAAGGTCTTCCTCGCCCCCTACTGGGAGGCGATCTTCGCCCAGGACGCCGAGCGCAAGCAGGACAAGGCGGAAGCGGAGGCGACCTGCCTGGCGGTGGCCGCCACCTATGCGCGGCTCGGCTACGACCTCGTCGATCTGCCATTCGCCAGCGTGGAGGCGCGTGCGGAGTTCGTGATGGAGCGGGTGCGATGGTCGCCGGCCTGCAACTAGGCATTCGTCGCAGGGTACTCGTCATGGTTTAGGGCTATGATCTGGGATTGCAGCGGTTCGAGTCCGGCATTTTGGGGGAGGTGGATCGGTGGGCGTTTCTTTTCTGAAGGGGCTGGCGGTTGTGGTGGCGCTCGGCGCGTTCGTGGCGCCGGCGGTTTCGAGCGCCGAGACCATGGACAATCTGGTGCGGCAGGGCTTCAAGGTCAGCAAGCTGACCACCAGCAAGTCGGGGCGGCTGGGCTGGAACGTCAGCAAGGGGGACAAGGCGTATTTCTGTCCGATCGGCTTTGCCTCGGCCTATGTCGACGACAAGAAGATGTATGGGTTTTCCAGCTCGGGCCGGCCGATCTCGATGGATCGCAAGGTCTACGATGCCCATATCGGCGGGCCGGACCCCAACATTCCCTATTGGAAGGACATTCAGGCCGGGCGGTTGCGGCCTCAGGACGTCGAC
>JAUVXG010000158.1 GCA_030603685.1 Pleomorphomonas sp.
GCAGCCGGGCCGGACCGTCGAGCATCCGTTCCTGGAGCTACTTCACCGAAGCCGTCTACCAGGCCCGCGACAATCGTCTGAAACCCGCACCGGAGCCGAACCGTGTCCAATCCTTCCGCACTTCCCGCAGCCCTTGCCAACCTGCTTCAGCATCGCCCCACGACGCTCTCCTTGCCGCCTTCGCTCGCCGAGCTGGAGCGCACCTTGCAGCCCACGGAGGCGGCGAGCCGAACCCCGACCCTGAGCCGGGCTCTCACGCCGGACGAACGATCGATCTTGTCGCAGTTGGTGGATGAAGTTGCCCCTTATGCCGAGGCCAAGCCCGACGCGTTCAGTGCGCTGAGGCATGTCGCCAAGCTCCTTGCGGCATTCCCCGCCGGCAACATGAGCGACGCCGTCATCGATGCCCGCTCGGAAGCCTACGACATCGCCCTCGAAGACGTGCCGGCCTGGGCGGTCGAGGTGGCGGCCAAGCGCTGGATCAAGGGCGACGTGGCCCCCCTTGGCGACAAGCCGAACCTCTCCTTTCCGCCATCGCCGCCCCAGCTCCGCGCGCTGGCGCTCGATGAACTGGCCAAGATGCGCGGCGCGCTATGGCGCTACCGGCGGCTCCTGGCGGGCAAACCGGAGCGCGTGGTGCCGCCGGAGCTGCGGCGGGAGGTGCCGACCGACATTCTCGGGGCACTCGGCCTCGGGGCGTTCGGCCGGTGGCCCGACGCGAGCAGGACGACCGCCTCCGACGACAGCGCTTCGCCAAAGAGAATCTGAAGCCGCCCTTCAGAAGTTGCGATTAGGTCGCAAGCCCGTCCTCGCCTATATTGAGGGCGTCAAAGAGATGAGAGAAAAGAGGCCGGAAACCTCCGGTCAGGAAAAGGAAAAACCGAGATGTTCGCCACCCTCAAGCGTACCGCCAAGCTCCTCCGCGTTCCCACCCAGGCCGAGCGCGATCTGGCCTACCTGAACGAGGCCGGTGACCGTTACGACCTCGAGGCTCGCGAGCGGAACCTCAGCCGCCGCAACCTCAACCGGACCCTCGGTCTCTGAGGATCGACCGGCCACGCCGGCACGCAAACCGACATCGAGCGCTCGAAACCTGACCGGTTCGGGCGCTTTGTCGTATGCGAGGCATTGCGAGCCGGAAGCCGATGGACCCGCCTTACCCTCCGTCAGTAATCGCAGTAGCCCCCGTCCATGTCGATCATCCCCCGTTCTCCATCGAACATGAGACGCATGTCGCAGGTTTCCGTGTCGGGAGCGGAAATCGGCCCGGCGCAGAGGGCCTCGTCCGACATGTAGAGTTCCGCATACCAGCGATGATGCACATAGGTCTGGAAACCGACCGTCTCTTGCGGCTGAACCAGGCCGTAGTCCTTCAGCTGGCCGTCGAAGTCCGACCAATAGATGCGAATCATGGAGTTGGTGTCGTTGGTGAACCGGACGCCAGTCGGAATGTTCGTTTCGGGTGATGGCGGCTTCATGTCTCCGCATCCGCCGGCGGACGCAAGGGATGCCTGAACGGCAACCATCGAGAAAACAACGGCACCAAATAGATATCGCTTCATGATCGGCCTTCCCCGGGGCTCTTGTCGACACCTCATCATCTGCACGGAAAGCTCAACATTGGCAATGGCTTTCTAAGTAAAATTGCCCATACTCTTGCCCGACCGGCGAGCGACAGTCATCGCCCCCGGCCGACCGACAGAGAATCTGAACGTGGCTTTCAGAACTTGCGATTAGGTCGCAGAGACTTTCGGAGCTATGTTTTGGGTGTCGAAAGAAATGAGAGAAAGAGGCCGGAAACCTCCGGTCAGGAAAGGAAAACCAAATGTTCGCCACCCTGAAGCGTGCCGCCAAGGCCCTCCGCGTTCCGACCACCGAAGAGATGGAACTGGCCTACATCTACGAAGCCGGCGACCGCTACGACCTCGAGGCCCGCGAGCGCAACCTCATCCGCCGCAATCGCAACCTCGGCTTCTGACGGCACGGCGGCCCATCGCCGCCATCGATCACGACGACGTCCAGCGCTCGACACCTGACCGGTTCGGGCGCTTTGTCGTATCCGGACGATGGCGTCCGAAAGCGCCGCCCCGAAACGCGAAATCGGCCGCCCTCGCGGACGACCGATTTGCTGTGACTCCAGTGCTACTCGAAGTGGATCGGGGGCTGGCCGGCCGCTGGAGTCGACGGCCGGCCCCTCCCTCAACCGGGCGATCTCCTAGATCGAGATCAGCCGCGGAGGTTGTGTTCCCATTCTTCGCTGGCGTTGCGGTAGAAGACGGGCTTCGGATAACGGGCGGCATCGGCCTTGGCAGCTTCGGCGTTGGCCGGGTTGTCGATCACCACGGTGCTGCTGAACTGCGGGTCGTTGTCGCGGGCGGCCGGATCGAACGTGGTCACCACGCGGGCGCCGGTGGCCGAGCCATGGGTGCCGATGACGGCGCCGGACTTCGCGGCCTGAGCGGCTTCGGCATAGCGGGCGGCGTCTGCCTTGGCGGCAAGCGCGTTGGCGCTGTTGACGTTGGCGGGGGCCGCAACGAAGTTGGGATCGTTGGTACCGGCCGCCGGGTCGAAGGAAAGCGAGCCGGCGCTGGCGAGGGAGGGAACCAGGGCGGCGGCGAGGGCGAGCGAGGCAATCAGGGAGGTCTTCATTTCAAAACTCCAGTTTCCGTATATGTCTTGTTTCGTGTCTGGCAGCGGGGAGGTCTTGATCGCTGCCCGATGACCGTCATTTAGGTGGCTTCCGTTCACGCTCAAATGGCCCTTGGATGACACTTGCGGGCGGTCGATTTGATCGCCGGTCGCGAAGCCGTGTTCGAAAGGTGAACGGCGCGGTATGGAATAGTCGCCGGTCGTCCGAGCGCCGGAACAGCTCCGGCATGCGCCGCCAGGAGCCGCGTCCGCGGCCGTCCGCCGCCAGGGAAACGGCGTGTTTCCGGGGCCGAGGCGGTAATGCCGGCGCGGCCATCGCCAAACGGCGAAGTAATCTCCAACATATGGAAATTTAAGAGTTTCTCGGTTAGCTTAATGTCCAGGGAGAGGCATCAGGGCTGTGCGACGGCGGCCTGTGATCACGAGGTTCGGCGATGGACGAGCGGCATTTCTCTCCGGCGGAAACACGGGATCCGGCCTCCGCCTGCGCCACATCCGAGTGCACTCGGATGCTGTTGCGCTGCCCGACGATGAACGAAACTCGCTGCATCCTCTTCGACACGCTGTTCGGAACCAACTCGGCGCCGATCGTTCTGATCGACCCGGCGAGCGACGGCGCCATCGTCGATGCCAACAGGAAGGCGCTGGAGTTCTACGGCTACAGCCGGGAAGAGTTCCGGGAGCTTCACGTCTATGACATCAACACGCTCGGCCGGTCGGTGCTGCCGGTGATGCGCGAGATCTCCTCCTGGTCGGGCGGGCATTATCCGCAGCGCTTCCGCCACCGGCTGGCCGACGGAACGGTGCGCGACGTGCAGGTCTATGCCGGCCCCGTCGATCTGATCGACCGGAGGCTGCTGCTCTGCGTCATTCAGGACATCACCCAGGTCATCGAGGCCGAGCAGTTCAATCGTCTGCTGCTCGAAAGCGTCAACATCGGCGTCTGCGGCATCGATGGCCGGGGGATGTTCACCTTCGTCAATCCCGAGGCGGTCAAGGCCTTCGGCTTCCTTCACGAAAGCGAAGTCATCAAGCTCGGCATTCATCGCTTTCTCGGCGAGGCCGACCGGCCGCTGGACGGCGAGGCGCATCGCGTTCTCGAGGCCGTGGCGACGGGAACGGCCATCCAGGGATTGGAATGCGTGATGCGCCGGGAAGACGGTGCGCCCTTTCCCGTCCGGCTCGTCGCCAGCCCGATCCGCGTCGGCGATCAGGTGAAGGGAGCGGTCCTCAGTTTTACCGATCTGACGCGGGAGCGAGAGCGCGAGGACGAGGTCGCCGACCTCATGAATGCCATCCCCGGCGCCGTCTTTCAGGCCGTGATGAAGCCGGGGAGACACTTCGAGATCACCTATTTCAACGGCGCCGCCAAGAGCTTCCTCGGTCTCGCCGACGGTGACGATCCGACGTCGCCCGCCGTGCTTTCGCCGCTGCTGACGCGGTCCGGCTGGGTCGATCTGCTGCGCAGCCTCAGGCGATCCGCCGGTCGGCTCCAGGCCTGGGAGCGCGAGTTCCCGATCAAGGGCGCCGACGAGGGCAGATGGCTGCTCGGCCGGGCAAGCACGCGCCGCCAGCCCAACGGCGACGTCGTGTTCAACGGCGTGCTTCTGGACATCACCGACCGCAAGCTGCTGGAGGCCCGCCTGGAGGACGCCGCCCTGACCGATCCGCTGACCGGCCTCCGCAACCGGCGCCATTTCGAGATCGCCTTGAAGGAGGCGGAGAAACGCCACGCCGCCGCCGACAGTCCCTACTCGCTGATGGTGATCGACATCGACCACTTCAAGCAGCTCAACGATCGGCACGGCCACGACGCCGGCGACGATGTGCTGCGCCGCGTGGCCGATACCCTGCGGCTCCGGTCCCGCCAGTCCGACTGCGTCGCGCGCTGGGGTGGCGAGGAGTTCGCGCTTCTGCTGCCGGCCACCGGTCTGGGTCTGGCTGCGGCGCTCGCCGACGACATCCGTGGCGCCGTCGCCGAGGCCGGGCTGTCCGTGGATGGATTGTCGGTCAGCATCGGCGTCGGCGAGATCGCCCAAGGCGAAGACGCGGCCGCCCTGTTCAGGCGGGTCGACGCCGCGCTCTATCGGGCCAAGGCGAACGGCCGCGATCGGGTGGAACTCGCCTGACGGCTCCGCCGCCTCCGATGGTCAGGGCACCCTGGTCTTGCCGCCAGTGGATTGGGGGAGGACGTCTCGACAACCTGAAGGCAAAAGACGAAACGCCATGAGATCCCTACGCTTTGCCTTGAACGGCATGCTGCTGCTTTTGCTCTTGCTGGTCTGTGGCGCCGTCATTCCTCGACCGTTTCTTGCGCCGGTGAAGGCATCGTCCGGTTCTGACGACCTTCGGCGCATCCTCGTGCTGTCCGGCCCGATCCATACCGACATCGCCATTCCGCTCGATGACGCGACGCGCTCGGCTTTCCCGTTTCTTGCCCCGGCGGGCGTTCCCGTCGGCCACCCGGAGGCGCGATGGCTGATCGTCGGCTGGGGCGGCCGTGCCTTCTACCTGGAAACGCCGACCTGGGCCGACCTGAAGCCGCTGCCGGTGTTGCGTGCCCTGACCGTCGACAGGTCGGTGCTGCATGTCGATGTTGCGGGAGAGGGCCTTGCGTCCCAGCCCGGCGTCGCTGCCTTCGACATCGATGAAGGGAGCCTGGCGAAACTGATCGCTTTCGTTTCCGGCAGCTTCGCCTCGGACACTGGCGCCGCCGTGGCGATCCCGGGCGCCGGTTACGGCCCCTATGACCGCTTCTTCGCGGCGAGGGGGCTTTTCAACATCCTCATCGGCTGCAACACCTGGACCGCCGCCGCCTTGCGGACGGCCGGCCTGCGGTCGGGGCTGTGGACCCCGCTGCCGCAGTCGTTGGCTTTCTCTCTCCGGCTCTACAACTGACCGGCCGATGCGCCTTGATCAGCTCTTGGGGTCGACCCAGCCGCCGGCGGGCTCGAAGCCGGCCATGGCTTCCCTCGGCCCCCATGTGCCGGGCTTGTAGAGCGAGGGGGCGCTGCTTGCTTCCAGCACCGGCTCGACGATCTGCCAGGCAAGTTCGGCCATGTCTTCGCGGGTGAACAGCTGGCGACGACCGTTCATCGCATCGCCGATCAGCCGCTCGTAGGGCAGTACGTTGTCCATGCCGTCGCTGACGGCGGTGAGCTCTACCGCCTCGCCGACCATGTCGCCGCCATTGGCCTTGCGGCGAGCGCCGATGCCGATCGACACCTCCGGCCCCAGGCGGAAGCGCATGTAGTTGGCCTCGCCCGGACGGATCGGGTCGAACACCTCGAGGGGCGGGCGCTTGAAGCGGACCACCACCTCGGTGGCGCGCACCGGCAGGTTCTTGCCGGCTCGGATGTAGAAGGGCACGCCCTGCCAGCGCCAGGTGTCGACGAAGAGGCGCACCGCCACGAAGGTCTCGACGCGCGAGTTGGCGGCGACGCCGGGTTCGTCGCGATAGCCTTCGAACTGCCCCCTGACCACGTCGCGCTCTTCCAGCGGGCGGATGGCTTTCAGCACCTGCACCTTCTCGTCGATCAGGTCGTCCGACAGCGCGTTGACCGGCGGCTCGGTGGCGAGCAGCAGCAGGATGTTGATCAGGTGGTTCTGCACCACGTCGCGCAGCGCGCCCACCTCCTCATAGAAGCGGCCGCGCCCCTCGACGCCGAAGTTCTCGGCCATGGTGATCTGGACGCTGTCGATGTAGTTGCGGTTCCACAGCGGTTCGAGGAACGAGTTGGCGAAGCGGAAGTAGAGAAGGTTCTGGATCGCTTCCTTGCCGAGATAGTGGTCGATGCGGAAGATCTCGTCTTCCCTGAAGACCGTGTGCAGGACGCGATTGAGCTCCTGCGCCGAGGCAAGGTCGCGGCCGAACGGCTTCTCGACCATGAGCCGCGCGCCGGCCGAAAGATTGGCCTGCTTGAGGCCGGCCGTCACCGAGGCGAACATCGACGGCGGAATGGCGAGGTAGTAGAGCACGCGTCGGCGGTCCGACAGCGCCTCGCCGAGGCGGGTGAAGGTCGAGGGATCCTGGTAGTCGCCCGGAACGAAGCGCATGAGGCCGGCGAACTTGGCAAAGGTCGCCTCGTCGATGTCGCCGCAACTGGCGGCGATGCTTTCCCGCGCCCGCTCCAGCAGCTTTTCGACGCTCCACCCGTCGCGGGCGACGCCGACGATCGGCTCGTTGAGATTGCCGCGCCGCACCATCTGGTAGAGCGAGGGGTAGATCATCTTGCGGGCGAGGTCGCCAGTGGCACCGAAGATGACCAGGGCATCCGACCGGCCGTTACGGGCTTCCTTGATGGCTCTCGGCATGTCAGTTGCCCTCCCTGGGCTTTTCGATGTGGCCGCCGAAGGCCTGGCGCATGGCCGACAGCACCTTGTTGGCGAATTCGTCGTTGCCGCGCGAGGCGAAGCGGCTGTAGAGCGCCGACGACAGCACCGGAACCGGTACGCTGGTGTCGATGGCGGCCCTCAGCGTCCAGCGCCCCTCACCGGAGTCGGAGACGTGCCCCTGGTAGGACGTCAGGTTCGGGTCGGCGGCCAGCGCCGACGCCGTCAGGTCGAGCAACCACGAGCTGATGACGCTGGCGTGTCGCCAGACCTCGGTGATGGCGGCCACGTCGAAGTCGTAGCGGTAATATTGCGGCTCCTCGAGCGGGCTGGTCTCCGCGTCGGCCTTGCGCGCCACGGCGCCGGCGTTGGCCGATTTCAGGACGTTGAGCCCCTCCGCGTAGGCCGCCATCATGCCGTACTCGATGCCGTTGTGGATCATCTTGACGAAGTGACCGGCGCCGGCCGGGCCGCAATGGAGATAGCCGCGCTCGGCCGTGCCGAAGGACGGATCGCCGCCGGGGGCGAGCGACGCGAAGATCGGGTCCAGCCGGGCCACGGCGCCGGTATCGCCGCCGATCATCAGGCAGTAGCCGCGCTCGGCGCCCCAGACGCCGCCCGACGTGCCGACGTCGAGGAAGTGGATCCGGGCGGTGGCGAGTTCGCCGGCCAGATCGACGGCCTTGCGATAGTTGGAGTTGCCGCCGTCGATGATTGTGTCGTCGGGCGAAAGCCGCGTCGACAGGTCGCGGACGGCGCTCTCGGTGACGGCGGCGGGCAGCATGAGCCAGACGGCGCGCGGCGGCTTCAGCTTCGCCACGAGGTCGTCGACCGAGGCGGCGGCGACGGCGCCTTCCTTTTCGAGGGCGGCGACGCTGTCGCGGTTGAGGTCGTAGGCGACCACCTCGTGGCCGCTGGCCATCAACCGCCGGGCCATGTTGTAGCCCATCCGGCCCAGTCCCATCATTCCGATCTGCATTGTCATTCTCCGGAAAGCCCTCGTGGATTGGCGGCTGCTCTGCCAGGCAAACCTGATGCCTTCGCCTGGTGACCAAATGTCTCGATCCGGTCGGCGGAGGCTCCTGGGTTTGGGCGTGGCATCGCGGCCGAACTGCCAGTCCGTTGCAACTGAATAAGTATATTACCTAGGCCGTGAGTAAATGGCCCATGCGATCACGTTCGGAGGAGTTTTCGGTGAGCGCCGGTCGTCCGGGCGCGCGCGGCGCGGGTAGGGGAAGGGAGGCCGCTAGGGGGTGGTGGCCCGGGCGCCGCTCAGGATCGCCGACAGTTGCTGCGGCGGCATCGGCCTTCCGAGGAGGTAGCCCTGAAGCTCGTCGCAGCCGAAAGAGCGCAGGATTTCCCGCTGCTCGTCGGTCTCGACGCCTTCCGCCGTCGTCTTGAGGCCCTTGGCATGCGCCATGGAGATCATGGCCTTGACGATTTCCGCATCGCCCTCGGATTCGGTGATGCTCGTCACGAAGCTCCGGTCGATCTTGATGCGATCGAAGTCGATGTTCCTCAGCCGCTCGAAGGTCGACGATCCCGTTCCGAAGTCGTCGATGGCGATGGCGATGCCGGCCGCGTTCAGCGTCCTGATGTTCTGCATGCCGACTTCCTCGGTGCCGGCAAAATCCGTTTCCGTGATCTCCAGTTCGAGCCGGTTGGGCGGGAAGCCGAGCTTCTTCAGGGTGCTCAGCACGGTCTCGGCGAAGCCGGCGGCGCGCAGCTGGACGGGCGACACGTTGACGGCCAGGTGCTCGACGGGCCAGGCGATCGCGTCCCGGCAGGCGGTCTCCAGCACCCACAGGCCGAGGTCGGCGATGAGGCCCGCTTCCTCGGCGATCGGAATGAACAGCGCGGGCGAGATCGCCCCGCGTTCCGGGTGCTCCCAGCGAACCAGCGCTTCCACGCCCAGCATGTGGCCGCCATGGCCGGCAAATTTCGGCTGGTAGACGACGGACAAAGACGCCTTGGTCCGAAGCGCCTCGCGAAGCTCGGTCTCCAGGGCCGCCCGGTTCTGGATGGCATCGTCCATATGCGTGCCGAAGATCGAGAAGCGCCGGCGCCCGGCCGTCTTGGCGTGGTAGAGGGCGACGTCGGCCTTGCGGTTCAGCTCCGCCCTGTCGGTTCCGTCGTAAGGCGCCATCGACACGCCAATGGAAACGCCGACGAAGGCGCGCCGGCCGTCGATGTCCATCGGTTCGGCCAGGCTTTCGACGAGCCGGCCGCAGAGCTGCTCGATCTCGCGCCGGGTCCTGTTGGGGATCAGGGCGGCGAACTCGTCGCCACCGACGCGGTAGATCGGCGCGTTGGCCGGCAGGATCTCGGATGCTCGCCGGGCAAATTCAACCAGCACGGCGTCGCCGACCTGATGTCCCAGGATGTCGTTGACCTGCTTGAACCGGTCGAGATCCATGAACAGGAAGGCGAGGGGATCGGGCTGCTGCCGATTGGAGAACTGCTCGATCATCTCGTCCGCCGCCCGCTCGTAGGCCGAGCGATTGAGAAGGCCGGTGAGAGGATCGTGGGAGGCGAGATAGCGGATGTGGGCGTCGTTCCTGAGCCGGTCCAGCTTGCGCCGGTAGGACGCCGACGAGATGATCAGCGTGCCGACCAGCAACGCCGACCCCACCAGGGCCAGCACCGGCGAGAGCGAGGCGAGAAGACGCTGGCCCGGCCGGAAGGGCAGCCACTGGAACTCGACGACGACGGCTCCAGTGTCACTGGACAGGAACGCCGACACCATCGCGGGGGCGCGCTGGCCCGCGGGAACGAACTTCAGGTCTTCCAGAACGTGCGCCTGCCCAACCCTGTCGATGATGGCGCCATCCAGATACTGAACGGCGACGTGAAGCCGAATGGTCGAAAGGGGTTGTTCCAGCTCTCCCGAGTCGGAGAGGATCGGCTTGACGCTGACGACCGCCGGACGACCGGCGATGTAAACATAGTCGGTGACGCCGATGGACTGTTCCCGGCTTCCCTCGGCGGGCGTTTCGCCGTCTGCGAGCTTGGACCGCAACGCCCTGAGGTATGGCTTCAGCAGGTCGCGGCGCGACTCGAAGAAGGCGGCCGGCTTCACCTGCTCCTCGGCGAAGGCATAGATCGGGCGCTCCTGACCATCGAGGACATAGGCTTCGTCGAAGCCGAAGAACGAATGCATCCATGTGCCGAGATTGCCGTCGATCCACTCCTCGTTGCCGCTCGTGGCGGTTCTCTCGACCGCTTCGTCCCAGAAAGTGGAGCTTTCCTGGTTATGTGCGAGGTTGGTCCGAATTTCCCTGAGGGCATAGCCGGCGATTTCGCCCTGTCGCCGGATGTCCTCGTTGTCGACCGAGCGGGCGACCCACACCAGGAACGCCCCCATTGCGGACAGGGCGAGAACCATTGCCAACAGGGAAGCGACGACGCGGGACAGGAATAGAGAGAACTGCTGGTTCATCGAGGCGTCCGAAATCCCGGTTGGCGTGCTTGTCCGCCCTGCGCACCGGCTCTCTTCCTGCCCACCTAAACGCCATGCCCATTAAGAACCGGTTATTTCCCCTTGCGAATGCTGAACATGTTCAAGCAACGGCACGCGCGTTCCTCCGGCATTTGGCACGGCGCGCATGGGAGATGCCGCCTGCGGCCTCGATTTTCCGGAGCCGGCGAGCCCTTTCAAGGATCGGTTTTCGCCGCCGCGCCGGTGAGCGAGGGGTGGGCGTGCGGCGAGCAAGACTTTAGCCCTGTGGCGAGCTTGAAATTTCAAGGAAAGCGGTCCATATGGCTCAGCCTTGGCGCCGATTGCTCTTTGCGGGGAGAGCGGCGCTAATCAGGGCTTGAACCTTGCGTTAAAAGGCACTATTCGACCCGCCGACCGGCCGCCCCGGTTCGGGGGCAGCGCACGAAAAGGCCCCATCAAACCTTTCGAGAGAGACGAAGCGATGGCCAAGGAAAAGTTTTCGCGGACGAAGCCGCACTGCAACATCGGCACGATCGGTCACGTTGACCACGGCAAGACGTCGCTGACGGCGGCGATCACCAAGGTGCTCGCCGAGACCGGTGGCGC
>JAUVXG010000284.1 GCA_030603685.1 Pleomorphomonas sp.
CCGACGGTCGGGCCGGCGCCGTTCTGGTTTTCCAGGATGTCTCGGCCGAGCGCGCCATGCAGCGATCTCTCGCCCATGCCGCGACCCATGACGACCTCACCGGACTCGCCAATCGCCGTTACTTCGAGACGCGCATCCAGGGCATGATCGCTGCGGCGCGCGAGGATGGTAGCCAGCAAGGTCTGCTGTTTGTCGATCTCGACCGCTTCAAGATCGTCAACGACACGGCGGGACATCTGGCCGGAGACGCTCTCCTGCAGGAAGTGGCACGCACCATGCGGTCGATCGTGCCGATCAGCGATTGTCTCGCCCGGCTGGGCGGTGACGAGTTTGCGGTGCTGATCGAGAACTGCGACCGCCAGTTCGCGGCCTTCGTCGGCGAAAAGCTGATCGACGCCATCGAGGCCATTCGCTTTACCTGGGAGGGTAAGGTCTACGAAGTCGGCGCCAGCGTCGGTGTTACCCAGGTCGACGGCACGACTGCGAGCGCCGAGGCGGTGCTGGCCGAGGCCGACGTCGCCTGCTACGCCGCAAAGGCCGCCGGTCGCGGTCGCGTCTCGGTCTTCATGCAAGACACGGGCGAGGCGCAACAGCACATGAGCGACTTCCGCCTGGCAGCTCGTATCCGCGAAACCATCGAGAACGACCGGTTCGTGCTTTATGCTCAGGAAATCAGGCCGATCGGCGCCCCGAGTGCGAGCGGCCGATCGCTTGAGATCCTCATCCGCATGCTTGACGACGATGGTAATGTGCAGACGCCGGATACCTTCATCCCGGCCGCCGAGCGCTTCGACCTGATGGGTGCCATCGACCGGTGGGTACTCGCCAGAGTGATCGCGGACTTCGGACCGGCGATCATGGCGGTGCCTGACCTGCGCGTGGCCGTCAATCTGTCGGCCAACTCGCTCAACGATCCGACGCTCTGGCGTTACCTTGCCGACCTCTTCCTCGCGAGTCCCCTGTCGCCCTCGCGCCTGACGCTTGAGATCACCGAGACGGCGGTGATCAACTCCTTCGAAGTCGCACGCGATTTCATCCGCGCCGTGCGCGACATCGGCTGCCGCGTCAATCTCGATGACTTCGGGTCCGGCCTGTCGTCCTTTACCTATCTGAAGAGCTTCGACGTCGATGCCATCAAGATCGATGGCAGTTTCGTTCACAACATGGCCAATAGCGCCTACGACCGCACCGTCGTCCGGGCGATCAACGAAATCGGCCATCAACTCGGTGTCGAGGTGATTGCCGAGCGCATCGAGGACGAAGCGACGCTGAAGGAACTGGCGGCGCTCGGCGTCGGCTACGGTCAGGGCTATCTTTTCAGTGAGCCGAGCGACTTCAACGCAGTGCTCGCTAGCTACGGCAACGAGCTGGACCGCACTCCTGCCGAGTCGCTGCGTGCCTGAGCTTGTCGGGCTTCGCTTGGACTTAAGCTCAGGTTGTTTCTTCCAAAAAGCCGGCTCATCATGTCCGCGTCGGTGGCCAGCCGGAAGACCGGCCCGATAGAGGAAAGGCGCGCGGCGACCGCCGCGTCGGCCGCGCTTTCGCTGAGGAGAGCGATATGGCCAAGGGACAGATGAGAAAAACCAAGGAAGCGCGCAAGCCGAAGGCAACGAAGCCTGCCGGCGGATCCAAGACCGCTTCGGTGACAGACGTCTTCGCCAAGGCGGGCGACGACGCCACCCACCATGCCGGCAAGAAGAAGTCCGCGGCCTGACGGCCGACCTCAGATGAGATCGAGCGTCGTGTGGCCTTCGCCGTAGGCCTCGGCCCAGTCGGCGGCAAAGCCGGCTATGCCCGAGTCCGTCAGCGGATGGCGGATCAGCGCTTCCAGAATGTCGGGCGGCAGCGTCGCCGAGTGCGCGCCGGCCATGGCCACGTCGTGGACCTGCTGAACGTTCTTGAACGAGGCGGTGAGCAGCCGGGTCGGCAAGGCGTGGATGCGGAAGAGATGGGCGATGTCGGCGACGACCTTGACGCCGTCGCCGCCGATCATGTCCAGTCGGTTGACATAGGGAGCGGTGAAGGCCGCGCCGGCGACCGCCGCCATCAGCGCCTGCTGGGCGGTGACGATGGCTGTTGCGGTGACGCGGAAGCCAAGCCCGGACAGCCGGCGGATGGCCTTGATGCCCTCGGCCGTCACCGGAACCTTGGGATGAAATCCCGTGCCGACGAAGTCGGCGAGCTTGCGCGCCTCGGCCACCATGGTGTCGGCGTCGCGCGCCGTCACCTGAACGTGCAACATGGCCCCATCGCCGATCACGGCGCGGATGTCCTTGATGACATCCGGAAACGGTCGCTTCTCGCGCGCGATCAGCGTCGGATTGGTGGTGACCCCGGCGATCGGATAGAGGTCGGCAAGGCGGGCGATGGCGGCGGCGTCGGCGGTGTCGAGAAAATAGATCATCGGTCTCTCCCTGTGCCGACAATAGCCTTGGCCGGCCGCGCCGTCACGGGGTCAGAGCGTTGCCATCCGCTGCCACAGACGCGCCGCTTCGGATCGCGCCTCGGCTTCGATGGCGCCGGCATTGGCACCGACAAGACGACCGTCGCGAACGACGAGCCGGCCGCCGACTACCACCAGCGCCACCTTGCCGTCTTCACGCACCACCACGTCGCCAGCCGCACCGGTTACGAGCCCGGTGGCGGAGAAGCCGAAACGCTCGGCGATCAAGCGTCGGCCGGCATCGAGACGGCCAGCCGCGCGATCGTCGCCTTCGGCCGCAGCGAGGCGGAAGAGGGCGGCTTCCTCGACGGCCATGTCGGCATTCCAGCCGTCGCAGCCGAGCGCGACCTTGTCCGAGTGACGGAGGTTGGCGGGATAACCGACCCGATTGCCCTCGTTGGAGCGCGGATTCTGGACCAGCCAGAGGCCACGCTGGTTCGCTTCAAGGACTTCATCGGCCGTGAGATGCACGCCGTGGGCGAGGATCGATCCGGGCGGTAGCGCGTTAAGGGCGAGGAGGCGTTCGAGAGGGCCGGCATAGCCACGCGCCCGCGCATCTTCCACGTCGTCAACGGCTTCGGCGACATGGACGTGCATCACCGTGCCCAGCCTGTCGCAAAGCTCGCCCGCCGCGCGGATGGTGTCGTCGGAGACGGTAAAGCTGGCGTGCAGGCCAACGAGGCGGCGGATGAGCGGCGTTTCCTCGACGTTGCCGCACTCGATGAGCCCGGCCTCCGCTTCTGCGCGGCCGAAGTTGCGCTCGGTTGCTCCGAAGGTGAGAAGCGCCCGCACGCCGAGATCTTCGGCGGCGTCCGCCAGCACCTGAAGCGAGCCGCCGATGAAGTGCGGCGACTCGTGATGGTCGACAAGGCTGGTGGTGCCGGCA
>JAUVXG010000010.1 GCA_030603685.1 Pleomorphomonas sp.
GACGGGCGATCTTCTCGGTCTGGGCGGCGTTGTCGGCGTTCTGCTTGATGTTGGAGGCCATCTCCTCCATCGACGAGGAGGCTTCCTCGGCCGACGAAGCCTGTTCGGTGGCACCCTGGGCGATCTGCTCTGAGGCCGACGACAGCTGCTGGCTGCCGGCCGACACGTTGTCGGAGGCGACCAGCGCATCGCTCACCACCGACCGCAGACGCTCGACCATATCGAGCAGCGACTTGCCCAGCGTGTCCTTGTCGGACAGCGGCTTCGGCGTCACGGTGAGGTTGCCGTTCGAGATTTCCGCAGCCATGCCGGCGGTCTCGCGCAGGTTGGCCGTCATCTTCTGCATGGCCGAGATCAGATCCTTGATCTCGTCGTTGGCCTTGTGCGCAACCTCGTGGTGCAGATCGCCGATGGCGACGGCCTCGGCGAGATCGACACCCCGCTTGAGGCCACGGGCGATGGACAGCGACATCCAGGTCGCGGCGACAATGGCAACCAGTGCTGCGGCCACCGCGAGGGCGATCACGAGCGTCCTGATCGACTGGTAAGTGCTTTCCGCTGCGACGGTAGCGGCCTGCAGAACGTTCTGCTGTCCTTCAACCAGGGCATCAGCAGCTTCAGAGGTCGCGTTTGCGGTCGTGCTGACGTCGCCTTGGGAGAAGCTGATAGCTGCCATCTGGCCGCTGCTCGCCTGTACCTGGGGGAGTTTCGACGCGGCCTTCGAGAAATCGCCGACGGCCGTTTTGAGCACTTCCCAAGCGGGCTTCCGGTCGTCACTGGCGCCGTCAAACCCCTTCTGGGCGAGTTCCAGGACGGTGGCAAGCGATGCCTCGGACTTCTTGTAGTATTCGTTGATCTTGTCCGTCTCGGTGGCAAGCAAGGCGTTCTTCTGCTGGCGAACAGACTCGGCAAGCGCTCCCTTGGCTTCCAGCGCGTATTGCAGGCGAACGACCGGACCGTTGACGAGATTAGAGAGGGTGTCGTTGAGGTTGGCGAGGCTGAAGGTGCTTAGGACAGCCAAGCTGACAAGCATGGCGACGACCAAGGCAAAGGACAGCGCAAGCTTTATTTTGATTGTGATACGCATTTACTGAACTTTCCGTCGATATGTCCGGGTTCCCGTCCGGGCTTGTGGGTCTTGATTTGGGATCTCGGGTATTCGACTCAGCTCGGCTGGCTCGACTTGCCCTTGGAAGCAAAGATGGCCTTGAGGTTCGGGAAGATGATGAAGGCACCTTCCCTTTGAATCAGGCATTCGATGAACTGGGCCGGCCACTTGAGGCCGACGCGCGGCGGCGGTTCGCCGTTCGCCTTCGACAAGGTGGTGACCTCGTTCACCCGATCGGTTCTGAGGCCGATGAGCGAGGGGACGCCGTCGAGATCCAGCTCGACGACCACGATCCGGCTGTCGATGGTGGTGGCGGCGGTTGGCATTCCCATGGCGACGCGGATATCCGCAAGCGGGATGACCTTGCCGCGGAAGTTGACGACCGCGTTGACGAACGGCCGGCTGCCCGGAACGATGGTCTCCGGCAGGAGATCGAGGATTTCGCGCACGATGGCGGCCTCGAGGGCGAAGGTCTCTCCGCCGATCTCGAAGGTCAGGACTTCGATCTCGCCGGCGGGTACGTCCCGGCCGGCCTTGATTTTAAGGGCTAGGTCACTCATGCGATTGCGCGCAGCCGCGCCTCCTGCTCCTGGCCGAGCGAGACCAGATTGGCCACGTCGAGGATGAGAGCGACCGAGCCGTCGCCGAGGATCGTGGCCCCCGAGAAGGTGGTCACGTCGTCATGCAGCTTCGACATCGACTTGATGACGGTCTGGTGGTGGCCGATGATCTGGTCGACGATCAGGCCGACGCGCTCCTCGCCGGTCGAGACCACGACCATCTTCTGATAGAGATCCGGTTTGGTCCCGGTGGCGAACAGCTCGCGAAGGCGGATGAACGGCACCAGGGCGTCGCGAAGCGACAGGAAGGCACGGCCGCGCGAGCGCAGGTCTTCCTCCTGGCTGATCTCGATGCACTCTTCGACGGCGGGCAGAGGGATCACATGATGACCTTCGCCCACCCTGACGAGCAGGCCGTCGATGATGGCCAGCGTCAATGGAATACGAAGCGAGACCGTGGAGCCCTCGCCGGGACGGCTGGCGATGTCGATCGAGCCGTGTAGCGATTCGATGGCCTTCTTGACGACGTCCATGCCGACGCCGCGGCCGGACAGGTTGGTGACCGACGAGGCCGTGGAGAAGCCCGGCTGGAAAATCAGCTGAAGCAGCTCTTGGTCGGGGATCGTCGCTCCCGGCTGGATCAGGCCCGCAGTTTCCGCCTTGGCGCGAACCCTGGCCCTGTCGATGCCGCGACCGTCGTCGATGACCGAAATGATCACTTCGCCGCCGGTCTGGCGGGCCGACAGGCGGATGCTGCCCGTTTCCGACTTGCCGGCGGCGATGCGCTCTTCGGTCGATTCAAGGCCATGATCGGCGGAGTTGCGCACCAGATGAACCAGCGGATCGGCCAGACGCTCGATCACGGTCTTGTCCATCTCGGTGCTCTCGCCATCGGTCGACAGCTCGATCTTCTTGCCCGTATCTCGCTGAAGATCGTGGACGAGGCGACGATAGCGATCGAACAGCGTGGCGACGGGCACCATGCGCAGCACCATCATGGTAACGCGCAGCTCGCTGCAGAGACGTTCCATTTCCTCGCTGACGGTCCGGAGGGCGATATCGGCGCCGCTGGCTGCGATCTGCTGCAAGCGGGACTGGACGATCACCAGTTCGCCGACGCGATCCATCAGTTCGTCAAGGCGCTCGGCGGGAACGCGGACGCTCTCCACCTTGCGCTTCAGCTTGGGATCCGCGACCTCGACGATCGGGCGGCTGGTTGCCTCGACTGCCTGACGCTCCATCGGCGCTTCGCTCACGGGGGGCGTGGCCTGCACTGCCTCCGGTTCGGAGACGGGCAGAGCCGCCGAGACGACGGGGGCGCCGTCGGTTGCCTCTTCGATCGTCAGCGACATGTCGTCCATGACGAACAGGAACACATCCTCGATGTCGGCTCGGCTCTTGCTGGTGGTCAGCGTCACGTCCCACGTGAAATAAAGAGCCGTCGGATCGAGCTTTTCCAAAGGCGGCAAGGCCGATCTGTCGAGCAAGACGTGGCATTCGCCCATGTCCCTCAGTTCGTCGAGGAAGCTCAGGGGATTCGTGCCGTTGACGAAGGTGTTCTCCGGCAGACCGAACCGAATGTGCCATGTCGTCGGCACATCGGGAACAGCGGGCTTGGGAGTCTCGACGATCGTCGTGGCTGGCGAAGTCGACGTCCCGGAAACGGCTGCCTGGAGGCGTTCAAGGAGATAGCGCTCCTCTTCGGCATGATCGCCGCTGGGATCCTCCACAAGGGCGCGCATATGGTCGCGGGCATCGAGCACCGCGGAAACCAGGTCCGGCGTTGCGTCGGCCAATCCCTTGCGAACCCGGTCGAAAGCGGTTTCACAATGATGGGTGAACGCGGCGAGGCGATCGAAGCCGAACATGGCGCCCGACCCCTTGAGGGTATGAAGGGCGCGAAAGACGGCGTCGACCAGCGTGCGGTCATCGAGGCGATGTTCGAGATCGAGCAGGCCCTGCTCCATCTGCTCGAGCAGTTCGGCCGCTTCGATGCGGAAGATGTCCGCTGGATCGGGGGTACTCATTTGGCCAGCACCTTCTGTACGAGACGGACCAACTGGTCGGACTCGAAGGGCTTGGTCAGCCAGCCGGTGGCCCCGGCGGCCTTGGCGCGCCCCTTGAGGGCAGCATCGGACTCGGTGGTGAGGAACAGGATCGGGACGCCGATCTGGTTCGGCAGGCGCCGAACCTCCTCGATCATGCGCAAGCCGTCCATGTTCGGCATGTTGAGGTCGGTGATGACGAGATCGAAGCGGGTCGCCTTGGCCTTGTTGAGGCCGTCGAGGCCGTCGACGGCCTCCGTCACCTTGTAGCCGGCGCCGGTCAGAGCGATGCGCGTGGTCATGCGCACGGAAACCGAGTCGTCGACGGTCAGAATACTCGCGGTCACTGGGCGGTCTCCTCGTGGAGCCAGAATGAACGATCGGCAACTGTCGCGGCCGTCATGAGGCCGCTTCGGTCCAGCGCGCGCCGAAGCTCGCCGTTGGCCGGTTCAAGAAGAGACAGGGATTTGCCCTGTTCGACAGCTCGTTGCCTGGCGGCTTCGATGAGCTGAAGAAAGCTGAGATCGACGATCGCGTCGGTCGGGATGGCGAGGCGAATACTCGGAAATTTATCCATCGCTTCGACCAAGGTAGAGTAAGACGTCTTGATGTCAGAAACACATAGATTTGAGTGCATCCGAATGACGATTGAGTTCTCCATGGAAGCAGCTCCTGCTGGTCATGAAGTTCTGTAAGACAAAAGCTAAATTTCCATAAACTGGATTTCTACAGTGCAAAATTGATTCAAAAGGCGTGAAATAAATTCGATAAAGAGCGGAGTTGGATATTAATACTCAAGAGTCATGAGACTCGTTTTGCGAGTACTGAAGTTTCGCTAAACAGCTGGAAATGCGCGCAACGCTCATGAGAATCTGCGTCTCGTTGGAAGCCTGACTCGTGAGGGTTGTCGGCCCCCACCGCAGAATTTCCGAGGAAAACCGCCGTTTTAAGTATGATTACGTAAGTATTTTAGCTGATGAACAGCGGCGCCATTTTCACGTCGGCCTCGAGTGGGCGGCGCATCTGACGAGTGCCTTTCCGGCCTGTCCGTTGCCGAACCTATCCGCCGATGATGGGAGCCTCGCTCGTTTTGGCCCAGGCTGCCGGCCCTTCCTCCTCGTCGCGGAGGGTGCGCGCCACCTCTTCGATATCCCGCCATTTCTCACGGAACACGCGCACGCACTCCGGATCGAAATGACTGCCCGAACCTCGGACGATCTCGTCGTAGGCTCGTTCCGGGCTCCAGGCTTCCTTGTAGGGCCTTGCCGAACTCAGGGCGTCGAACACGTCGGCAACGGCGGTGATGCGCGCCTCGATGGGAATGGCTTGGCCCGACAGGCCGCGCGGGTAGCCGCTGCCATCCCATTTCTCGTGATGCCCGCCGACAATGGCCGCCGCCACCCGAATGAGGTCGGAGGTGCCGTTCTCCAGCATTCTTGCGCCGTAGTTGACATGCTCGCGAACCGCAGTCATCTCCTCGGCGGTGAGCCGGCCCGGCTTGTTCAGGATCGCGTCGGGAACGCCGATCTTGCCGATGTCGTGCAGCGGGGTTGCGAGATAGATCATCCGGCAGAAATGCGGATCGAGCGCCAGCCCCTCCGCGATCAGCCTGCTGATCGCCGCCACGCGCGAAATGTGGGCGCCGGTGCCGCCGTCGCGCATCTCGATGGCCCGCGCCAACCGCCAGATCATTTCTTCCTCGCGCAACACCAGATCGGCGGTGGCCTGGCTCACCGCCTCCTCAAGGCGATGGGCTTGGGTGGCGAGCTCCACCTGGGTGCGCCGAAGCGACATCAGGTTGGTGATCCGGGCCCGCAGCTCGATCGGGTCGAAGGGCTTGTTGAGGAAGTCGTTGACGCCGGCAAGTAGCGCCTTGAGCCTGATTTCGCTATCCCGTTCGGCGGTGATCATGACAATGGGAATGGCGTGATAGTCGGGACGAAGGCGAAGGGCTTCGGTCACGTCGATGCCGGTGAGGTTCGGCATCAGATAGTCGACGACCACAAGATCGTATTGCCTCGTCGAGGCGAGGGCCAACGCATCCTCCGGCCTGTCGCACAAGTCGAGGATCAGGTCCGGCACTTCGGTCAAGGCCGCGCCCATCCACAACAAGACCGATTTGCTGTCATCAATGATCAACGCGCGCATCGCGTCTTGGTCCTATCCGATACGACGTGACTTCATCTCGACACAACTCGCGCTTCTCCAGTGGATCCGATCAAACGGGAGAGGCAGGCCGCGACGCGCTTCTGGCTCGGCCTTGGTGGTCTGGCTTTCGATGTCCCCGGCCGAGGGGATGGTCATAACTTCGATCCAGACAAACACATAATGACGATGATGGAAAAGAGTGAACTTAGGGTTCGTCTAAAAAGCGTAATTCTATGAAAGCAGGATCTTTGATGGTGCAGGGAGGTGATGTCCAACCGTGCCGCTTCGGGGGCGGCCGGTTGCTCAAACGAGGGCCGGCCGGTTCACGCCAATGATGGGCAAGACGGTCCGGGCCGAGGCAGGCGCTTCGGCCCCTTCGCGGCAGCGTTCAGGAAGGCGAGGGAGTCGTCGGGGGGGGCGCGAGGCGGGCCCGGCCGGCATCAATTGCCGATGCTGCGAGCCGAAGTCGGCATCGGTCTGGAGCCGCCAGAGGCCGAGGTTCGAGCCGCCTCCAGGAGGCGGCGGACGACAATGGCTCGACTGCAACGAGCGAGCGAACGGCGGACATCTCGCTCCAGTCGCGCGTCGCGTTGATGCCATTCGATCCGCGATTGCGAGCCAAGGGCTCAGTCGTTGAAATAGAAGTTGCCGACCTTGCACACATTCACGCTGTGCTTGATGCTCTCGACGCCATCGTTGAACAAAGCTCGAAAGTCGTACTCGCAGTGTCCCGTTCCATCGTCGATGTCGATGTCGATGGAGTCGCCGGGCAGAACGACCTCGTCGCCCAGGATGTCCTCCTCCCATTTCTTCGTGTCGACATTGGATGCGAAGAACATCTTCATGGTCGTCGATGTCGAGTTGATGATGGTGACATGTCTGTCTGCCGCCGCGGCGCTTCCAGCAACAAGCGACAGGGCGACCGGCAGTATCGTAAGAGAGCGAATGGCCACATCCAGCCCTTTCCGGCAAAAGGAGACGGCGCCCCGTCGAGGCAGCCGTCTCGCTCAGAGTCTACGGTTCAGTTGAAGAGATCGAGAATCTTCTGGTCGGGGTTGCCGTTGCATTCCTTGGCCACGTCCTGAACGTTCTGGCCCATCTGGTCCGGATCGATGACGGTGTTGCCGGAAGCGTTGCTGAGATAGCCGTCGATCCAGAAAATGGTCGGCATGATGCCGTCGGGATCGGCCATGAACTCCTTGCAGGTGAGCTCGGCCATGTCCACTTTCTGCCCGGCATAAGCGATGGTCGGAAGGGTCGCCAGACACCCCAGCGAGACGGCCGTGATCATGATGGTCTTCATATTCTTCTCCAGTTTGGACAGCACTGGCCAGAACCTTCGAAGCCTTTCATGAGGCCACCCAAGCCAGCGCCCTCTCGATGGTGGCAATTCCATCGACGCGTCGCGGACGACACCTAGACCGATGGATGCGTCGTTGTCTGTCCGGGAGTTGGCGGACAACGCGATGAAATATTTAAACTATTCTGCCGCTCGGCTCTTGTTGGCCGGCAACCTGCGTCCTATGGCTTGGCGACGGTGGCGAGGCGGGCGGCATGAAAGACGGGGCGAACCTGGTGCAAGGGGAAAGGCGACTCGAGGTCGCACTTGCCTGCGTTGTCCTCCTGTTCTGTGCCATCCTTTGGCTGATATTCAGCGCAACCGACAATCGGACCGTCGCCGAACTCGATGCCCAGGGCGGGGTCGCGACCATTCCGGAAGAGCTCTTCGATCACGGTGCGATCTTCGCCGTAAGTGGCCCTTGGCAGGTTTACTGGGGGCATCTGCTCACGCCTGAGGAGCTTCTGGGTCCGGACGCGCCGAAGCCGAACGGGACACTCCGATTTCCGGGGGCCTGGCGTGGGCATCGTTTCGGCGATGATGTCGCGGGCGGAACGGGAGCGGCCACGTTTCGCCTCCGCCTTGCCCCTCCCGCGGGCAAGCGAACGCTGACGCTTCGCCTGTTCGATCTGCGCCTTGCCTATCGGCTGTGGGCCAACGGGATGCTTGTTGCCGAAAGTGGCAAGCCTGGACTGGATGCTGCGACGGAGCAGCCCGACCGGTCGCTCGTCCTTGCTCCCGTCGAGACGACCGGGCAGCCGGTGGACCTCGTTCTTCAGATGTCCAACCATGGATTTCGAGAAGGAGGCGTTGGCGATCCCATCCTGCTTGCCAAGGCGGGCATCCTTCAGACTGCGCGTGACCGGGTATGGATCTTCTCTGCCTTCTTCTGCGGCGTTCTGCTTGTCGCGGGCACGTATCACCTGCTGATCCATTTCCTGCGACCCGGGGAGATTTCCTTCCTTTACTTCGGAACGTACTGCCTTCTGATTTTCGGATATGCGGCCAACTCGAACTCGACCTATTGGCTTTCGCGCGCCGTCGTACCCGGGTGGATCAATCCCGCCACTCTCGATGAGCTTGCCCTTGTCTGCTATGCCGTTTCAGGCGCGATCATCTATCGCTTCTATCGGTGCCTTTTCCCATCCGACATATCCCGACGCCTGCAAGTCGTTTCCGATCTGCGTGCCGTCGTGTTCCTGCTGGCCGAACTCGCGCTGCCGCCGGTTTGGCGGTCCTGGCTGATCGTGCTGCTGATGCTGGCCGGCTTGCTGTTCACGGCCTACTTCCTTGCCCGGTTGTCCGTCTGCGTCATCAAGCGGCGACCGGGTGCGATCTTGCTGTTCTCCGGCGCGGTCTTGCTGGCAACCGCCAGCATCCACGACGTACTCGTTCATGTCGACGCTGTCGAAGGCGAGTACATGATCCTCCATGGGCTGTTCGCGCTCGTCCTCTTTCAGTCGTCGGCATTGGCTCTGCGATATGCGCACAGCTTTCAGACGGTCGAGCGGCTGTCCGTAGACCTTCACCGCAATCTCCATGCGCTCAAGGCGGAAATGAGCCGGCGTCGCGAACTCGAAGCGGAAGTCGTCAGGGTCAGCGAGGAAGAGCGTCGCCGCGTCAGCTACCAGATCCATGACGGCCTTTGTCAGCAGCTCACGGCGGCGCGCCTTAGGTATTCCATGTTGTCCGGTCTTTCCTCCGTGAAGGACTCTCCGCAAATGGTCGAGCTCGGGCGGGTTCTGTCAGCCGCAGCCGAGGATGCCTATGCCCTGTCGCGAGGGATGTGGCCGGTCGAGCACGACGCCGCTCTCACCGGTCCGACAATCGGCGAACTGGTGGAAAGCGCGAGGCGGGCGAGCGGCATAGAGATCAACCTCAGCCAGAACTGGCCCTGCGCGAGTTGTGCAGGCGAGAACCTCGGTGTCTTGCAGCGGATTGCCCAGGAAGCGCTTGCCAATGCGGTGCGGCATGCCGGCGCGACGCGCATCGACGTTTCACTGACCTGCAGGAACGGCGTGACCAGGCTTGAGGTCAGGGACAACGGTGCGGGCCGTCCGCCTGAGCTGGCCCCCGCCGGGCCTGGCGGCCTTGGACTTCGGATCATGCGTCATCGGGCCAGTGCCATCGGAGCGGAGTTTTCGATTGACGATGCGCCTGGCGGCGGAACGGTCGTCAGATGTTGCGCCCAGTGCCATGATGCCACCGGTTCACAGGGAGTGCCGTGATGGAAGCATCCGTTGCCTGCACGGTTCTGCTGGTCGATGATCATCCCGCCGTGCTGCAAGGGCTCGCAGCCCTTCTTGCATCGAGCGGGCTCCCACCTCCTCTTCAAGCTTCGACGATGGAGGAGGCACGCGCGATTGCCTGCGAGACCGAGATCGACCTCGCCGTCATCGACCTCTCGCTCGAGCGTGGCGATGGCCTGGATCTCGTCCCGGATCTTACCGGTCGCGGCGCTCGGGTGATTGTCTACTCGATGTTCGAAGATGCGCGGACGATCAGGCGTTCGCTGCAATATGGAGTTCTCGGCTACGTAACCAAGCGCGACGATCCTGCCCGTCTTCTCGAAGCTGTGGATCGGATTCGCCGTGGCGAGACCTACCTGTCCGTCCGGGCAGCCGCTGCGCTGCGCGACGCGGACGGGGCAACGCAAGGTAAGGAGCTCAGCGAACGCGAACGGCAAGTTCTGGCTTTGATGGGGCAGGGGGAAAGCAACATCGGCATCGCGGCAACGCTCGGCATCAGCGTGCGAACGGTCGAGACCTATTATGCCCGTATCAGTGAGAAGTTGGATCTGCCGCTGAGCGTCCGGGACCTTCGGAAATACGCGATCCGCCATTTCCACGAGTAGTTTCCGCTCGCAGTGCCTCGAGGCCATCTGGCAGCCGCGCTGTCCTGCAGGAGAAGACCTCAATCAGCGGAATGAGCTGCTAAGGGTCTTCAGCGCTTCGGGCAAGCCGGACAACGTCCGCAGAAGCTCTTGGGCGTTAACGCCATTCGGACCACTGGCGTTTTGCGAGAACGCGTTCAGGGCGAACAGGAAGACCGCCATCAGAATGAGCCGGTTGACGACGAGCGTCAGAAGCCACCTGATCATATCATCGGCTCGGTCAGCTCCCTGACCCGTCGGGCCAGCATGTCGCGTTCCTCTTTCAGCTTCCGTACCTGGCGTGCGACTTCGATGGGAACGACCGTGCCGGTGTCCTTTTTCTCGATGAACGAGACGCCCAGCGACGTTGCCTGCCGCCAGACCACCTTCACCCGGCGGCTGTGCCCCTTCAAGGGAATGAGCAGATCCAGCTCACTGGGTACCTGCACTGGATCGGAAAAATCGAGCTTCGCTCCGCTTTCCGACATGTTCCGGACGAGGCAGTCGATGGTACACCAGCGGTTGTTGAAGGCGACCTGACCTCCCAAATAGGTACGCCCCCGATGCTCTCGGCGCCGATCAAGCATTGAAAATGCCTTTCTTTGAAACACATGGACACGTCATGCTCCTATTCGGAGCAAGAGAGGTGCCAATGCAGTTCAGAGTAGCAATCCAGATGCTTCCTTTGGCAGTGCCGTCGCGGTGTCGGCCGATCTCGCTTTTCGTTGGGTGACGCCCGCTGCTCGATTGGGATGCCCGCCCTCAGGGATGGTTCACGGCGTATCCCTAGGCAGCCCTTGGAGCAACGGCGGCCTGGCGAAACGAGATCAGTTTCCGGCTCTGCTCGTCCCACAAGACCAGCTTCACGCATTTCAGGCTCTGCAGAAGCGTGATCCTGCCGATTTCAGCAAGTTCGGGATGGTTTCGGAGAACCTCCGGCAGGCGATAGTAGGGAACCTTGCTCGATAGGTGATGCACATGGTGGATGCCGATATTGGCGGTCATCCAGCGCAACACGGGGGGCAGGTCGTAATGGGAGGCCCCGTGCAGCGCGGCTTTCGGGAACTGCCACTCCGGCTCTTTCGACCAGTGCGTTTCCTCGAACTGATGCTGCACGTAGAAAAGCCAGACACCGATGGATCCGGCCAGCAAGACGATCGGCAGGTGAACGGCGAAGAAGGACACGGGCCCGACCGCCCAGATCAACAGCGCGGCGACGGCGATGACAGCGGCGTTGGTCGCCATGGTCGACACCCAAGGCAGAACCCCGGCGCGCATCATGCCGAATGGCAGGCGTTGCTGGATCAGGAAAAGCCAGGCGGGGCCGATGCCGAACATGACAAGCGGATGTCGGTAAAAACGATATCCGATCCGCCCCCATCGAGAGCGCGCGTAATACTCGCTCACGGTAAGGGTCGTGATGTCGCCGACACCGCGCTCGTCGAGATTCCCAGCCGAGGCGTGATGCGTGGCGTGCGCCCTTCGCCAGTAATCATAAGGGGTGAGCGTGAGGACGCCGAGGATGCGCCCCGTCCAGTCGTCGCAGCGCCGCCGGGCGAAGAACGAGCCATGACCGCAATCGTGCTGAATCATGAACAGACGCACAAGGAAGCCGGCCGCCGGAACGATCAGGATCAGGCCCCACCAGTAGCCGTAATGGACAGCGGCCCAGGTCAGCAACCACAGGCCGACAAAAGGCAGGGCCGTCACGGCCAGTTCGAACACGCTGCGGCCCACATGAGGCGTGCGGTACTTCGACAGGAGCTTGAGCCAGGCTTTCTCAGACCCATCGGGGACTCTGGAGATCGTATCCGCCGTCATCGTTGGTAACCTGCCTTCCCCAGGGCCGCCACGCGATAATAGTGTTCGGCATGCTGAAGGAGGTTCTCCGCCTCGATCTCGTCGCCCGCCTGGGCGCTTTGCCGGGCGAGCCGCACATAGTGCTCATATCGGCGTTTTGGGCTGTCGGAGGTTGTGTTTGGCGCGGCCGTGACCCCGCCCGCACGCCTGCGGGCTGAGCGGAAGTTTTGACGTGATGAGGTCAATAACAGTTCAAGCCCTCGATGCGGCTTGCTCCTCGAAGTTTGGTCTCTCGGGATGGTCGACAGCGATGAATGCGAGCCAAGCGCCAATCGTATCGCCGCTTCTGACGCGGCATCGCCGTCCGACAATGACTTATCCTATCATTGCGGCCTTTTCATGTATTCAGCGGCAATGGTCGTATTGATGAAGATATAGCCATTTCTTCGGGCCGATGCCCGAGCCGGCGTTGAAATTGTTCCGAAACGACGGATTATCTTTCTACGAGGGCAGGGCGCGGCTGGGCAACCTAACGGCGATGCGCCCCCCGTCCGTCAAGTCCCGCGGCGGGCCCGCACGACTTCCGGCACTTCGCGCCGCGTCAAGGCCTTGCCGGCGCTGTCGAACAGGTGACAGGACGCGGCGGCAAAGCTCAGGTCCGTCGTGTCGCCCAGCGAAATCAGCGTCGTGCCGTCGATGATGCCCTTGAGATCGAGGCCGTTGGTGGTGGTGATCTCGACCAGCGTTTCGTGTCCGAGCCGCTCCACCAGTTCGACGCGACCGCTGACGGTGATGCCGTCCGTCTTGCCGTGGCGCATGTCCTCTGGCCGAATCCCGAGCGTCGCCCGGTCGCCGACCGCTGCCTTGTCGGGGTCAATGGGCAGGAGAGCCTCGCCGATGTCGGGGGCTGCAACCTTGACGCCGTCCGCCGACACCTCTGCCACCGTCACCTCGATGTAGTTCATCTTGGGCGAACCGATGAAGCCGGCGACGAACAGGTTGGCCGGCGTATGGTAGAGCTCCATCGGCGTACCGATCTGCTGGGCGTAGCCGCCTTCCAGGACGACGATCTTGTCGGCGAGTGTCATCGCTTCCACCTGGTCGTGGGTGACGTAGATCATCGTCGCCCCGAGGTCGCGGTGCAGCTTGGCGATCTCGGCGCGGGTGTTGACGCGCAGGGCAGCATCGAGGTTGGAGAGCGGCTCGTCGAACAGGAACACCTCCGGATTGCGCACGATGGCGCGGCCGATGGCAACGCGCTGGCGCTGGCCGCCGGAGAGCTGCTTCGGCAGCCGATCGAGATAGGGTTCGAGCTTCAGGATCTCGGCGGCCTTCTTGACCTTGGCGTCGACCTCGGCCTTGGGCGCCTTGGCGATGTGAAGGCCGAAGGCCATGTTGTCGTAGACCGTCTTGTGCGGATAGAGCGCGTAGGACTGGAACACCATGGCGATGCCGCGATCCTTGGGTTCGAGGTCGTTGACCACCCGGCCGCCGATTTCCATCGTTCCGGCAGTGATCTCCTCAAGGCCCGCCACCATGCGCAAGAGCGGCGACTTGCCGCAGCCCGACGGGCCGACGACCACGACGAACTCGCCGTCCGCAATGTCGAGATCGACCCCCTTGATGACCTCGACGGCGCCATAGCTCTTGCGCACCGACTTCATGCTGAGGCTGGCCATGATGCGATAGTCTCCCTGGAATGTCCGTTCGGTGTGGCGACCGGCCGACTCTGTGGTCGGTCACCCTGTCGCCTCAGCCTTCGACGTGGAGGAGGCCGGTCTTCGGATCGCGCGTCACCGGCACGGGATCGCCGATGTAGCCGCCGAAGGTGTCGGGTGTCGGATGGTTGGCAAAGCTCATGAACAGCAGCCCCTCGTCGGCGAACACGATCTTGCCGGCATAGCGCTGACCGCTGTTCGTCGCCCCGTCGAGGAACGGGCCGGGTGCGACCGTCCAGGGGCCGAGATGGCTGTCGGCGACGAGATAGTGCGTGCCGCTGACCGGCGCGGTCGGGGCGCCGGCCGCATAGGCCTTGGACCAGTGAACGCTGGCGGTGCAGAACAGCATGTACCACTTGCCCTCGATCTCGAAGACCTGCGGGACCTCGAGCTGGCCGAAGTCGCCGCCGGCATAGATCGGCGGTTCGAGCGTCCAGGCGAAGAGATCGGGTGAGCGGGCAAAGCCGATGGCGCCGCGCGCATTCATCTCGTCGCCGACTGGCACGCGGGCGGTGAAGTACATTACCCAGCCATCGCCGGCGGGATCACGCATCACCCACGGGTCGCGCATCGCCCGGTCGCCCCAGATGCCCGGCTCCCACTCCTCGTACCAGCGGGTATCGATGTCGAGGATGAGGCCGTTGCCGACGCGCGTCCAGGTGAAGAGGTCGGGCGAGGTGGCATGGCCGATGCGCTGGTACATGCAGTCCTCGTCGCGCCGGTTGGCGGTGTAGAACTGATGCCAGAGGCCATCGTCGCCCTTCACCACCGAGCCGGTCCAGGTGCAGAGGTCGTCCCAGGCCGGGCCGTCGGTCGATGGACCGAAGCAGGTGCCATGATGGATCCAGTTGCGGAGATTCCGGGACGTGGCGTGGCCATAGCTGGCGTTGCGATGGCGCTTGTGCGGGTCGATCAGCGATTTCGGGGCCTGCAGGTGGAAGATGTGCCAGTCGTCCCCATCCCTGGCCAGCCAGAAGTCCCAGATCCATTTATCGTCGAGAGAAAGAGTCACAGTCAGTGTTCCATGTTGAGCCGATCCGACAGAGGCCGGGTCGGCGGGAGGGGGCAAGCGCGCCCCGTCATCCCTTGATGCCGGTGGAGGCGATCGAGGTGATGAAGGCGCGCTGCAGGGCGAGGTAGAAGGCCAGCACGGGCACGGTGATCATCGACAGGTAGGCCATGACCTGCCCCCAGTCGGTGTTGAGCTGGAAGAAGTACTGCAGGCCCACCATCACCGGCCGGTACTGCTCCGACTGGGTCACCATCAGCGGCCACAGATACTGGTTGTACATGGCGAGGAAGCGCAGGATGGCGGCGGTGGCGATCACCGGGCCGGAGATCGGCATGATCACCTTGGCGTAGATCTGGAACCAGGAGGCGCCGTCGATCCGGGCCGCCTCGATCAGGTCGCGCGGCAGATCGCGGAAATACTGCACGAACAGGAAGACGGTCAGTGCATCCGACAGGAAAGGCACGATCTGGACGCGGTAGCTGTTGAGCCAGCCCCACTCGATGCCGTCGGCGCCGATCCAGGGCAGGTTGTTGACCACCAGAAGAAGCGGGATGGCGATGGTTTCGAGCGGAACGATCAGCGTGGCGATGACGATCGACAGCATCACGTCCTTGCCCTTCCAGTCCAGGAAAGCGAAGGAGAAGCCGGCCATCGAACAGATGACGAGGTTGAGCACCACCGTTACCGAGGTGACGAAGATCGAGTTGAAGATGAAGAGAGCCACCGGCGCGCGGGCAAAGCTTGCCGTGTAATTGTCGAGCGAGATGTCGCCCACCGGCAGGAAGGCGCGGATGGAGGAGGTGTCGGACAGAAGCTGCATGGACGGCTTCAGCGACGATACCAGCATGAACACCAGCGGGAAGACGAAGATCAACGCCACCAGAACGAGGATGGCATAGCGCATGAACAGAGACGTCGCGCGGGTTTCGGGCGTGCGGGATGGCATCAGGTCCGCTCCCTCGTGAGATAGCGCTGGATCAGCGAGATGGAGAGCACGATGAGGAACAGCAGCACCGAGATGGCCGAACCGCCGGCGATATCCTGCTGGCCGTAGCCACGCTGGACGGCCTGGTAGACAAGCGACTGGGTGCTGTCGATCGGTCCGCCGTTGGTCATCACGTCGACCTGGGTGAACAGGGCGAAGGCTTGCATGGTGATGACGATCAGCACCAGCACGGCGGTGTTCCTGAGGCCCGGCCAGGTGACGTGGACGAAGGTCTGCCATCGGCTGGCGCCTTCGATGCGCGCCGCCTCGTAGAGATGCTCGGGAATGGTCTGAAGACCCGACAGCCAGATCACCATGTGGAAACCCACGGCCTGCCAGATCGACATGGCGATCATGGCGCCGAAGGCGGTCGAAGTGTTGCCGAGCCAGTCGACCGGCTTGAAGCCGCCGAAGGTGAGGAAGGCGAGCAGCGTGTTGAGCAGGCCGTTCTGCCCGTCGTAGATGAAGCGCCACAACAGGGCCACCACCACCATCGACACCACGACCGGCATGAAGAAGATCGCCCGGAAGGCGTTGATGCCCTTGAGCTTCTGGTTGACCAGGAGCGCGAGGCCGAGTGCAAGGGCGCCCTGGAGCGGGGCGACGATCAGCACGAACATGAAGGTGTTGACGAGCGCCCGCATGAACACGACGTCCGAGGCGAGCACGTAGACGCGGTTCTCCCCCCACGTCCAAGAGATCCATTCGCGCATGCCGTTGAGATGCGGATAGTCGGGGTTGTTGCGCGTGTACCCGCGCAGTCGCGGATAGGTCGGTGCGCCGTCCTCGAGGATGAGGTCGCCATTCTCGCCGCGCAAGGGTTCGAGCGTCAGCGTCCCGACGCCGAGCAGGCTTTCGAAATTGCGCATCCCGACATACTCGGTCGGGTTGGGCGAGATCAGCCGCTGGTTGGTGAACGACAGCCCGAAGGCCAGAAAGAACGGCAGGATGAGGAAGATGGCGAGTATGGCGAGGCTGGGGCCGGCCATCAGCCAACCGGCCACCGTGTTCCTGCCGAACCGGGATTGAGATCGTTGGGTCAAGATCCTCGGCCTTGCTGGAGACGCCCGACGGGCGCTTCATTTGTCGAACGGTGGGGTGCCGGAGCCGGCACATGCCGGCCCCGGTCGTTCTGTCAGTGGCCGTAGCCGCTGTTCTTCTCGATGTCGGCGGTGATGGCGTCAGCGGCCGCGTCGAGGGTGTCCTGCACGTCGGCGCCGTCGGCGATGTCGCTCAGCGCCTTGCGGAACTCCTTGGCGGCGAAGACGTAACCAGGCGTCACCGGTCGGACGAGCGCCTGCTTGGCCGAGAGGTCGTAGAACACGGCGAGCTTGCCGCCGTCCTTGTAGTTCTCGGTCATCTGCGCCGCCTCGGCGGTGGCCGGGATCAGGCCGATGGCGTTGGAGAAGGCGGCGAGATACTTGTCCTGCGTCGCGAACTCGATGAACTTGGCGGCGCCGTCGGCATGCTCGCTGGAAGCGGAGATGCCGAGCTGCCAGGACGCCGCGCCGATCTTCGGGCCGTGGCCGAAGTCAGGGGCCGGCAGGAACAGCATGTCGTCGCCGAACTTGTCGAGCGGCTTCAGCGCTGCCCAGTTGCCGTTCCACTGCAGCGCGTACTTGCCTTCGAGGAAGCCGGTGTCGTGGTCGGCGGTATCCTGCGAGGTTCCCGGCGCCAGCTTGCGCTCGAACAGGCTCTGCCACCACTTGCCGAACTTCACCGCAGCCTCGCCGTTGAGGGCGCCCTCGGCGGTCTTGTAGGTCGACCGGTCGACGATATCGCCGCCGAAGGACTGCAGGAACGGGCTGAAGGCGTAGGGATACCACTCGCCCTTGTCGTTCATGGCGAGATCGAGCGGGTAGTCGAACTTGCCGCTGTCCTTGAGCTTGACAAGCGCCGCGTCGAACTCCTCCAGCGTCCAGGGCTTGTCCAGCGTCGGGATGCGGATTCCGTTCTCTTCGAGCACCGACTTGCGGGCATACATGGCGACGGCGGCGTCCCACAGGCCGACCGAATAGAGCTTGCCGTCCCAGTGGCCGAGCGTGCCGGGCAGGAACTTGGCGAACTTCTCCTCGGGAATGGGCAGCGGCTGCATGTACTTCGACCAGGCCCAGTTCGGCATGATCGGGCCGTCGACGTCGATGATGTCGGGCAGCTTGCCGGCAACGGCGGCGGCGGTGATGGCGTCGTTGTAGGCGATCTGGGGGAAGGCCTGCAGCTTCACTTCCCAGTCGCTCTGGGACTCGTTGAACTCCTTGATGATGCGCGCAAACGTATCGCGTTCGGCGCTGTCGCCGCCTGCGCCGTGATACCACATCGACAGCTCGGTGGCGGCCAGTGCCGGTCCGGCGAGGGCCGTCGTCAGGGCTAGAATCCCAGTCAGTTTTGCGAACCGTCCCATAGTTTCTCCTCCGCTTTGTCGGCAGGCCTGACGCAGGTGTTGCTACGCGGCCGGCCTCGTTCCTCAAGGCAATGACCAACCCATCCCGGCAGCGCTGCGCTGCCGGGGCTGGCGAGTCAGACGTCGTTTCAAGGGATCGTCGCCGTGAGACACACTCCCGGCGGCGATCACGGTGTCCGCCTCGCTTCCTGCGAAACGGACTTTGGGGCCGTCCCTAGACCAGGGGGCGGCAGGACTTCCGCTCTACGAGCGGACAGGGGACGAGGATCTGTCGGGCCATCGGCCCTTCGGTTTCCTCGCCGAGCATGGCCATCACCTCGGCGGCGATCCGGCCGATGTCGAAATAGGGAAGCGCCACCGAGGTCAGCATCGGGCGCAGGGTCGTCGAGCTGACCTGCATGTCATCGAAACCGATGACGGAGAGATCGTCGGGAATCGAAAGGCCGAGGTTGGCCGCGGCCGCGTAAACCTGCACGGCCGTCTGGTCGTTGCCGCAGATGATGGCCGTCGGCCTGTCCTTCTGCGACAGCATCGCCGTGGCCACTTCGGTGGCGATCATGTGGTCGTTGCCGACCGGTCCCCGCGAACCGGGGACTTCCAGCGACGGATCGAACGAGAGCCCCGCCTCGGCGAAGGCGCTGCGATAGCCGCCACCGCGCAGAACTGTCGCCCGGATGGCCGGGTTCAGCGTGATGGCGCCGATGCGCCGGTGGCCAAGCTCGATCAGGTGCCTGGCCTGACGGTAGCCACCGCCCTCGTCGTCCGGCAGAACCGAAGGATGGTTGCGCTTCATCGAGTAGCAGTTGGCCAGCACAATGTTGCGGAAGAAGGCCGGCTGGTCGAACTCGACCGGGCGATGAAACATGGTGGCATAGATGACGCCGGACACGTTGTAGGAGCGGAACATCTGCCAGGATGCCTCCTCGGTGTCGCGGTCGCCTTCGTGATCCATGATCACCATGCTGCGGGACTGGGCCCTCAGGGCAGCCTGGGCCCCACGGATGATGTCGACCGAAAAGGGGGTCGTCGTGATGCGATCGGCGATGAAGCCGACGGCTGGCGCCACGTCCGCCCGCATCGCCTTGGCGGCATTGTCCGGCAGATAGCGGCGGCGGCGCACTACCGCCATGACGGCATCGCGTGTCGCATCGCTGACCGCCGGATCGTGATTGACCACGCGCGACACGGTCTTGGCGGACACGCCAACCTCTTTCGCAATGTCTCTCAGCGTGACCACTTACCCGCCCTCCGGGGCTCCTTTCGGCCTCCGTTCGCGGGCAAGAGTTGCCGGTCATCCTGCCCTTGTCAACCAGCCGTGGCTTCTCGCCGGGACAGGGAATGTCTCGCAATTAACTATTGTGACATGAACTCTGTCCTGTAGGGACAATTATCCGAATGCCGGCATCCCGGCGTCCCGAGATGGGCATTTCTGGAACCTTACCCGAGGGGTGCTCATTGAACCTAGAAAAATGCGACCGTCGATTTGCTGGTCGGGATTGTCTAGGCCTCGTGGCGCATCGAGAGGCTGGAGGGCATGGGACATCTAGTGAGACATATGCCCAAAGGGCCGTTTCGGAACTACGACCTTTGTCGCAAGAAATGGCGCGCATGGGACATGGGGCCATGATGCTGCCAGCATCGGGTCGGTGAGGGACATCCCGCTGAACGCGCCGCACTGATCCGCCGATCGCACCGGCGCCGCCGGGTGGGGGAGCCAAGGTGGGGCGAGCAGATTGACGCTCCCGGCCGGCCGTCGCATGGCCTCAGCCCTAACGCGGATACCTGTGTACCGGGATCAGTCCGGCTTCTGCACCGATAGCGGGGTGCCCTGTTCGCCGATGTATACCGCCAGCAAGCGCACGGTCTCGCGGCCTTCGTTGCGACCGAAATGCCAGTCACTCGATTCCATGAAAGCATCGCCAGCCTTCACCTTGCGTATGCCTCCGCGCTCATGGTGCAGCGTCAGCTCTCCCTTCAGAATATAGGCGAACAGAGGGACCGGATGGCGGTGATGATTGGTCCCCACGCCGGGCTTGATCTCGATGAGACGCGCCGTTACCTCCGGCTGGCCCGAGGGATAGGCAAGCGGGACGCCGTCACCGTGGGTTGTTGCATCAAGAAGTGGGACGACGGTGGGGGCATTTGCCGAAGCTGTTTCGTCCGCAGCGGCGGCGCCTACGAGCGCCAGAAGCCCCAGCGCCGTCAGTCCGATGGACCATGAGAAACGCCGCCGCAGCGGTTGCCGGCTGGCAACTTCGGTTTCTGCCGAGATAGCTGATGGCAACGACGCCTCCCATACAGGTCGCTCTCCTCGGGACCACGCCCGCATCGGTCGTGGGTCGGGAACGCGGTGCTCGGCAGTCTATCATGCCTGAGGATGGAGGGAAGCGACAGCTTCCGGCCATCGCCATCGTGGAGCGGAGATCCGTAAGCAGGCCAGGAACCCGTCGAGGCTACCTATGATCACCTCGGTACTTCGGGAAGAGCTGCAGATACCCTGACCGAACAGAGCGGGAATCGACACGTCCCTATCGTGCCGAACTGCCCGCATGTTCATGCTGTGCCCTGCATGATGCAGCGCAAGGCATCGAAACTGATGCTTCAGCCGCCGACAGACTTGTAGAGGGGAAAATGGTGCTGCGAGAGAGGATTGAACTCTCGACCTCTCCCTTACCAATTATGGAATAATGAGAATTTAATCAGCAAAATCAGTATGTGAATGGAAGTGTGCTAGGTACGTGCTAGATTGGAATCTGTCTGGTGCTGTAATTAATCGAGTTCGATGCTGAAGTTGATGCGCTAAGTAATTCTGGGGTCGCTTGTGGGATAACAAGCGCTGATCTGAAACCTAATCGGCGTCGCGGTTCGATTTGTTGATACAGCTGGTTGCGAGTTTGGAAAACGGCTGTAGATGGGACGGGACTTTACACACGGAGGTCCCGACAATGAGCATCCTGAAGAGCCTGAAGCTGACCAACGCCAAGCCCGTCCGCACGAGCGACAATCCCATCGAACGTGCCCGCGACAAGGTGATTTCCGCACTCGTCGAGCAGAAGGCCATGGCCGAGGCCAAGATTGCCGGTCAGCATTTCGCGCCGACACACATGGTCTGGCGAAAGGGCGCTGATGGTCAGCGCGTTCAGGTCGAGGCGCCGAAGCGTCTCCGGGCTGGCTGGTTCACCGATGCGTCCGGTCAGTTCTTCTTCGGCCTTCGCTATGCGGGCAAGACCATCGAGTTCGCCAAGGACAAAAATGCCGTCACCGTCGGCGAATTCGCGAACCTTCCCGGCATCATCGACAAGCTGATCGAAGCGGTTCGTGCGGGAGAGCTCGATGACCAATTCGCTCAGGCTTCGGCGGAACGAGGGCTGATACTGAAGAAGGCGGGGTAATCACCGACAAAACTCGCTTCTACACGAGATGCCGGAGCGGCTTTGGTGCTGCTTCGGCATTGCTATATCTGGATCACGCAGCCTTGCGGACATGCCACTTCGATCTGCAAACCCGCCGCGACGACCATGTTGACGAGGCTGTCGACCGAAAACAGGTTGATCTTGCCGTGCAGCAGATCGGAAACGCGCGGCTGCGTCACGCCAAGCCGGCGTGCGGTTTCTGCCTGTGTCCACCCCTTGGCCCGGACGCGCTCATCGAGGGCCATCATCAGCGAAGACCGGAGCTTCTTGTTCTCGGCTTCGGCCGGCGTGTCCGGCCTGTTCGCCAACTGCCAGTCGAGAGAGATGTTCTTTCTCAGTCAGAAGGAATCGGTCGCGCTGACCCGCTTCGTGCTAGAAAAGACCGCCGGGCGCGTGCCGGTGGTCGCCTTTCGCTTATCCGCCGGAGGGGACATCTCAACTATCGGCAGTACCCTCCGTTGCACCAATACTCCATTGCGTCCCAGCACGCGAATATCCAGCCACTGCCGAACATGGCCATTCCCACGACGTTGTAGATCAAGAGCCCAATCGCCAGCGCCGTGATGAGTTTCCAGAACAGGGCTAGGCGGTCCGCATCATTTGCTGCCACCGAGCGATCCTGATCGCCCACTGACGCCGTTTGCACGCGGTCAGTTCCTCTTCCCTCAGCTGTCCATGTGGGGGCTGCTGCCGTGACGCCCAGCGGCTTCAAAAGCGAGATACTGGACATGCCGTTCCTTCCTCAAAAAAAGCTGCTGACCAGCTCTTCACGGAACTGATTATGAGGCGTACAGTCCTCATATTAACGAACTGTTAAGTGTGTGTACAGGCCTATGAGTTCAGAGGGCATGGAACAGCACCGGGGCAAGTCCAGCGCTGTTGCCGAGGTGGCTAGGGGCATTGCCCGGTGGCGGGAGCTAAGGGGATTGACCGTCGAGCAGTTGGCTCAGCGATCAGGCATTCCAACGATCGTGCTGCTTGCGATCGAAGCGGGGCAACACGATCCAGACATTGACCTTTTAGATCGATTGGCGCGCGTCCTTGGAATCCGGTTGATCGATCTGTTGATAGTGCCTAGTCAAAAATAATAGGCCCAGAGTCCGTGGATATTGACGACGATCTGTGATGCCTTGGCCGTCATGAATGGTCGCGAACTTATCTCCTGGAATATGCGCCGCCTCAGGGGCGAGAAGGGAATCTCACAGGAGCGCCTAGCCAATGAAGCTGGCGTTGACCGAACTTATGTCAGTCGGCTTGAGCGCGAGAAGGAAAATCCATCGATCGGTATCCTTGAAAAGATCGCCAATGCTCTCGGCGCCCATGTATCGGAACTACTTCGTGAGCCGGTTGATGGAGAAGAGCCGAAGCGAGTGGCAGCGGGCCGAAAGCCCAAGGTAAAGCATTCATAGTGGCGCGAGGCGCCTTGTCAGAAGGCAGAGAGGGCCCATATCGGCGCGAATAGCATGGAAAAGCTCGGTATCGCATCACACGCGCTGAGCATTTTCTATGAGAAAGTCTCCGAGATCATAGGGAATTCCTAGCTTGCCAGCATAAAGGCTAACGAGCTGCACTGTCTGGATTGGTTTCCCGCTTCAGTCTCACGCTTGCCAAATGCCGATCAATGAGTTCATCCAGCCGATTCTTGGAAATGGCGCTGGTTGGATTTGGGCTGGCAGAGATGGTGCACCTTTCTTCAAGCAGGGAGGTATGGTCTGCTCTGCCAGATATCCATTCACCGCCACCATGGCGTGACGCAACGCAATGCGATCGGCCACGTAGCGGTCATCTCTCTTGGCTCTGATCTCGGCGATGATCGCCTCGCTTAAATCCACCATCACATCGCTGGAGATGTGGCGCTGCCGAGCTGCCATTGATGTCAGGTAGCTTTTTGATTTTCCCAGGAACCTTTTGGAAAAATCGGCCTTCGAGCTGACAAGATCAGCAATACGAAGCTGCTCGTAAATGCCTTCCAGCAGCTTGATTTCTTTGTTCATTTTCTGCCTCCAGAAGATAAATAGTAAGAGCAGTAACGCAATATGCGCTGCTACATGAGTATTTATATATTAATGGAAATATGTTGTGGATAGAAACGAATACAATAAAATGCAGGAAGCAAAATTCTATAATCGAACGATGCGGACTTTTTATGTTGAATACGCAGAGCAGTTCGACGGTCACTTCCTGACGCTCGCCAGCAGCGTTTGTCTGCCGGTCTCAGATTTCCATAATCTGATCCGGGAGTTCCATAAACGCCTCGACCGCAGCCTTTTGGGCCGCAACTACTACAAGAAGGCGTGGAACGAGCGGACGCTGGGCATCATGTTCCTGGAGCAGATTACCAGCCACATCCATGGCCATGCCTTGGTGAACTTCGCCGGCAGCAAAACCGATACGGAGTTACAGAATATATGTCACTCGGTATGGCGCGAGGTTTGTCCCGGCGGTGAGGTGAATGTGCAGCGCCAAAGCGAAAAGAGCCCGGCGCGCTATGCCACTAAGGAGTTTGAGAATTGGGAACACGACGATCTGAAGCAGGTCATCTTGTTCAAGGACTTTGTCAGCAAGTAATCGCTGACCCCGCTCGGCTATCCGGCTTGCGAATCTCGCGGCCAAGAAAAACGGGCCGGTATTTCTGATAATCCCCAGTGCAGGTGTAAGACCTGACAATGGGATATTTGTGAATGAAAATCATATAATCATAAAACATTAAATTCTCCTAATTCTAAATATAAAGAAAAAAGACAGAATATAAAAGTTAACGAATAATATTCAATATAGATGGAAGATCCAGATATTAAATTTGATATAGAAATTCTCCTTCAAGCTCAGATGCTAAAATTCTAAATCTCGCCTCCCTCCTCAGAGCGTTCGTTCTCGCCGGATACGTCGGCGTTTAATTTCCGCCCATGTGTTCGCAGGGCCTTGAGACCGTTTTCCACGTCACTGCCAGAGAAGACTTTGTCCAACGCCTCAACGCTTTGCCTTATTCCCCAGGGCACCAAACTATTTTTGTCGTTCTGCGCCATATCGACCAAGCGGTTGGCCTGTAAAATCCCCGACAACTCCGCATAAACGGAGTGATTGGTGAGCAGCAGCTTGCCGAGAGTGTCGGCTGCGGGATCGGCTGGGTTGCGTCCAGGCATGAAATCTCCCGTCGTGCAACGATCACCAAGCGGGCTGGAAAAGGGAAACGGCGAGTCAGGGTGGAAATCACCGCCATGTTGTGGAAGCGTATGGGAGAGCAGCCGGAACTCGCCATCCTTCACATCCAGTCCCGTGGTGATCTGCCCGTAGCGCTGGACGATGCTGAAGCTTCGCGAACTATCGAAGCTGACGGTGATTATGTCGTTCACGTGCCGTCTCAACGCTCGTTGCAAGGCTGTGGCCAAGACCGCGAAGGAGGGACGGCTAGTTCCCAGGAAGTGTATATGTGTCACGTGGTCAAAGGTGCCTGCGTCGAGCATCTTCCGGAACTGCTTTGCCCAGAACCACATATCGAGACGTGTGTGCCCGGCGATCGCCAAGCCTTCAAGGGGATAGGGCGCGATCTGCTCGCGCCAATATTCGGCCTCCTTGTGGTCTCTTCCTTGATAGACCGACAGAAGACGCAGACTGGAAGCGCTGCGATTGTTCTGGGCGAACTTGAGATTGTCGATGGTTCGATTGAGACACTCCGCGAAAGTGGTGACGCCACTGGCTGGGACGCTGAGGGCGCGCGTTGGCACATCAAGGATCAGACCTACGTCAAAGTAAGCTTCCTGCCATTGCAGGACTTTTGCACGAAACGAGGCTTCAGAATATTTGACCGCCCCGCTGATCAGGGAGAAGCCGCCGCTGTCTGCCATCGCGAACGTGTTCTGGCGGTCCCGCGTCTTGACGATGTCCGGCCGTTGATCTTCAAAGCCGAGGGCTGCCGAATAAAGAGCGTTTGGCCAATGATAGAGCTTGGACTTGGCGTTTAGGAAGTTGAAGTCGGTTGGCCGAACGCCAGATGGCAGCCGAGCTTTTGTTTGCGCGTTGGATCGCTGCGCAGCAAAGGCCGAGTAGCCGTTGCTTAGCGCTGGAAGATAAAGGGCGTAGTCGGCCCAGAGCGACGCAAAATTCGTCATGGAGCTTTCCTCTTTGAGGAAAAATAGGGGGTGGCCGGGAAACTGGGTTCCCGGCCTGTCACGGTCAGACGTTCGGCAACTCGTCGTTGTTCGCCTGCGTGGAGTCGCTCGGCAGCTCGCTGTCTGGCGACTCGTCGTTCGTCAATGGCTCGCCGATGCGAGGCCATGTCACGGGCGACATCTTCACGATGTGGCGGTTGGACCGGTGAAGCTTGTCGGAGACCGAAGGCAGATAGACCTCGTAACCGGCAAGCGCCGTCGTGAACCGGAACACGACCATGTGCTCATCCATGGAAGCGCTGATCGCCCCCTTGAGTGGAAGCCGGGAGAGCGCTTCCGCGACGGCGATGAAGTCGTCAGGATGAACATCCACGGTGCCGCTTGCATGAGCAGACGGCGCAGGCACGGACACAATCTTCTTGTGACACGCGATTGCCAAGCTCTGCGCTGCCAGTGTCAACGCCACCGGAGCGTCGTCCTTGCGGAACTTCTTCACCGTCGGAACGACCTCCACCATCTTGTCGATGAGGCCAAACAGACCACCTGTCTGGGTGGTTGGCTTGAACGAGTCGCTGATCATGGTCGGAAAGTTGTTGGTCCGCGATCTCACCTGTTCGATGAGCATGCCGACATCCACGCCCCTGTCTTGCTCGTCCTTCGCCACCGATGTCGTCAGCTTGATCCGCTTGATGCCTTCCGTGTCGCCGGGACCGGTGACCTCGAAGTCGAACGCATCGCGCCGCTTCCGGTCCTTGAGGTTGGCAGCGGCTCGACGCCGACCATAGGTCTGAAAACGGGCATGCCCTTGGATCGGCTCGTCCAGTAACTCGACCGAAGGTGCGACCTTGATGATGACGCTGCTCGGATTGAGGATCGGCGAGATCGTCATCTTCCCATCGGGGTGGAACACGAACTGGCGTGATGCCAGGCGACGAGGCGACGCCGAGTCATTCGGGTCGTCGTCGTGGTTGACCAGGACGCTGGTTTTCTCCTCGACCAGCGCCTCACCAACTTCAAAGAGCTCGGCAAGAAACTTGATACGATCGTCAGCCAGATCCAGCGCGGAATAGACGAACGGCAAGGCTTCTGAAGGCAAATCAAGGGCCCGCGCGATCTTGGGCTCTCCGACGTCTGATTGGACCGCGAGGGCGAAGATAAGACTGCCGCTTCCTCCTCCCAGTGCCCCTCCGAGCAGAGATTTCGCCATCGCTGACTGCCGAATGGTGTGGGCGTCGGATGACAGAGGAATGACCTCGGCGTGCTCGGAACTGTCCGCAGAAGAGTCCAGCGCCATCTTGTTGACGCCACCTTCGCTCTCGATGATGTCCATCAACATCGTCACCCCAGCACTGTCGTAGGTGATGTCGATTCCACCATCCTGAGCCGGCATCGCCTTGCGGGCCAGTTCAAGCAACCGTGCCCCTGCCGAGGCATAGCGGTTGAGTGCCTTCGAGTCGTCGGCCTTCTTCTTCTTGTCGGCGTTCGCTACGTCTAGCTTGAGATGGTAAGCGAATGCTGCCGCGAGAGGATTTTTGGAGCGAGGGATACCTAGCCCGGCGTTTTTGAGTTCGCCTTCAAAGAAGCCTGCCGGAGCGAGCTGTGCGTCCATGACCACCATGGCGACAAGCTGGCGAACGGCAACTCGCTTCTTCGCTGCGAAGTCTGTAGCTGTGCCGGCGCATTCCTGAGTCTTTTGACGCCAGGTAATGGCTTGACTCGCGTTCAGGCTTTTGCCGAACGCAGGAACGTCCTTGAACGCGAGTCCAAGGTCGTTCGGGGCTGGGCTGGTCTCGGTTGGTGCCAAATTGGCGGAGACGGCTATTACCATAACATACACCTCATACTGAGGTGAGCCGCGCCGTTCTTTCACTCAGGCATAGCGGCTCACCCCCCGGAATGACCGGGTGTTGGTGAGCCGTATTGCAGAACGGTCTCGTGTTGGTGCCGCCTCCAGACTGCCAGTTCCTACCGTTGCCGATAGCCCCGCCGGGACGAATTCCAGTTAGCTGACGTTCAGCTATGAAACCCGTTCTTGTCGAACCAGACCCTCTCGGGTCGCACCTGCCTGCACTACGAGGGTGGCCGAAGCCCAGTCTCTTTACAGCGTCCGCAAAGGAACCCCGATGGAACTCCGCCAAGGCGAAGCTTCAACACGTAGCGATGTTTCGGGGCTAGCCGCCCCTTTTCACTGGTCGCTCCCGAAGGAGGCAACCCCTCGACGGCGTTGGTCGAGGCTACAATACTGCAAATTTACCAAATGAACTTCAGGAGAGTCAATAGAGGCGATTCTATATGGTTAATTACCTTTAGGCTTTCCTTCTTGGATTCCGATTTTCCTCACTGAGGAAAATATATGACACCGAAAGACGCTGCTTTCTGCTGTTTCATCCATCGTCCGGCGTGAGTTCGGGTTGTCAATACGCAGGCGCCATCACAGATGCTCCACTGCCGCTCGCATCATGTCCTCGCGCACGTCGATGTACCGTTGCGTCGTGGTCATGTGTTTATGGCCGGCCAAGGTCATAATGACCTTCGTGCCGACGCCCGAGTTTGCCAGTTTGGTTATGAACCAGCGTCGGCCGCTGTGAGAGGTCGCCCCATCCAAGCCGGCAGAAGTGTAGAGCCGGTTCATCAACTGGCAGAGCGTATTGGGCGAGAATGCCGTGTGCTTCTGCGTCATCAACAATGGGTCGCCTAGTTTGCGTCCACGACGACTATCATCCACCGAACGGCGAAACCGTTCGATCTCATGTCGCAGGCGGTCGTTCAGGAAGACCACTCTTTCATAACCACCTTTGGCAATCGAGGCACGGACGACCAAGCGCTCTCGGATGGTACCCTCTGCTTCCAGCACATCGCCGACTGATAGGCCAGCGATCTCACCGACGCGAAGCCCGGCGAGATGCGACAGCATGAAAGCTAGCCGATTGCGCTCGGCGTGCTTGGTCTGAGCCACAACGGCCAGCAGCCTCTTGAGTTCGGGTTCGGTAAGCACGCGGGCTTGGCGCATAGAAACCTCACAAAATGCTGTAATTGCTCATCTTTTATGATGTTTCCATATGCTCGGCTTCGCTACCGAAAAATGCCGGCCCGAAATTTAGTCGTTATGCCAATAGGTTAGAGGTTGAAAATCGGAAAACGTCACAAAAGTAGTATTTTGTGATGTTTTCTAAAGAGGGGGAACAATCCTCTTGCTTCTCAAGTCGCTACAGCATGTACCCCTGTCACCTAGATGCATAGGTGAGGGACCTGAAGGGCCGCCCAACTGCTCTAGGCAGGTCTCCTAGGTAAGGTTTAGAGCGGCGATTGGTGCGTCGATAGAGTGAGTCTCTGATCTGCTTTTAGTAGAACAGTCGACACTCGAGTTATGCTGACAGTAGGGAGGAATGTGCGCGATGAGAATTATTCGCGTGTCATTTCGGAGGGGGCTGACTGCCGTTTTGCTCTTGCTTGCTTGTCCAGCCGGGGCAGCAGCAGCAGACGGGATTGCGGTGCCTTCGGCAATTCTGCAGACGAACGGCAAAGAAGTAACGTTTATAGTAAACGTTATCAATCAACGCGACATGGACGTTGAGATTGTCACTGTCGAGATTGAAGGCCGTAAAGGCGTGTTGGAGGTGCAGAACAGGTTGGCCTGGACGCGTGTCCAAGGATTACGGTTGCCAAGGCATGCGGAACTAAAGATGGATGCCGTGCATGGTCCCCGAGTTCTCCTTCCGTCGCGGGTGGGCTTTCCTTCAAATGGTCGTGCCACAATTGTTCTGAGCACCGGTGAACGCATCACCACGCCATACTTGACGCTTTCCGAAGCTCGACCTCACGGTTCCTAAGGAAGCGGTAGCGCTCCACGTAAGATAAAAGGACCGAGGCAAAAAAAGAGCTTGCTCCTCCAGTCGCTACAGGACCTAGCCTCCTTAGGTAGCTTATCGAAGCATCTGAGGGAGACTCGATAATGACAGCTGATGCTGCCCTTCTTTGTCCCGTCTGTCGCGTGGACCTCGTCATGACGGAGCGACAGAACGTAGAGATAGACTACTGTCCCAAATGCCGTGGAGTCTGGCTGGACCGAGGTGAACTCGACAAGATCATCGAGAAAAGTCTGGCTCCTACGCCTCAGCAACCCCCGTCAGCGTGGGGGGCAAGCGACCATGCATCATCTCAGCGTTCCGACCATCACGGCTCGTCGCATGGACGGCATGGTGGTCATGGTCGCGGGTTGCTCGGCAGGTTGTTTGACTGATCCTCGCTTCCACACGCCTTGGTAGCTTTGATCCTTACTGTCGTATCCGCACTGCGGACGTCTGTGGGGGAATGGAATGTCCTGATGCGTGATCTAGACATCGCCACCTCTTTCTTTGCTTTCAGTACTGGAGAGCGCAATGCGAGCCGAAACAACCATAGGCGAAGCAGCGCGGATCAGTGGGGTCAAGATTCCGACGATCCGCTATTACGAAAGGATCGGCCTACTACCACGCCCGCTGCGAACCGAAAACAATCGTAGAGCCTTCAGTCGCGAGGACTTGCATCGTCTTGCTTTCATTCGGCACGCGCGTGAGCTGGGATTCGAGATTGAAGCAATTCGGGCATTGCTGCTCCTAAGAGACAGAAAGGATCAGCCATGCAGAGGCGCGGATCTGATTGCTCAGGCACGGCTTGAGGAAATCGATGCTCGGATAACGGGACTCGTAACGCTGAAAGCAGATCTCGAAGCGATGATTGAGAGCGGACAGCACGGACAGGTCGGAGAGTGTCACATTATCAAGGTGCTTGCCGACCATGCCCTGTGTCGGAGCGATCATCCCAGCTATGCACGCGTATTTCCCCTAGATGAGCAGATAGGCAAGAGGCGAGAAGGGGATTCGTGACCTCCCGCATTCTATCTTGGATTTTCCCTGCCGCGCCGGAATGGCGACTCAGATGTTGTGGTTTTTCGCCAGACTAGAGGCGACCTCAAACGCTGAGAAAAAGTCCTTGCTTCTATAGCGGCTAGAGGAACTAGCCGATGTGCGGAAACAATGGAGCCATGTCATGACAAAAGCAGCTCAGCAGGACCGCTATCGAATTGGTGGCATGGATTGCGCTTCCTGTGCGCAGAAGATCGACACGGCAGTGCGTAGGCTGCCGGGAGTCGAAGACGTATCCGTGTCGGTGACGGCTGGCACAATGAAAGTGACGCATTCCGGTGCGGAGACGCTAGCGCCGACAATAACGAAGCGTGTTACCGATCTTGGATACACAATCACGCGCGTGGTCCCGGCGGCTAATCAGAACGAACAGGACAAGGTCGAGGCCGATACATGCGAATGTGGCCATCATCACCATGACGATGGAGACGACCACGCCGATCATCATCAGGATAAGGCTTCTCACCCGGAGCATTCTCACGAAAAGGAGGTACCGGGTCTCCACGGCCACGATCACGGCCCATCCAACGGCCCTTGGTGGAAATCAGAGAAGGGACGTCTGACAATCATTGCTGGCGCTGCGCTGGCTTTGGCATGGGGTGTTGGCCAGTTCGTTCCGAATTACGAACAATGGATATTTACCGCCGCAATGTTGGTTGGCTTATTGCCGATCGCTCGCCGCGCTGTAATGGCTGCATTAGTCGGGACTCCTTTTTCCATCGAAATGCTGATGACGATTGCAGCAGTCGGTGCGGTGTTTATCGGTGCCAGCGAGGAGGCCGCTGCCGTCGTATTTCTGTTTTTGATTGGGGAGCTTCTCGAAGGAGTCGCGGCTGGCCGTGCGCGAGCAAGCATCCAGTCGTTGGCCAATCTAGTGCCAAAGATGGCGCTAATCGAAGAGTCTGGGAAGACCCGTGAGGTGCCCGCCGAAAGTCTTGCTGTCGGTGCGGTCATCCTCGTTCGTCCCGGTGACCGCATTCCGGCTGATGGTGTCGTCATCTCGGGCGAAAGTGCTGTGGACGAGGCACCCGTAACCGGCGAGAGCACACCTGTGCGTAAGGAGGTGGATTCGAATGTTTATGCTGGCACGGTGAACGGAGAAGCGGCTTTACGCGTCAAGGTTACGGCGGAAGCGGCAGACAACACGATTGCCCGGGTAATCAAACTTGTTGAAGAGGCTCAGGAATCCAAGGCTCCAACCGAGCGTTTCATAGATCGGTTCTCGCGATACTACACACCCGGCGTCGTCGTGTTGGGTGCCCTCGTCGCGGTACTGCCACCGCTTCTAATGGGTGGGGTATGGGGTGAGTGGATTTACAAAGGCCTCGCCATTTTGCTGATCGGTTGTCCGTGCGCCCTGGTGATTTCGACGCCCGCTGCTATCGCGGCGTCGCTATCGGCAGGTGCCCGCCGTGGACTATTGCTTAAGGGCGGAGCTGTTCTCGAGAACATTGGTAAAGTCACCACTGTGGCCCTAGACAAGACTGGGACGCTCACCGAGGGCAAGCCTGTTGTCACCGACGTCATAGGTTGTTCAAAATCAGAGAGCGAGGTGATTAGGCTGGCGGCTGCGCTTGAGACTGGTTCAAGCCACCCGCTCGCCCGAGCAATATTGGGGCGTGCAGCCTCGGATGGTATCGACCCGCCGATGGCGGAAGGTGCAAAAGCCCTGGGCGGAAGAGGGGTAATTGGCGTTGTCGAAGGGGCCAACATTTTCCTAGGTTCACCTAACGCGGCAGCGGAGCATGTATCGTTCGCCGACGAGCTGATGCGCCAGATTGCGGCGTTCAACGATGAAGGCAAAACAGTTTCAATACTCATTGTCGGTCGCGAGATTGCCGGCATTTTGGCTATGCGCGACGAACCTAGGCCTGACGCTGCTGTAGGCCTCAAGGCGCTGACAAACATCGGCATCAAGACCGTCATGTTGACCGGAGACAACAAACGCACCGCCGAGGCAATCGGAAGGCAGCTAGGTATAGAAGTACGTGCTGAGCTGCTGCCTGCAGACAAGCAACGTATTGTTAGTGAGCTAAAGGGCAAAGGTTCCAAGGTCGCCAAGGTCGGAGACGGCATCAACGATGCACCTGCGCTAGCGGCAGCGGATGTAGGCATTGCCATGGGGGGCGGAACGGACGTTGCGCTTGAAACGGCAGATGCGGCGATCCTGCATGGTCGGGTCAGCGATATTGCCGAGATGATTGGCCTTTCAAAGCGAACGATGACCAATATCAGTCAGAACATTGTCATCGCGATAGGCCTGAAGGGCGTGTTCCTGATCACAACGATCACTGGTATCACAGGTCTGTGGCCCGCCATCCTTGCCGATACCGGCGCGACGGTGCTCGTGACAATTAACGCTCTCCGACTGTTATCTCCTGGCCGCCGCTAACGTTGATCTTGGTTAGGGCAGTTTGAGGCCAGTCACCTTAGGGGCTGGCCTCACATAAATCAGCTTTCGCCGAGCTGCGCTCCCAACACGATAACATTGGTTCCTACGGGTACACGTCCCGAGAGATCGATAACGTCATGGTTCATCATCCGAATGCAGCCCGACGAGACGTTACGGCCGATGGTTTGCGCCTCGGCTGTGCCGTGAATACGATAAAGGGTATCCCGGCCATTCTGATAGAGGTAAAGAGCGCGAGCTCCGAGCGGATTCTCCAGCCCTCCCGGCATACCTCCGGCCCAGCGGCGAGCTTTCTCATCCCGAGCCTGCATCTCTACCGGCGGATACCAGAATGGCCAAGCGGCCTTGCGCGCAATCTGCGCTTCACCACTCCATGCGAAACCGTCGCGTCCAACTCCGATCCCGTAGCGGATTGCCGCCTGGTTCTCCTGAACCAAGTGCAGAAAGTGCTGCGAGGTATCCACAATGATTGTTCCTACGGGATACGGGCTGGAGTAGGGGACCTTTTGGCGCAGGTAGCGTGGATCCACCAAGGTGAGGTCTACGGCAGGCAGTTCCCAGTCGCCATCTTGCATTCGTTCGTAGAGTGCCTGCACCTCTGGCGAGGGCACCGGAAACCTCTGTGGAGAGGCGGCAAGTACTGGCTTCGGGGGCGGGAGCGGGGAATTTGTCGTACAACCAGCAATTCCCACAGGAATAGCAAGCAGGAATGTTCTTCGACTCAGGGACATCATGCGCGAGTACTCTCTGTCTTAACAACCCAGACAAGAGGGCAGATTCGTTGCTCTTGTCTAATTGACCGCCTACGCAAAACAGGCGCGCCAAAATATTCATACAATGAATATTCGCCGCACTTATATAATGTAAAATGCGGCAAAATAAAGTCAAAAGCAAACAAAACAAGCAGAAGTTCCACGATTTATTCGTATAATATTTCGTGTTATGCGCTTATAAATTCTCTAATTGTCGGATTGTATTTTATATACAGAATAATAATCGAGTATATTACGGTAATGAGCGGTATGAATACGTTATTTGTAGACAAAGGCTCACCTGCCGGCGGGATGAGAAAGGCCAGTTCATCCGCTTTGCCAACCCAATGCTGCGACACTTACTCGACAACGTCGAGAGTGCGGCTGGACGTGTTTGGCTCAGACGAAGCGACCTAATTGCACGAACATCAGCGAAGATTCGTGCCCAACTCGGATTAATGAAAGGAAAGAACATGCTGAATCGCCGCCGCCTCCTTGCAACGGCAAATGCCGTAACGATGGGACTAGCAACCAGTGTTGCTTTTCCATTTGCATCCTTTGCACAATCGCGTGATGCGGCTGTCGATGAGGCGAAGCTCCTTGTGCCAGGTGCACTGCCCGATCAATCACTTGGGGATCCTAATGCAAAGGTTCGAATAGTAGAGTACATGTCCATGACATGTAGTCATTGCGCAAATTTTCATAATAAAACATTCGAGTCGATAAAACTGGATTATATAGATACAGGAAAGCTGTATTTTGTTATCAGGGAGTATCCCTTGGACCCATTGGCTGCGGCCGGATTTATGCTTGCCAGAAATGCTCCGGGTGGAAAATATTTCGACGTCGTATCGATTTTGTTTAAGACGCAATCGGAGTGGGCTTTTGTTGCCGATCCTTTGGCAGGATTACGCAACGTCTCCAAACAGTTTGGCTACTCGCCCGCGACTTTTGAGGCGACGCTGACAAATCAGAACCTTCTCGATGGGCTTAACGCCTCACGGGAGCGCGGATCTAGAGAGTTCGGGGTTACAGGCACCCCCACTTTCTTTATCAATGGTACGCGTGAAGTGGGATTCATGACAGTAGAGGAGATGTCTACAAAAATAAGGGCGATGTTGTAGCCGAAAGTGTCCGAATAGAAAGCGAAGTTACAGATCAGTTGGCGTATGCGCGAGAAGCGAACGGCCAAGAATATCGAGGTGCCAGACTGGGTCGCCAAATCACCCCGAACACCGGCGTTGGACGTGAATAACAAGAGGCTAGGAGTGAAGTTTGTAGCGACATGGCCGAGGCCGGCAACGGCACTTTCGATTTTGGGTCATGCCGTCTTTCTCGCACTCCTTGCCATCGAAACACCCCGTCGCACGGTGGTAGTCCAACCGCCTCCTGCGGTTGAAGTGATAATAGTTGCTCCAGTGGAAAGACGGCCACCAAACCCGACCTTAGCTGCCAGTCCCATTCCGACTGTGCCTGTGCAGCCAGAGATCGATAATCGCTCATCGCCTATACCGACCATAAGGGAGCGTCCGTCATCCGGCTTACAGATTACAGCGACCGAATATTATGCAGGTGCCGTGCTAGACGATCCTCGCAATCGAGAAACGAGACAGAAGCTGGAAAGCTTGACTGCTGACGAACGCTTGATCCAACTCTGTAACATTGAAGCCATAGAACAGATCAGGCGCTGGAGGGCCGGATTCGTTCCTGATCATGTTGTGGCTTATGCTACCGCTGACCCGTCATTCACGGCAACGTCTCTCATAGCAACTGGGGCCGCTGTCTACGCCAGCGGTAAATGGTATCGATTGTCTTTCAGATGTAATGCAACAACAGATCTCGGACGTATCACATCCTTTGCCTTCACGCTTGGCAGGCCAATCCCTCGCCAGGAATGGGAGCGGGATAGCTTGCCCGAGCAGGTTGACGGCGACATGACTGATTAAGACCGGGTGCTGCAAAGGCCGGGAGCAAAGCAGGTCCGTTGTCAAGATGAAGGTTGTGATGGCCGCTATCACTGCTACTCGATCTAGTGGAGCAACCTCTCTCTGGGGCGTTAGCGGATGACGCCTGGAGCCAATTTCCTGGGATACTCAGGCAGCTTGGATTCTCGCGATTTCTCTTTAAGAAAAAAGCGCCAAATTCAAAATAATTATGAGAAACATATATATACGACATGGATCATCAATCGATATCAACAGATAACATCATAAAAGCAATGCTTTGTGACGTTTGCTGACAATGCCTTTTCAAATGCTGCTTAGCTGATGGTGCCGGCCGCTTTTGAGAGGGCTTGGCTGGAGCGACTTCGTAAAAGCTTACGCGTCCGCAGTTCTAGCTAGGTATTGTCCGTCAGGCTATTGGCTGCGCGGTTTATACCGGGTGTCGCGATCGGCGTCGGCGGCAGCCGATCGCGCATCTTTGTGTAGGCTTAACGTGAGCTTAGTCACCCTTTTATGCTTCGCGGATCGTTGCCATGCGAGTCCGACTGACCAATTCGACCGTCGCGGTTATGAATCTTCAGCTCCGTCTCAGCATTTCGGCTGATCTGACGGCCGCGGTCCACAGCCTCCTGCTTGATTTCGAAGTGGCCGCTCGATCGACCGCTGCCTCCGCGACGGATATCCCATCCGCCGGTTGGGTTCGGCACGACATGATGTGTACTGCCTGCATCTTTGCCTTTGGACATTCGCCCACTCCTTCTCGCTTCGTTGTGAACTAAACCCATGTCGCAGTACGCCTGCTTAAGGGTGCAACGACGGGCCGTTTGTTCGCATCCGACGAGGAGGAGCTTACAACGATCTCAATTGACATGCAACGATATGCGCGGTATATGCATCGAAGATAACAAATTTTGCATCGAATGGTGGGTTTGGCGCACATGGAGTATTTCCCGATAATTCAGGCTCTCTGCCGGGCAGCCATGGCTGAGCCGTCTCCGGCACTGCGCAAACAGATCGAGCGATTGCGTGATGCCTTGAGTAAAGACGGCGAGGAAAAGCAGGCAGCTTCGCTTGCCGGAATCTTGGCTGCTGCAGAGCGTCTGAAGGAGATGGCGCCCAGTCGGATCGAGCGCTCGCGAGCAATTCTTCCTGGTGAAATGCTTGGACGGAATACGCCCTTGCCGGTGGATCGCGAAACTGCTGCGCCACTCGCAGAGATTATCTTCCCAGCCGAGATAAATGCTGACGCTCCGCTGTTCAACCTAACAGTCACCCAAGCCGTTGGCACGATCATTGACGAGTGGACAAACTTTGAAGCTCTTTCGGCAGTTGACATTTCGCCGGCAAAGACGTGTTTAATCTATGGGGCGCCGGGCACTGGGAAGACGCGTCTTGCCTTCTGGATCGCTCGCCAGCTGGAATTACCGGTACTGCTCGTCAAGTTGGATGGACTGGTTTCTTCGTTCCTGGGGACAACTGCCCGAAACATTGGGAATCTCTTCACTTTTGCCAACCGCTATCGCTGCGTTCTCCTTCTCGACGAGTTTGATGCAATTGCGAAAGTGCGGGATGATCCGCAGGAAGTCGGGGAAATAAAGCGCGTCGTGAATGCGCTGCTGCAGAACTTAGATATTCGACAGAATATTGGATTCACTATCGGAATTACCAACCATCCTAAGCTTCTTGACCCAGCAGTTTGGCGCCGTTTCGAAATTCAACTTGAGATTCCAAAGCCCGATTTTACGGTAAGAAAGGCTATCGCTGAGCATTTCATGCCGCCTGTTAAGGCGCCGGATAGCCATCTGCGTTTAATTGCTTGGTTTACTGAGGGATCTACTGGGGCGGAGATTGAAGCGCTTGTCCGCACTTACAAAAAAGCGACCACGGTCCGAGAGGAGGAGCGTCGTGGCTTACTCGATACGCTGCGGCAGTTTGCAACGCTAAACGCAGCACGCGTTCAGAGTGAACGTAGAGCACTGTTATTTGATGAACCGGCGAGTCTGTTTAAAGCGATGCGTGATGATCCAGCGTTGGCATTCTCCATGGGCGACATCGGCGATATTGCTGGGAAGGATAAGTCTACAATCAGCAGGTGGCTTGGTCGTCAGGCCGGTAAGTCTAGTGATGGCGAGGTGACGCATGGCTAGTCCCATTCAAATTGTTCTTAATCCTGAGAACTTTGAGGAGGCGCGGGAGGCTGGCGGCGGCGGCGGGCACAAGGACTTTTATGCCCTCCGGGATCGTGACTTTGAGGTGCACAAAGCTCAGCTAATGAGCCAGATCGACACAATCTCCGGCTTGATCTCCGCTCAGTCGCAAGGTCCCATCGGCTACCTGAAGGTAATACTGAAGCGCGAAGCTTGGGCTAAAAGCCATCGTCCTGTGGCGGCCCTTTTCCGCGATGACCGCGCGCCAGTTGTTGGCGGCGGTGATCTTGGTGTCATGATTGTTGAAGGTCGGCCATCCGCACTTGCGCAGATTAAGGTGGAGATAGCGAAGGCGGAAACGCAGACTCGCATGAAGTTCGATGAGAATAGAGGGAAAGAGGTTCCTAATCCGTCCCTGCAGAAGAGTGAAGCCGGAGCGATCGAGCGGATCGAACTCTATGGTCCATCTGACAAACGTAGGTTTTCTGTTGAGGAGGCTGTTGCCTGGCTTTCAATCCCCGCAACTGGCGGGGGGTATGAGATCGAGCTGTTCGATGTGGTGCCTCCTCGATCTGAATGGGATCGCTTAGACAGTTCGCACCGGCGTCTTGTAGAGTCATTCGTCGATGGTTTTAGCCGTCTCGATTATAGCCTCTCCGTCGAGCGTCTGCCCTCTGGGAGAGATAAGCTGCCGACGCTGGCAGTTCGTCTTGATCAAGCTGCTACAGGTGCTGTCGTTCGTTTGGCAGGAGCATCGGTTAAGGAACGACGTGAACTGGCTCCCTTCGATTCAAACATCCAGCGCCACAGCCGATTGCTTGATTTCCTAGACAGGCACCCGCTGGTAAAGCGCATTGAGCTACCTGGCATTATCGTGCGGTCGGACCAACCTGCTACGGCTATCCGGATGCGCCCCGACAGCGCTGTGATGCCGGTTCGTGACAGTCGGCTCTCTCATCCGAAGCTGGGAATCATTGACGGTGGTCTGAGCCCCGCCTTGGCAGACTGGGTTATTGATCGGTGGAATGTTCTGGCCGACGAAGACATGGATCTGTCTCATGGTACCTTCATAGGCGGCCTCGCCGTGGCGGGTTCCAGCCTTAATGGAACTATTGCATGCCCTGAGGCCGATGGTGCGGATCTGGTAGATCTTGCAATCTTCCCCAATGAGAGGAAGGCGGGCGCTTTCGCATCCTACTATTCTGGAGGACTCCCGCATTTTTTTGACGAAATGGATGCCGCTGTTGCAGATGCCCGCGCGCGGCATGGCGTGCGGGTATTCAATATGAGTCTGAACGTTCTTCAGCCTGCGGCTCCCGACAGATACAGCCCACATGCTGTTCGTCTAGATCGTATCGCTGAGGAAAATAACGCAGTCGTATTCCTGTCGGCCGGTAACCTTCAACCTCAAGATCTTCGGCCGGAATGGCCGGTTGATGCTGCGGCAGCGCTGGCCAACTTAGCGCTCACACGTAACGATGGGCTCCTCACTCCGGCAGAGAGTGTTCGGAATGTGGCCGTGGCGGCAGTTAATCCGCCCGATCACGCCGGATGCCTGCCATTTGCGCCAGCTCGCTTCAGTCGAAGAGGCCCGGGGCTTCGTTCCGGCGTCAAGCCCGATCTCGCTCATGTTGGCGGCGCCGGTACTCTCCACCCGACGCTGGGACATGGCTTGTTCTCCATTCTGCCAGATGGCACTGTCGCCGACGGTTGTGGGACGAGTTACGCCTCGCCGTTGGTAGCGAAAACGGCAGCTGCGCTCGATCACGCAATCGAAGGTGAGGTTTCCCGAGAAACGTTGATCGGCTTGCTGGTGCATCATGCTGAGATACCGGAGCCGCTGAAATCCAATGAGTTAAGGGCTGTCGCGCGTCACTTGGTCGGCTTCGGGGTGCCGCCGTCTGCAGAAAAGATTCTAGAGACCGGTGAGCATTCGATCACACTGGTATTCGCGTCTCGTATTCAATATGGTCAGCAGATTAATTTCAAGTTCTCTTGGCCTGCTTCACTCGTTAGCACGAGCGGCAAGTGCCGAGGAAGTGCTAAGCTTACTCTCGTAACTACACCTCCGCTAGACTCCAGATTCGGCTCCGAGTTTGTCAGAATCAATATCGATGCCGCCCTCCAGCAAGAGCAAAAAAAAGGCTGGAAGGGTCGACTAGACCCGTTGTACCTGCCTTCATCGCGTGGAGCCCATGCTGTTGAGGCTGAACGCATCGAGCATGATCTCAAATGGAGTCCAGTGAAGGTTTTTGGGAAGACATTTCCACAGGGTGTCGGACCTTCGTCGAACTGGCGCCTGTTTATTGAATACCTAACGAGGGCTGGTGAGGTGATGCCCAAAGAGGGCGTTCCTTTCACCGCAATCCTTACAATCAGCGATCCGGAGGCAGAAAAGCCTGTCTTCAACGATATGCGCCAGAATCTTCAGGCGATTGGTGCTCAGATCGCAGACATTCGTACCGCAGCACGAATTACACCACGCATCTAGCCGCTTTTATGGAAGAAAATCAATTGGGACCCTGAGATCTGTTATCAGTATTTTGCTGAGTGTTGCAATTATGGGGTGATATGTATTCTGTTTCAGTTAGCGTAACTAGCAAAAAATAGGTGATAACCATGGCGGAGAACTTCAATTATATCTCATTCGGAAGCTGGGGGTATATTGAAGATGGCGTTGATTTATTCACTATGGGTCGAGGGCGCATGTTTGAGTACACGCCCGTTGATATCGAGAAAAGGCTTGAAAAGCTGGATGATACATCGGTCTCTTTTTTAGAGAAGTTACCGACTTTTCTTTGTAGCGAGATCAAGACGATTGGGGATACTGCGTCCATGCTTATTAAGTATGGGCGCGTTTCCAACATTAGCGCCGGACGCAAAGAGGTTTCCGCTGCCTTTGAGACGGTGATCGACTTCGGGGTGATTGACTTCGGTGATATTGAGTCCGCACGTGCGGTGTTCGGAGCGGATAAGTTCCAGCTTTATCGCACCCACTGGGCCGTCCGTGAAGGCGATGCCCGAACCGTTCTAGGTCGGCTGGTGGAGGCAAAGCCAAATCTTGCCCAGTTGATCGCTCCGCAGGACGCTTCTGTAATCGAGGAAGAGGACGTTCAGCCGCCACCGCGCGACAAGAAGATTTTGGGTATCGCCGATAGCGTGGAGCGATTTCTTGAGTTGCTTTACAGTTCGCCAGCAAAGGATGAAACCGAGACTTTCTTTCGCGGGCACAGCGACGCAGGGTATGAACTGACCCCTTCGCTATTGCGGAAGTGGGACAATGGCGACTGGCAGTTCATGCCAAGTGAAGATCGGTTATGCAAGGAGCTCCTGATCGCTCATTACGATGAGTTTAAAGACGATCAATATTGCTTCGATCGGCTCGTTCGGATGCAGCATTATGGATTGCCAACTCGCCTTCTTGATATATCTGGAAATCCTCTGGTTGCGCTATTCTTTGCCTGTTCTTGTAAGCCCGAGCAGCTCGGAATAGATGGCGAGGTCATTGTATTCCGGGTGGCATCGGGTCGTGTGAAATACTATGACTCAGATACTGTGAGTTGTCTTTCAAATTTATCTAATCTGACTTATTCACAGAAGAACGATATAGAACTAAGTCTTGATCAGGGCGCATTCAACCTGACCGACGTTGCTGGCAAGCTTCTACACCATGTCAAATCAGAAAAGGGCTTTTTTGAGGGGCGAATCGTTCCTGATGACCTGAGGTCAATCATCTGCGTAAAAGCAAAGCGCACGAACACGCGTATTAAGTCTCAGTCTGGTGCCTTCCTGCTGTTCGGTCACGAGGCTGCTCTTCCTGACGCGGGGCAAGACGGAATTGAAATCACTCGTGTCACGATCAAAAACAAAACGCATATTCTCAACCAGCTGGACCGGATCAATATTAACGCCACTACTGTCTATCCAAGCATCGACCAGACTGCCGTCCATCTGCGGGATCAATATCAATCGGCACCGCCGGTATGAATTATTCTAGGCGATGTGTCAGGAGCGGTGACGTCATCACCTGTTATAATCTATTGCCTTACCGAAAGAAATCTGAAGTAAGGCGTTCCGCCATACTGCTCCTTCAGTCAAAGCTCCCCTCCAATTGCCTCGCCAAATCCTCCGGCACCACGTCAGAGTAGTACATCTCGATCATCCTCACCGATGTCCGCATGTTGATCGCCAGAGTGTAGACGTCCGTGCCCTTCCTAAGCTGCCGGGTCGCATAGGTGTGCCGGAAGCTGTAAGCGGAACGAACCTGTCCGAACACGTCGGTCTTGAGCTTGGCTGCTTCCAAGAGAGCGTTGAGGCTCTTCTTGTAGGATTGGGCTCGCTCACCAGAGGCGTTGACGAACACCGGCTCGTCGTCTCTCGGCTCCCGTCCGTGGACAGTTTTGAAGGCTTCCCAGAGATTGATGAAGCTCGCGAAGGCCTCGATGTTCGGAACGAGCTGCTGCGGCTTCTTGCCTTTGCCATAGGCCAGAATGCGGATGCGCTGCTGGCTGATTGGCTTGTTCCGCTCTTCCTTGAAGCCGACGATGTGACCCCAATCGAGGTTGAAAAGCTCAGTCGGTCGCATGCCGGTTTCGAGTGCGATACCGATGAAGCAGTAGAGCACCATCCGCTCATAGCCGACGCGGCTGACAGAGGAGACGATGTCTTTTCCGTCGGCCCCCTTCCAGGTGTTCGACAGCTTGCCTCGCTTCCGGATGTCAAGAACGTCGATCATCCGTTGCTCTGCGACCTCCATCAGCTTGGCGACTTCGGCGTCAGTGAAGGAGGGGCGTTTGTTCCGCTCCTCGGCAACCAAGTCGATCTTGGGAATGTCCGACGCTTTGAGATAGCCCAGCCGGACAGCGTGTTTGAACACCGACCTCATGGTGACGGCTTCTCGGCGCAGCGTGCTGAGCGTTGCCTCAATATGTTGGGCGGGACGGATCACCCGGCGTCCCTTTCGCTCGTAGGCGATATGCTTCTCCTCGGCTCCAGGACCGCTCGTCCAGTAGCTTCGTCGCCACGTCATGTAGCCATGAAGCTTCGGAACGCTGATGGCTGTTATGGGGCTTCTACCGAAGAAGGGGACCATATAGCGGTCAAGCACACCTCGGTCGGCTGCGACCTTGGAGAGCTTTGACGGATTGCTTCCGGCTTCCAGTTGGGCGCTTTCGAGATACTGGCGTGCGACTTTATCGAAGGATGTCTTTCCGGGAAGCGTTCCTTGCTCGGCCTTCCAGACGGCGCGTTGATATTCGTACTCGGCGTTCCGCTTGGCTTCTTCCTCGTCGCTGGTCTTCAGGCAGATGCGTTTCTGCCCTTGTCCCGGTATGGAGAATCGAACCCAGAGGCTCGGGCTATCCACTCGGGAAAATACGACATAGGGCGGTTTGGGCTGATCCATGGGTCGCCACCAGCGAGTTACTGTGCTGCGTCGGTGTGCTAGGTCCGTGCTAAAAGCACGCTGCACGCTACCGCTAACTTATTGAAAAACAATAAGCAGGACAACCTCGTGCTAACAGCGTGCTAGCCCGTTTTGACCCGGAAATCCGCGGAATTCCTAGAAAAACATCAGCTATTTCAAGGGGTTAATGGTGCTGCGAGAGAGGATTGAACTCTCGACCTCTCCCTTACCAAGGGCGCTGACCACGTTTTGAAAGATCTCTATATATCAACGCTTTGCGGATGCTTCCCGCTCCTCGCGTGTCACTAACGTGCCAAAATCATCGAAGGCGGCGACGGTGGCGCGGCGGGCGTCGGGCACGTCGTGGACATAGCCGAGGATGCTGCGCTCGTCGAGCCAACCGCCTTGCTCCATGGCCGCCCTGAGGTCGTGGCGCATGCGGGTGGCGAGCAGATGGCGGAACCAGTGTTGGGTCAGCTTGCGCATCAGGCGGGCATCGTCGCGGGCGGCGAGCAGCGTATCGAGCGCGGCGGCTCGGTTGCCGAGTCGGCGCTGCTGGCGCGCCTCGACGAAAGCCTTTTCGAGGATGCGAAGGCGGGCGCGGCGTTTGGCGGCGTTGAACCCCGTCTTGTTCTGGCCACCGCCGGCCTTGCCGTTGTCGGCGTAGGGCTGGCGCTTGTAGGTGAGGAAGAACGGCTGTTCGCGGTCGCGCATGTTGCCACGCCAGGCGGCATAGTCGCGCAGGATGGCCGCGGCCGAGGGGTGAAGCGCGGCGGCGACATCTTCGCCGTTCTTGGTATTGCGGAAGATGATGGTTTCCCGGCCGGGCGCCAGGATGACATCACAGATCCGCACGCCATAGAGCACCGACGACACGCGGGCGCCGGTCGACCATTCGGCCGCCATCTGGGCGCGCAAAGTGATGTGCGCCTCCTCGAGGAGAAGGGCGATCAGATCGGGGCGAAGGTCCGACACCCGGCGGCGCTTGCGGCGGCGTGGATTGCGGGCCGCCTTGTCGCGGCTGAACTCGACGACGGCGTTCAGCTTGTGGTGTTTCACCGCATAGGACTGGAACGCAACCACGCCATTGATGAAGCGCTCGCGCGTGTCGGCGGCGTTGCCTTGCTGCCGTGTGTCGACCCAGATTTTCCATTCGGAATCGGGGATCTCGTTGAGGCGGCGAGGGCCAAACTTGGCGACGATCTCCTGGACGATGCTGATCGCCGTGGCACCCAAGGGGCGCAGGCGCGGCAGGACCAAATAGCCCCGTGCGGCTATGGCAACGGGGTCGCCGCGCGATTTTTCGCCGCGTGCTTCGGCGGACGTGTCGCTTTCGATGAGGCGGGCTTCTTCCCAGGCTGCGTCCCAGGTGTCGGCCGTCGCGGGAAGGCCAAGACTTCGGCGCACGCGGATTGAACGGCCCCCGGCGCGAACAGTGCCGGCGACGTGCCAGTAACCGTCTCGCTCCTTGATTTCGAGGCCGCGAGCACGCCGCCCAGCTCGCTTTCCCGCTCGATCGCCGCCGCGAGTGCTTCTGTCGCTTTTACGCTCCATAGCCGCTTACGCCCCCGCCTGACATGGAACTGAAACCGCCGATCATCCGGCCCGCGCGCCAGATCGGCCGACAACCACCCCTCAAGGGTGCGAACGCTCACCCGGAGGCGCTCGGCAACTTCGGCGATAGTGAGATCGCCATGGTGGCGGCTGTCAAGCTCGACCATATTCAGGCCCCGATATCGTCGCCGTCGTCGATCTCTTCCGGATCGTCATCGGGCGGGGCGAGATAGCGGCCTGCCGGCTCGTAGGGCTTGTTCGCCTTGAGGGCCGTGGCTTCGTCGGTGGGGGTGAGCGAGAAGATGGCCGCGCCGCTGTAGTAGTGCGTCGTCCACCCCTTTTCGTCCGGCTTGCCGTCCTTCGGCACGTCGACGCGGAGCATCTTGGCGCCGAAACGCTCTTCCTCGCGGATGCGGCCGACGTGGCGGCGATGGCCAAACAGCTCGACGACGGCCCATTCGTATTCGATCGTCTCGGCTTCGGGCGTTGCGACGGTGGTTGTGGTCTCGTCAAGCATGGTCGGTCTCCACACGCTTAAGGGCGCTTTCGGGGTAGATCTGGACGCTGCCGGCCTCGCGCTCGCTTTCGACGGCGTAGCCGATGGGCGTCATGGATGTGCTGTAAAAGCCGACGACGACGCCCTGCCAGGACGCGCCCTTGACCTTGCGGACGCGGTCGCCGAGGGCAAAGGCGCCGGCATGGACAGTCTGGGCGGTGGCGCGCTCGCGTTCGGCTTCCGTGGCCATGGCGTAGGTTTCTTCAACGATCTGCTCGATGAAGCGGGCCAGCGCGCCGACGACGATGCAGTCCTTGGCCATCGCCAGCGCGATCTTGCGGTATTCGGGGTTCTGAGGGGTGCGCCGCTGGCCCATGGTGCGATCTCAGCCTTCGCCGCGGCTGGCGGCGCGGTCTAGGCGCTCAATCTCGGCGAGGATGAGGGCATAGAGCCCTTCGGCTTCGAGGCTGTCGAAGCGGGTTGCGCCAGAAAAGCCACGCTCAAAGCGGCGCTTGCAGCGATCTGCTTCCGCGAGGCAAAGCGCTGCGGCCCGAACACAGTCCGGTCGAGGTCCTTTTGGCTTCCACCACTCTGCGTCCCACCTCCACATCATGGGAGTGCCGGCCATGCTGTGACTGTCGGGTCGATACAGTTTGCCTAAACGGCCAGTCGCGTTCAGGAAATAAGCCTTCGCCGCGTCAAGCAGTTCGCCGTTGACATGCTTATCGTCGTGCTCTGGCGTCCAGCCTTCGACCTCGATTTGCCTGCGGCGCTCGGCAAGAACATCGATTGCCGCCTGTGACATCTTGTCGGCCGGCGATGTCTGGGCGATCGGCAGCGCGGAGCCTTTGGGCTTGGCAGCCTGCTTGGCGCGGATCTGCTCGATCTTCGTCCAGACGCGGGCCAACTCCATGCCGCCGCAAACATGCATGTCCACGTTATGAGCGATGCAGTAGGCGGCGAGCGTGACCATGACGCCGCCGACTTCCTGGAAGGGCTCACCCTTCGGCCGCCCATAGACATAGGCTTGTAGGGCGTTGATGCGGTCGTGCGGATAGTCGCCGCTTTGCAGGAGTTCGAACACTTCCTCAAGCAGGCGGTCGCCGCGCTCCAGCTTATCGCCGGTAATCTCTGGTCCGAAACAGGCCTGCATCCATGCGGCCACGCCATCCTGAAAGCTGAACCCATCGAGATGCGGCAGGGCGGCGAGAATGGCGGCATCCAGTGCGCTATCAAGCTCGCCCCCGTTGTCAGGTATGGTCTTGAGCCACGCCTGGACGGCTGCATAATGGGCCGCTTCGATGACGGAAACGCGCTTCTTGCAGGAAGTTGGGGTGGTGAGCGCTTCTGCGATGCCTCGCAGATCCTCGCCCTTGTCGGCCTTTACCTCGATGGTGGTACGGCGTCCGGTTTGCCTGACGATAGTCCTCATGCTGCCTGTCCTTCCTCTTTCAGCTCGGCGAACAGGCCGTGGAGGCGAAGGTCGCGGAGCAGGTGGCGGGATTTCTTCTCGCCGGCGGCGGCGAGGCGGGATTCGGAAAGGGCATCGTCGAGCAGCGGCGCGAAGGCTTCGAACGCCAGGTGCATGGCGGAGCCGTCGACCAGTTGCAGCGCGGCGCTGTTGTGAAGGTCGCGGATGGTGACCATGACGGCGATGCCGTATTTAGCGGCGCGGTCGCCGCGCCAGCCATCGAAGATGTCGGCGGCGATGCGATCGATGCGCCGTGCCAGTTTGGCCTGTTCGACGAGCGATAGACCATCGAGCGGTTCCCATGATGCTTCGGATAGCAGCTTCACCAGGCGCTCGACGGTTTCCTGTTCGCCGCCCTTGATGGCGTTGCCGGCTTCGTCGGTGGCGACGTAGCCGCCGTCATTGACGATGGCGAGTAGGAGGCGCGGCAGGATGGCGCATTCGACGCGGCGGCGGGCGGAGAGATAGAAACTCATGCCGCCGCCTCGGTGATGCGTGCCATGAGATCGGGCGTGGCGTCGAAGAAACCGAGCTGCGCCTTGAGGGGGATGAACGGCAGCGGCTTCGGGTTGCGGAGCACGAAGCCGAAGGAGCCGAAGAACCACGGCGAGTCCGACCGTTGCACGCAGTCGACGATATCGACCGATCCGATGATGCCGCCGCGCGGAACGTCTCGATAAAAGTCATCCCAGCCCTTGAGGCCGGTGGCTTCCGCCGCACGGCCCATGACGTCGAGATAGCGATCGCCAAGCGCCGCCAGTGCGGTTTCGCGGGCGTCGAGCAGAAGTTCGTTGCAAGTCGGCCGATGCGACGAGGCATGGACGAGAACCCGTCCGCGTACCTTCGTCGACCAGTTGCGGTTTTCGATGTCCTTGCCGAGGTGGATGATCATCCACGCCCAAGGCTGGCGGATGGAAAGGATCTTCACTTCGCTCTCCTGGCTTCTCGCCCTTGCAGCGTGATCGCGGCGGCGCGGCGGACGGGCGCGCGGCCAAGGTCGAAAACGGTGACGAGCCCGTCCTTGGCGAGGCTGTCGATGACGACGGCGGAGACGGGCGGCACGCCGCGACGGCCGTACGTTTTGCCGCTCTTGGCGCGGAAGAGCTTGCCGCCCTCCAGAAGGCCGAGCGCCGATATCTTGCTGTCAGAGAGGCGCGGCATGGTCGGGCCCCTCGATGTGCTGCCAGTCGAAGCCGGCTGGATAGGACGGCGAGCGGCCGATCTTGGAGAACCGCTCGCCGATCTCGGCTTCGCGCTCGGCAAACTCGGCATTGCGCGCCGAGTCGGACGGGCGGGAGAGGTATTCGATCTTGAGGTCGACCAGCTCCCATTGCAGGGCGAGCTCGGCCTTGTCGATGTCGGCAGGTGTGAGCATGATTGCCTCCGGTGCTTGGGAAGCCGGGCGGCGTTGCCGCCGTCCGGAAACCGAAGCGCCGACCGTCAGACCTCGGGCGAACCCTCGAACACCGGCAGGGCCGTCTTCGCCCTGATGATGTCGAGGTCGGTCCGCACGCGGTCGGTGATGATCAGGTCGGGCCGATAGATCTGGAAGAACCAGAAAATCTTGCCATCGGCGACGCGATAGCGAAGCCGCACGGGAATGCGGGCAACATCGCCCTGGAAGAACGGATTGACCTGAAGGATGAACAGGCCGGGCACTTCGAGACGGTTGCCCGCAGCGTCGCGGTGCTCTTCCTCGAACACGACCTGGCTTTCGCCACTCTGCAGCGTGACGGTGTTCTTGACGTTGACGCCGGCAAACACCTGCAGGCCGCGCGACAGCTCGATCAGCTTGGCCGGCGTTGCCAGCTTGGCGCTGAACAGCCGCTCATAATCGTCGGCCTCGGCCTCGGTGGGGCTCGAAAGGTCGGCAATATGATCTTCGATGAACTCGGCGAACTCGCCTTGCTTCATCGGCTGGCCATTCTTGGCGAGCCATTCCTTCCACGGATCGGAGAGCGGGAACTCGTAGCCGATACGGTGTCTCAGCCACGCGGGATCACCATCCGGCTCGACAGCGTGATAGTCGATCACCACCACGATGGACGGCTTGCGCCAGTCGGTATTGGCGAAGATCGCCGTATCCGGGGTTTTGTGGCGGTTGGTGAGGTCGATCAGGCTGTCAAGCGTGAGCACCTTGGCAGTGCCAGCCTTGCGGGCCGGGAAGAGGCGAAACTCTTCGAAGATCTCGCCGACCGATTCCAGCTTCGGCCTGTCGCCGTGGACGATGGCGACGGGGACATCCTTGGGAAGGCCGCGCGGAGCTTCCGGCCACATGAGGCCGGCGATTTCCGCGCCGGCCGCTTCCTTGGCCAGCTTGGCAATGGCCTGCACCGAGGCCGATTTCTCAGGGGAGTCGTTCACTTCACACTTCCTTTCGGGGTAGGCGGTCACTCAGCGGCGCGCGCTTCACGCGGGCCGTTGAAAAGATCCTGCTGTTGTGGGTGCTCGGTGGTCAGAGACCCGTCGTCGGTGGCCCAGAAGACGCTCGAGCGCCGCGCCTTCTTGGGAACCTTGGTGTCGAGATCGGCCGTAACCGATACGAGGCCGCCGTATTCGACCTCGATGGCCACGGCGAGCAACACCTTGCCCTTGACGGTTTTCTTGGGAACGGTTGCCATGGCCTTGAGCTTGGCAACCGTGTCGGTCAGCGCGTTGCTGAGATCGGTGGCCAGTTCGCCACCTTCCAGCATGCCGATGATGACCGACTGATCGCGGATCTTCTTCATCATGATCCTCAGCGGGCGAGATAGGCGGCGAACACCCCGAGCCCGACCAGGGCGCCGCCGATGGAGGCAATGGCGCCATCGAGCCGTGCGACGAGGCGCGGCGGCAGGACGGCGGGGGAAAAGGGCAGCGTGAAGCCCGGCTCGATGGTGATGATGCGCGGCGGGTGCATGGGCCTCTCCGTTCAGCGCGGCGCGGCGCGCAACCAGATGCGCGGGTCGGCGGCGGACTGGATGGCCTCGATGCGAAAGCCGGCGTCGGCGAGCGGCCGCAGGCGGTCGGTTCGGTTGTCGAGAACGCGGTCGCCAGCGTCGGTGGTGACGATCAGCACCGCGTGGCCCTCGCCACTCTTGAGCCGCCCCGTGGCGATGCGGGCGTGGCCGGAGGGCACACCCATGCCGATGAGCGCGGCGCGCTTGGCCAGCGCGTAGTCCTCGCAGTCGCCAACCTTGCCGCCGACCGTCCAGACGTCAGCGCCGGCCGGCTCGCGACGGGGCGCCATGGCGGCGTTGACGCGACGGTTGACCGCGTCGACCATGGCGAGCGTAGGCACCAGGTCGCCATGGCGAACGGCGCAAACCTCGGGCTGGTCGAGGCAGAGCTTGTACCAGCCAGCCGGCGCCAGCGTGTAGAGCGCGGCGCTGACGCCGGCAACGAGAGCAAGGGACGCGGGCATGGGGGTCAGCCTCGAAGGGTGTGGACGTTGCCGGCGCCGGCGGCCTCGGCGGCGGCGTCGAGCGTCACCATCAGGGCGCCGTCCTCGACCTTCCAGTCCATGCGGTTCGGGAAGGCGTAGCGATCGAGCATCTCGGCCGGGCAGACGCCGGGCAGATTCTCGGGCAGGACCAGATGGAAGCGGACGAGCTTGCCGCCATTGCTGGTCTTGGCCAGTCTCATGCCGGCGCGGCCGCGCTGAACCCGGCTGATCTGGAAGCTGCCCAGATGTTCGCCGACGCCGACCGACACGATGACGCGGTCGCCGACCTGCCACTTCGCCTCGTCGAGAACCTCGCGGCTGAGCGCGAAGGTAACGCGGCGGCGCTTGCCGTCGCGGCCGTAGGGCTGGGCGTACATCGTCACCATGTGCCGGGAGTCGCGAAGCCAGCCGGTGATTGCGGGAAGAAAGGTCACGGTAACCTCCTCGAAAAGGGATCGGCGGCGGCCTTGGATGCCTTCGTGGGGGTGGCCGCCGCCGGACCGCGCGGGACGCGCGGAGGGGAGAAAAGGCCCGGCGGTACGCGGAACCGGATCCGCCGGGAGTTCGCGCCAACAGGGGACAACGGCGCGCGAAAGGGGTTGATCGATCAGCCGAAAAGCCGGATGAATGCTCGCCGGAGGAACCCACCATGAGCGACATCTCGGCGATCTTCGGCAGCGATCACTGGTACAAAGGGATTGTTGCGTCGGGCGTCGCGCTGGCGCTGCCGGCCATCAGCTTCCATGAGCGCGACTTCGCCCTGTTTGCCGTGGGGATGGTGCTGTTCGGCCTCGGCGAGTGGATCAATCACCCGCATCGGATCGACATCTACCCCGAGGCCGGGGCGGAACTTCACAAGCGCTCGCGGCTGAACAGTCCTGTCGGCCTCGGCCTTGCGGTGCTTGGCGGCCTCATACAGCTTCTTGAGCTGTTCCGTCTCCTGTTCTGACAGGAAGCGGATCTCGGTGCGCGGCGGCAGTTCGAGAACGCCGGTTTCGGCGAACGCGTCGAGCGCGGCGTCCATCTCGTCCTTGCGCGGCTTGCCCCACATCGTCATCTCCATCACGCGGATTTCCGCGTCTTCGTGCTATGGTTGTTGGTGCCGGGCGTCGTAAGCGCCCGGCACCCTTCATCAACCGCCACTTCACGGGGGACCAAAATGGCGACTGACGAGAATTCGCAGCTCCTTGCCATCAACGAACTGCTCGACGAGAAGAATTGGACCGAGGCGTTCGACGGTAGCGTCGATCAACTGCGCGGTGAGGTCCGACAACTTCGGCTGAACTTGCTGAAGCTTGCCGGAATCGTGCGAAACCTCATCGACCCGGATGCGTGATGAACGGTTGACGACAGATGCGACGGCCGTTGGCATCGTGAATGACCGACCACTTCGGATGCAAAATAGGAAGGTCGACGTTCATCCGGCTCCGCTGGTCGCGATCGGCCTCCCGGCTCGGGATGCCGAAGGGCTGGACGGCCAACCGCCGCTTGCCGGGCGTCGGCTTGCGTTTCAAATCGGGATGGCCGATCGGCGTGAAGAAATGCATCGTCGTCTCCATCTGCCTGCCGCGTCTTCGTGCCCGGCGGGCAGATCGGCGGCGGCGATGGGGATAAGTTGCATAAAAGGAAACATACGTCAATAGGCGGGTTGATAAATATGAAACCTCGGCCAATGACAGATGCGTGAAAAAGATCGAGAAAACTGGTGCAGGCCGCGCTATAGTCGCGTTAAACTGGTTAGGGAGGTAGTGATGCGTCTTTTTTGGATTATTGGGTTAGCCGCCGCTGCATTAGGCGTTGCCCCGGCCCACTCTCAATGGGTCTATAATTCCAGCGGGGGCGAGTTTGACGGCGAAGCCTTGCATTACGCATTCACCGGGGCTGATGAATATGGGCTTGGAGTGCGGTGTAAATCTAAGTCGATTGACATTATATTTATGACTAGGGATAGGTCATTTGAAGATGAGAGCAAATTCAGCGTCATCAACTTTATGGACCCGAAATTAAAATTCAAAATAGACGGTGGATCCGTGC
>JAUVXG010000274.1 GCA_030603685.1 Pleomorphomonas sp.
GCTCTGGTTCATGCTTTCGCCCATGCTCTGCCCGACCGATGGTTCCAGATGGCGGCCATGCTCAACGGCGCCTCGGTCATGGCCTGGACGGCCGGCGTTATCGGAGTGCCCGACCTCGGCGCAGCGCTTGAGGCCGTGGCGGAGCGGGGACGGGCCATTTCTCCAGTTACCTTCCTTCCATATCTGCAAGGCGAACGGACGCCGCACGACGATCCGGCAGCGCGCGGTGTGTTCTTCGGCATGGACGGCGGCGCCGACGGCCTCGATCTCCTGCAGGCGGCCGTCGAGGGCATGGCATTCACGCTCGTCGATGCCGTGGCGGCCCTGGAAACCGCCGGTCCGGTGCCGTCGACGCTGGCTGCCGTCGGTGGCGGCAGTCGTGGTCGCTTCGTCATGGAGGTGGTGGCAAGCGCTCTTGGCCGTCCGATCCGGCGTTACGCCGGAGGCGAGCGTGGCCCGGCTTTCGGCGTCGCACGGCTTGCCCGGCTGGCAGTGACCGGCGAGACAGTCGCCGAGGTCTGCGTCAAGCCGGAGTTGCGCGACGTCATCCTGCCCGACGCCGAACGACAGGCGGCGCTTGCCGCCCGCCTTCCGCTCTATCGCGATCTCTATCGCACGCTGAAGCCGTTGTTCCCCAGGTGAGGGCCTTCGTCAGCCCTTGAGGAAGGCTTCGATCTCGGCTGCCGTTGGCATCGACGCGGCCGCGCCGCGCCGCGTCACCGAAATGCCGGCCGTCGCCGAGCCGTAGCGGGCCGCTTCGACCGGGTCGAGCCCCTTGGAAAGCGCCGCGGAGAAGCCGCCAAGGAAAGCGTCGCCGGCTCCTGTGGTATCGATTACCTCGCCGGCAGCGCGCGCCGGCAGATGCACCGATTGCGTCGCGTTGTGCAGCAGAACGCCATTGCCGCCGAGCGTGATCAATGCGTTCCTGGCACCCTTGGCGAGAAGGGCGTCGCCTGCCTTGCGGGCGTCGTCCACCGTTCCCGGCGCAATGCCGGTCAGCATGGCCGCTTCCGTTTCATTGGGCGCGATATAGTCGGAGAGGCGATAGATCTCGTCCGGGAAGGCCGTGGCCGGTGCCGGGTTGAACACGGTGATCGTGCCGGCGGCGCGGGCGATCTGGAGACCGCGCAGGGCGGCGTCGATCGGCTGCTCGAGTTGCGTCACGAACACTTTCGCCCCGGCGATCGTTTCCCGTTCGAGGTCGAGATCATCCGGCGAGAGCGTGCCCGACGCGCCGTCATAGACGATGATGGCGTTCTGGCCATTGGCGTCGTTGACGAAAATGAAAGCCGAACCGGTCGGGTGAGTGTCGATCCGCTGCACGCGGGCGGTGGCGCCGGCCTCGGCCCAGGTCTTGAGGCCGATGTCACCGAAGGCGTCCTGGCCAATCTTGGTGATGAAGCTGACCTTGCCGCCGGCCCGCGCTGCCGCGTCCGCCTGGTTGGATCCCTTGCCGCCCGGTCCCATGACGAAACCGGAACCGGCCAGCGTTTCGCCGACGGCCGGCAAGCGGGGAGCGAGGAACGTGACGTCGACGGCGAAGATGCCGAGGATGGCAACGCCGGATTTCTGGGTATCGGTCATGTCGTTGGTCTCTTGTCGACTTGCGAAGAAGCCGAGGCCCTCCGCGACGAAACACTCGGGTCTTTCCGATTGCGTCGGATCCTGGGGAACACGTGAAAGCGATATCTCGGGCCGCTTCGGGCGCTTGATGTCAGGCCTTCGGCGGAATCACGCCCTTGGTGAGAAGGAAGCAGCCATAGAGGCGTCCCTCGCCGGTCTGAAGCACGGCAAACGACTTCTTGGCCGCCTCATAAAAGGCGAAGCGCTCGATGCCTCCCAGCTTGAACGTCGGCCCCTCGGCATCGAAGACTTCCTGCTGGAACTCGTGCTGAACGTCGGTCCACTTTTCCGGCTCTCCGACGACTTCCATGCGGAAGGCCGCGGTGGGGATGAAGGTGTCGAGCGGCAGGACCGATAGCACCGCCCGGGCCGCACGCGGCGCCGATACGCCGTCGAGACGCAGCGGATGGCCGTAAACGGTCTCCTGCGCCACCGAGTGAATGGGGAAGTTGCTGTCGACGATGGCGATCGTATCGCCGTGGCCCATGGAAGCCAGCACGTAGAGAAGGTCGGGATTGAGAAGCGGGTCGATGGCCTTGAGCATGTTTCCTCCTGACGCATCCCCTTGCAAACACAAGTCTTCTGTGAGGGCGAGCGGATGCGTGACAACAGAACTGTGTCGGTCCTCGTCCAGCGGCGGTACTGCCGCTTCGGGGACTCGTTGGGCGTTTCCTGCGCCGTGTCATCCATAGGCCGTTGGCGACGTTTTGTCAGGTCCGCACGGGTACAGTCCGGCAAAAACTTAGGTTGGCCGACTCTTTCGCGGACGAGTTAACCGCTCGGAAGATAATTCGGGCAATAGTCGCGCAAACCCCGCCATTGGTCTTTCCAGATTTGTTGCTCAGAAGCTTTATCGCCCCCTTCCGCTCCTTGCCGAGGCCGGTTGCCGCGGGCGCCGTAGCCGGCGTCGCCGTGCTTGGCGCGCTGTCTTTGATCGTGGCGACCGATTGGATTCGCGTGTCGGAGACCCGCCGGTTTGCCGGCGAAGCCGCCGCCACCGCGGCTCTGGCGGCAGCGAAGGCACCGGAGGCTCCGATTGCGGCTGCGGCCAACGCTGCCAGAGCCCTCGCGAACGGCGCCGACATTGTCGTCACCACAGAGCGGGGCAAGGCGCTCCCTGGTCCATCCGGTCTCGTCTTTGTCGGAGGGCCGGGCGAGGTCGTACGCGTCACCGTTTCGGCAACCGCTCGCAGTTTGCTTGGTACGCCAGTCGGTTTGGGGCGCAGAACCATCGTCGCCACGGCCATGGCGTCGCGGGCGGGCGTCGCCGCCCTTACCGAACGGACGACGGCCATGCCGGAGCTGCCCATGGTGCCGTCGGCCATCGAGGCGCGCTTGTTCGGGGCGACCGGTGCGCTCACCGTCGGCGAGCGGGCCATGCTCGGCCAAGCGACGTTCCGCGTCGCCGACCTCGTCGCGGAGCTTGGCCACGTCCTCGCCACGCGCGAGGGTGGCGCCGAAGCCGATGTGGCGGCGGTGGCCGAAGCGTCGTTCACGCCGGCAGAGTTGCTGACGGCGCTTGCTGCTCTTTACCGCAATGATGCCAGGCGTTCGGCGGAGGCTTCGAGTGTCCTGGACATCCTTCGTCGCCTCGCCGGCAGTGGGGCGAAGGACGAGACGACCTTGCCGTTTTCCGGCGTGATCAGTCTGGGCGGAGAGGGCGTCGACCTGACGCTTGCAGCGCCACTCCGTCCCCTGGAGTTCATTCAGGCGGTCATGCGCGCCCGTCTCGCGCAGGGCGCCATCAGCGTCGAGTTGAGGTCACCAACCACCGGCGTCGATGCGGTCAGTCTGACGATGGTGTCGGAGAAGGCCTCGGCGGCGGTGCTGATTGGCGGTGAGGATGGCGTCGTCGGCATTCCCAGCATTCGCATCGCCACGCGCTTCATCGTCAGCGGGCTCGCCATCCCTGGCGCCGATGCTTTGGAGCTGCCCCTTGAGGTCACGCTGAGTTCCGGCGATGCGCGCATCCGACGTATCGTCTGTGGCCCGGCTGGCCCGGAAGTGGCTGTTACCGGCCGACCGGTGCGGGCCAGTGTGGCGTTCGCCGCCGAGACGTCGGCGTCGCCGGCCGGCGCGTCGGACTATGTTCGGCTTCTCGCCGCTGGCGGTCTTACGGCCTGGGGCAAGGGGCGCTCC
>JAUVXG010000238.1 GCA_030603685.1 Pleomorphomonas sp.
ATGGTTATCATCCACTATAACCTCCGTTCTTGACCCACTTTGTGGCCCAAGCACGGAGGTCTCTTTTATACTGTGTAGAACCCATCCAATCCTCCACCATAGGTGGAGGTTTTCTTCTGATGAAACTAAAGCCCTCCGAGAGAAATCTCCGGAGGGCTTTTTGCTGTGTGGCCGGCTGAAAGACTGGCGTATCACCCCGGCTCGTGGCTCATCTGATCGGGAAGCTCGGTCGACAGGAAGGCGAGCAGTTCCTTCTCGTTATAGGGCTTCAGGATGATGGGCGAGCCCATGAGATCGGTGGGGACAACGTCGGGTGCCACCAGGCCTGTCATGAAGGCGAAGCGGACGCCCCGGCGCCGCATTTCGCGGGCGACGTCGAAGGACGTTCCGTTGAAGAGATAGATGTCGAGCAGGGCGGCGTGAAGCGGCGCCTCGCCAAGGCTTTCGAGAGCTGCGGCGGCCGTCGAGAACGGGCCGACCACCGTGAATCCCTTGGACGACAGAAGATCTTCGAGGTCCATGGCGATCAGCGGCTCGTCCTCAAGGACGAGAATTCGTTTGCCGCCGGTCATGTATCCACCTCGCGCTTCCGCAGCCGCTTGAAATTATTCCTGCTTTGAGACTATGGATTTTACTGACGAGGGAGCTCACTGTATGTCCAATACTGAACACAGAGTGAAAGTCTTTCGCGTTTTTTACGTCGGTAGGAACACGTATGGCGGCGATTTCGACGTTTGAGGGCAAAACCGGCAACAATCTCATCGATGCGTTGCGCCCTCGGGAACGGGAACGTCTGGTTTCGCATCTTCATCCCTGGGCGGGCGAAGTTGGTCGCACGCTGCAGACGCCCGGCACACGAGTGGAATGGGCCTACTTCCCGATCGGCAGTGCCATGGCCTCCTATCGTGTCACCTTCGGCGACGGACGAGAGGTGGAAACGGCGCTGATCGGCAGGGAGGGGGCCGTTGGCGGCATCGTCAGTCGGGGGCATCTGCCGGCCTTCGCGTTGGCCGTCGTGCTGTTCGGCGGCACCTTCGCCCGGATCGCGCTCGGCGATCTCGAGGATCTCAAGGCCCAGGAACCAACCATCGACTCGCTGTTCAACCGCTATGCCGATTGTCTTCTGGCCCAGGTGTTCCAGGCCAGTGCGTGCAACGCGGCCCACACCATTCAACAGCGGGCGGCGCGCTGGCTGGTGGCCGCCAGCGAGCGCACCGGCTCGGACGAGCTGACGCTGACCCAGGACCAGCTTGCCGGACTACTCGGCGTCGGCCGAAGCTATACGACGCGCGTCATCGGACGCTTCAAGGCGGAAGGGGTGGTGGATACGCAGAGAGGGCGCCTGACGGTGCTCGACCACGACCATCTCGCCAAGATGGCCTGCGCCTGCAACGAGGTGGTTCGCGGCCACTTCGACATGGTGCTGAAGGGCGTTTATCCCGAGCCGTGAGCGTCTTCACAGAACCCTGAGCCCGAGCTCCTTCAGGAGGTCGGTCGCTTGGGCGCGGGAAATGATGGCACCCCGGAAATGCGACGCGTCGCCAAGGCGGATGCCGCCGAGATCGGCGCCGCGCAGATCGGCCCCCTCGAAGCGGGCGCGCATGAGCTGGGCGTCGCGCAGGCTGCAGTCCTCGAAGGTCACGTCGCGGAAATCGGCGCCTTCGAGCAGCGCGCCGGAGAGATCGACCTGCCTGAGCGTCTGGTCGCGGAAGGACGCTTTCGGCAGACGTGCGTCGATGGCTAGCACTTCCTCCAGCGTGACGTCGACGGTGCGGGCGTCCGTGAAGTCGGCGCCGGTCAGCTTGGAGCGGTGGAAGGCGGCCGAGGTCAGTATGGCCTGACGGAACGTGGCATTGTTGAAGTCGGACGAAACGATCTCGGCATCGACCAGATCGGCACGACCAAAGTCGGCGAAGGCGGCCTTGCAGGCCGACCACCTGCTGTCGGCAAGCCGGGTGCGAACGAGCTTGCAGTGGGAAAGGTTGCAGCCATCGAACTGCCAGCCGCAGAGATCGACTTCGCCGAAGACGAGGCCGTCGAGATCGGCGCCGACAAGGCGACGCGGCTCGCCGATCTCAAGCAGGCGGGTGAGGGCCGCCTGATCGATGGTCTGGCCGGAAAGATCTATGGTCGGAATGTCGGTCATGGAATGGGCCGCCTTGCGCTGCGACCGACGAAGCCGCCACGCAAGGCCAAGGGGTTACTCGCCCTCGAAGGCGATCAGCGTTCGCACATTGACGTTGAGGGCGCGAAGCTTGTCGGCCCCGCCGAGCGCCGGCAGGTCGACGATGAAGCAGGCCGCTTCCAGCTCGCCGCCCATCTGGCGGATCAGCTTGGCGGCGGCGCTGGCCGTGCCGCCAGTGGCGATCAGGTCGTCGACCAAGAGGACGCGCTCGCCCGGCAGGATGGCGTCCTTGTGCATCTCGATCTCGTCGACGCCGTATTCCAGGCTGTAGACCATCGACACCGTCTCGTGCGGCAGCTTGCCCTTCTTGCGGATCGGCACGAAGCCGGCGCTGAGCTGGTGGGCGACGGCGCCGCCCAGGATGAAGCCGCGCGCCTCGATGCCGGCCACCTTGTCGATCTTGCCGCCCGCCCAGGGCTGCACCAGTTCGTCGACCGTGCGCCGGAAGGCCCGGGCATTGCCGAGGAGGGTGGTGATGTCGCGGAAGATGATGCCCGGCTTGGGATAGTCGGGGATCGCGCGAATGGTGTCGGCCAGATTCATGGAAGGGCTTCCCGAAGAAGTTACGGCCCGTTGTAGACATCCGGAGCCGGCATCGCAACAGGCGCGTTGCCCCACCTCACCGCCGATCCCGTGATCGCGGTCCGGTCTTGGCCGGATTGACCCCAGGCTGTGCGAGGACTACGACGCAACCAAACCGGAGGGGCCGCTATGAGGCGGAGCGTGCGGACGGCCATTCGGGCGTCGATGTTGGTGGTGTTTGCCGTCGTCGCCGCCGGGGCGATCCTGTTGCTCCGCTATGGTTTCCGCACGACCGAGGTGCCGGCCAACGAGAGCGACGGGTTCTCCTGGAGCTACTATCTCCATGAGCCGGGCGAGACAGGCCCGCGCCCGATCTTCATCCTGGTTCTGCCCAACAACACTGGCCACACCGACGACGACGTTTCGGTTCACCGGCGGTCGGCGGCGGAGATGAGCTTCTTGGGGCACATCGTCTTTTCCGGCATGGATGTCGCCATCCTCGTTCCGACGTTTCCGCGACCGAGCCGACATGACCGCATCTATACCCATGCGCTTGACCGCGATTGCCTGACGACCGATGCGGACGGGCTGCGCCGGCTCGATCTCCAGTTGATCGCCATGATCGACGATGCGTCGCGCCGGCTGCGCGATGCGGGGCGTCAGGTCGAACCCAAGGTGCTCCTGGCCGGCTTTTCGGCGAGCGGCATGTTCGTCAATCGCTTCGCGATGCTGCATCCCGAGCGGGTTAAGGCGGTCGTTGTCGGCTCGCCCGGTGGCTGGCCCATTGCCCCGGCCGAGCGCTGGCGCGATGAATCGCTCACCTATCCCGCCGGCATTTCGGACGTGGTGGAACTGACCGGTCAGCCGATCGACCTGTCGGCGGTGCGCAAGGTGCCGATGTTCTTCTTCATCGGCGACCAGGACACCAACGACTCGGTGCCTTACTCCGACAGCTACGACGATCGGGAGCGCGAGCTGGTGATGAGGCTGTTCGGCAAGACGCCGCTCGATCGCTGGGACACGGCGCGGTCCCTCCATGAGGCGGCCGGGTTCGACGCGGAGTTCCATCTCTATCCCGGCGTCGGCCACACCATCACGTTGGCGGAGATCGGCGACATGCGCGACTTCTTCCGGCGGGCGATCGGGGCGATTTGACGCGACAAGCCGATTTATGGCGCACCACGAGAAAAGGGCCCGGTGAAGGGCCCTTTTCGCATTTCGGAGCAAGAAAAGAGGTCAGTGCGGGACGCCGCGCCACACCTGCCGCTTCACGAAGTAGAGGATGCCGGCGAAGATGATCAGGTAGAGCATCACCTTGAGGCCCAGTTCCTTGCGGGCGTCGAGGTGGGGTTCGGCCGCCCACATCAGGAAGGCCGACACGTCCTTGGCATACTGTTCCTTGGTCTGCGGCGTGCCGTCGGAGTACTCGACGAGGTCGTCGTCGAGCGGCGGCGGCATGCGCAGGGACACGCCATTGATGAAGTGCGGGTTGTAATAGGTGCCTTCGGGCACCTCCACGCCTTCCGGCGGGTCCTGGTAGCCGGTGAGCAGCGAGGCGATGTAGTCCGGTCCCTGCTCCTGGTAGGGCCAGAACATGTCGAACACGAACCAGGGGAAGCCGCGATGGACGGCACGCGCCTTGGCGATCAGCGACAGGTCGGGCGGCAGGGCGCCGCCATTGGCGGCGCGGGCCGCGTTGTCGTTGGGGAAGGGCGAAGGGAACGGATCGGACGGCAGGCGCGGCCGCTCGAACATCTCGCCGGCATCGTTGGGGCCGGCCTCGATGGCGTAGGTGGCCGCGAGCACCTTCACCGCGTCCTCGGTGAAGCCCGGTCCGCCCTCGTCGGCGAGGTTGCGGAACTTGACGTAGCTCATCGCGTGACAGGACGAGCAGACGTCCTTGTAGACTTGGTAGCCGCGCTGCAGCTGGGCCTGGTCGTAGCGGCCGAAGATGCCGGCGAAGGACCATTCCTGGCGGGTCGGCTTGACCAGGGGATACTCGACCGTTTCTTCGGCGGATGCGATCGTGGCCGTGAGGGCCATGCCGGCGGCAAGAGCGGCGGCGGCCCAACGGATCATCTTGGCAGTCATGATTTCTCTCCGTCGGGCGTCAGTGGGCTGAACCGGTGGCCGATTTCGCCAGGATCGCGTCGTTGATCGACACCGGCAGCGGCTTCGGCTTCTCGATGTAGCCGAGCACCGGCAGGATCACCAGGAAGTAGGCGAAATAGTAGAAGGTGCTGAGCTTGGCCCAGCTGACCGCCTGCAGGCCGGCGATGATGGCGTCGGTCGCTTGCGAGCCGAGGTAGCCGAGGAACAGCGCGTTGACGCCGAACACCCAGAAGGCAACCTTGAAGATCGGCCGGAAGCGGCCCGAGCGCACCTTGGAGGTGTCGAGCCAGGGCAGGAAGGCCAGCACGGCAATGGCGCCGAACATGGCGAGCACGCCGCCGAGCTTGGAATCGATCGGCCCGATATTGAAGTCGATGGCGCGCAGGATGGCGTAGAACGGCAGGAAGTACCATTCCGGCACGATGTGGGCCGGCGTCGACAGAGGGTTGGCCTCTATATAGTTGTCGGGATGGCCGAGGAAGTTCGGCTGATAGAAGACGAACCAGCCGTAGAAGATCATGAACAGCACGATCCACAGCACGTCCTTGGACGTGGCGTAGGGCGTGAAGGGCACGGTGTCCTTGTCGTTCTTGACGTCGATGCCGAGCGGGTTGTTCTGGCCGACGACATGCAGCGCCCAGACGTGCAGCACCACGACGCCGGCGATCAGGAACGGCAGGAGATAGTGCAGCGAGAAGAAGCGGTTGAGCGTGGCGTTGTCCACCGAGAAGCCGCCGATCAGCAGCGTCTGGATCGGCTGGCCGACGATGGGGAGCGCCGTGAAGAAGTTGGTGATGACGGTGGCGCCCCAGAAGGACATCTGCCCCCAGGGCAGTACGTAGCCCATGAAGGCGGCGGCCATCATGAGCAGGTAGATGATGACGCCGAGGATCCACAGGACCTCGCGCGGCGCCTTATAGGAGCCGTAATACATGCCGCGGAAGATGTGGATATAGACGGCGATGAAGAACATCGAGGCGCCATTGGCGTGCATGTAGCGCAAGAGCCAGCCGTAATTCACGTC
>JAUVXG010000171.1 GCA_030603685.1 Pleomorphomonas sp.
GCTGACCAGGACGAAGACGGGCACCAACTCACTTCGATATCTCACCGACGATGTCGCAGAACGCCTTAGGCGCCTCAAGGGCGGCACCAAGCCGGATGACAGGGTGTTCCGCTATACCGCCCGTCACGCCGTCAATGAGCGAATAGCGGCCATCTGTGAGCGAGCCGAGATCCCTTACAAGTCGCCGCACCTATGCGGCAGGCACACCTTCGCCACCACGGCGATCGAGATGGGCTGCGATATCCGGACCACCATGGCGGCCGGCGAGTGGCGCAGCTCCGGCGTCTTTCTGGAGATCTACGTTCACCCACGCGTGGACGCTGGAAAGCTGGTCGCCGACAGCTTCAACCACGCGACCATGAGGCTCTAGATTGAGGCCGCCGCCGGGGGGGGTCCATCGGCGGCGGCACGTACATTCTTTGGCTGGCGTTAGCGGTCGACTGGCCTCAGCCGACAGGTACCGGCGTGAAGTCGACGTAAAACGTGTCGCCGACCGCGAAGGCCCCGATAAGCGCCGGATTGGCAATCATCATGTCGAGGCTGCCGGACGGCGAAAACTTGGCAAAGGTGTTGTCTTCGTCACTGCCGTCGGCAGGATAGGCGCTGTTCTTGGCGACGCACGACAGCATCAGCCGCTCCTGCAAAACACTGCCATCGGCAGAAGGAAACGGCAGTACCGAGTGAACGCGCATCTTGGCTCGCATCTTGGTCATGGTCAGCTCTCCAGTTGTTCGCGGATTTCCCCGACTGTCATGTCGGCATCGAGGCTCTCTAGAAAGAGAAGGATCTGCTTGCGCGTCACAGCCGTATCGCGGCGAGAAACGCTTTGATGGGCGCTCATCTCTGACCGAAGCCGCATTCCGGCTGCCAGTTCCAGCGCTTCCTCGATTTCTTCAGACATGTGCATCGAAACCTCGATAGACCGTCGTTTATAAACGCCATCGTTTATTGACGCAAGATCGCGCAACCGTTTATTCAGGCCTTCAGCGGAGACTTGGTTAACAGAACCCGCCGGAGATGAACGTTGCTATGGGCCGCCCGCCGCTCCACATGGACGCCACGACAGTGCGCTTTCCCAAGGAAACGCTCGATAAGATCGACGCTTTGGTTGGCGAGAAGGGCCGCGCCAAGTTCATTCGGGAAGCGGTCGAGGCCCGGTTACTCTACATGGAGAGGCTCCAGGACCTCGACCGCGGCAGGTCATAAACGGCGGCGTTTATCACGTACATTCGATGAAGGGGCGGAGCCTATCCAAAGCAGAAGATTGGAGACCCACCCACCGTCACGAGTCCGCCCTCCGCAGTGGCCTCGGCGCCAAGCACGTCCAAAACATCCGAATATGCGGAGACATCGATCTCAATCGTCTGACCGCTGCCGCACCAATAGACCCGCGCCGCCTTTTTGGCAGCCGTCTCAATCTCGCATTGATGTAATGGACCAGACCGGCGATATCGCCCGATCTTCCCGCCCTTAAGTAGGCCGACAACATATTGATAGGCAAGCCCCGCCGGCGTCACTTCGCCCGGGGCTTCCAAGTCGATGATCCGCATGGCGGACGACGTATTGTCCATGGCGTAGTAATAAGAGCGGTCGACACTTGCAATCGCCCCGCTAAGGACCTGACGAGCGATGTAGGCGCTAGATTGATCCTGGCCCATCGCAACAGCTGAGGTATCAAATGGCTGGTATATGCCATCCTCGTCGTAGTAATCGAGCTGTGTGCTTTCCGTGTTCCAGACGGGATGAGCCACGCCTCTACTATCTAGTAGCTCGCGCACATATTCGGACATCGAAATTTGCGTCTCCGGAGGGGATGGAGACGTGTATAAATGCACGCCGATCACATCGACATGCGGCGCAAGACCGGCATCCAGAAGCGCACATAGGTACGTCAAGCCAGTGGACATGTTTGTTATCGACGGGCTCACAATCAATGCATCAGGCTGCAACGCCTTGATTGTTTGCGATGCAAGCGTCGTCAGCTCGACGAGACGTACAATGGAACCGTTGTAGAAAAACGGCAAATTTGGTTCGTTCCAAACTTCATAGGCGGTAACCGCCCCACCCCAAACTGTGAGATTTCGAGTGACAACTGCGGTCAGATAATCAATCCAATCTTGGTCGCTTGTCGGCGGAACCGGGTTATAGCCGCCGTCCGACTGACCCGTACCAACCGCCCAGCCGGGGGGCTGACCGAGCGTCAAGAGCACGTCAACGCCGTCTGGCAGCTTATTAAGCAAATAGTCGTCTATCCTGTCCCAAAAAAAGACGCCCTTGGAAGTCTCCAATCCGCCCCATCTTGTGTTTGTGTCCCAAAGCCGGATCGCATCGTATCCGAGTTCCGCATGCATTGGCGTCGTGGGCGGCGAGGAATACGGCGTCGGTCGCGTGACGTGCATCCCAAAGTGACCCGGCTGGATGGCTTTCAAAGCGGCGGTCATGGCGCTGTGAACCCAGTTGCATTGACGTAAATCGTCGAGGCAGTCCCCACCGCAAAAAGCAGCGGCGTCGCCGCATTGCCCCGTAGTGGATTCGCAAAAGAGAGCTCCCTTGATTGACCTGGACCAATGTGTCCACGGAAAATAGTGGACGCCCCGCTTTTGACTGAATACTCTGTGCCAGCCGACGCATGAGCATTTTCCACGATCAGCCCAGTCAGATAGAGTCTGTCGCTCCCTGCGGGGGAGGCCTTCATCTGGACGTCCGCCGTGTCAGTGATTCCTCCAGACGGGGACGCATACGACCACTCTTTCTCCGGTATCGTGTAGGGTCGCATAACGAGCGCACCCTCAAGGGTGCCAACGATGTCGGCCAACGCACCGTCGCTGACCGCACTCAAAGACGATCGAGCACGAGATGCGACTTTAACCGGATTGATGGTGGCTATGGTCCCATGAGCCCCGGCTCCGTGTACAGCGACACCGCCCTGGACTATGCCAGACGGCTCACGATGCAGGGTGGCAAAGCAGGTAAAAGTACCGGTCCATGTGCCTTCGAGGGTCACACGTACCGCATTACCTTTCCCCGCGATTGGAAAGGTGTAGAGACCTTGGCTAGAGCCAGTAGAGCCAAGCAGCGTCGCGCCCGACGCACCGGTCACGCCCCGCAGATCCTGCCAATCGGAGATGCCACCGTCGTTGGACACCTTGACTCTGAAAGTGCATCCTGACGGGATAGACGTTACCGACAAACTCAAGCTCGCAAATCCATCGACCGGGACAGCGAAAACCTCGCCGTTCTCGGTCATGGACCGCGTGAGTGTCAGTTTGTCAGGTAGTGCATCCTGCACTGCCTGAGTGAGATCGACGGGGCCGCCTGTGGTGGGATCAGTGAGGATCGCGCCGTGGGCGGGTACAGTCTTGCCGTTGGGTAGCTCAATCCATCCGGCAATTGTGCTGAACACCGAAGAAAGCGACAGCGTTTTATTGAACCAACCGGCCATGTCAGAGTACTCCTATGGCAAGAAGAAGCACAAGCAGGCGAGCGGCAACCCCCGTTCTTGGGGCGTTCGCGTCGGTGAGCCTGAGCCCAAGTTTGAAAAACATGGCGCGCCCCCTCAGCCGATGAGCTCGATCGTGACGGCGGTATCGCCTGTCTCTGCCACCAGGCGCAGCGCCGCGACGCTGGCGGCACCTGGAATGAGATGGCCGTGGTAAAAGGCATCCACCGGCGCGCCGTGCGTCTGGTCGCCATCGACAAATGCCGGGTCGGTCCCGTCGCAGGAATAGGCGATGCGGCCGGTTTTGCCGGGATAAAGCCGGCAGGCGGTCACCCATGACGGCACCACATAGCCGAGCAGCGTGGCAATCGGCGCCGCCGTGGTCTCCACGGTGACGACCTCATTTGTCATCGCATGCGTCTCGTGGCGCAGCTGGCCTTCGGCGGTCGCGGGATTGACGGCCGCGCCCGCTTCATCCAGCTGGCGCAGTCCGATCATCAGGTCGGTCATGATTTACTCCAGGGTTGTCAACACCAGCGTGTAGATAGTCGAGCCCGCTTCAACCGGGCGCAGGACCAGACCGACCGGCACGGGCGTGTCGCCAAATGCTTCGGCGAACAGCACCTTGCCGACCAGCGCAGCCACGGCCGACGGCGCCACGTTTGCCATATCCTTGTCGGCCTTGGCAGCCATGGCCGTGGTGTCGGAGATTTCGACCGAGCTGTTCGCCATAGTGCGCTCCTCAGGCCGCCGGCCAGTTGATCTCGGGCAAGGATGCGATCAGCTCTGCCGCCGTTGGCACCGAGGCCGTCCCGGTCTCCACCTCGGCGAGAAGATTGAACACCGCGACCCACACGCCATCGCGCCAAGCGATGAAGGCGGCGGCCTCGGCCGCCCATTTGGTGACCGACGACGTCGCGTAGCCCGCGCACGTGGCGCCGCTGTCGTAGCCCTTTTCGCCGGCCACGGCGTCGATATGCGCCGCGACGAGGCGCCGCGCCGCCTCGGTGGTCTCGGCCAGCGTCCGGTCGCGGACCTGATGCACATAGGCCGGCACGCCGCCGACGTCCTCGACGGTCATACCCGTCGAAACCTTGCCTTCCGGCACCGCGGCGGGCGGTAGGGGCACATAAAGCCCGATCGCCGCGAGATCCTCGGCCGACCAGGTCGTCTCGATCGACAGGGGATGGCGCACGCCATCGATCGGCTCGCCGGACCAAACCGCGTAGCCATCGGTCGTCTTGAGATAGAGCGTCATGATACGATCACCCGCAAAAGCTGGTCGGTGGAGTCGAAGATGGCGAGAATGTCGGCAAGGTTCGGCGGATCGCGCCGACCGCGACCGAGGCCAAGGACCGATAGTCCGGTGAATGTCGTTGGGTTGGAAACGGCGGCCGGGGCGCCGGTCAATCGAACAGTCGCAGCGCCGCTTAGCCCTTCGACCAGGAACCATGTCCCATGCGTTGGTGAAAGGCTGGCACTGGTAAGAGAGGTGATACCGGCCGTGTATGTAGACCCAATCCATCGGTCGGCAGACAAGGGAACGGGCGAAATGGCAAACTCGTCCTTGATGCTCAGAATCTTGGTGCTGGATGCATCCAGGATGGCCAACTCGCCCTTTTCGTTCGACGCGCCCCACCCGCCTACCACCTTCACAAGAAGGCTATATCGCCCGACGTTGCGCACCCAGGCGGGGATGGCAAGATCGGTGGCCCCCTCGGCCGACACGCTCGGCGCCGTGACCAGTGGGAACGGCATGATGCTTTCCGGCGGCAACACGCCAAGACAGGGGATCATGCGAGCCCCCTGACATAGGTGATTTCCACTGTGCCGTCGTCGAGAACCAGGTAACTAAGCCTGTTCACCGCGCCGGCCGTGGTCTTGAGGTCCGGCACCAAACCATCGAAAAACTTATAGGAACTGCCGAAGCTTAGCGTCCGGCCGCCGGTGCCGTCCTGTGTTACCTTGATGGCGCCACTCTGGCCGGCCTTGGCATTGGTCGGATTAGCCAGCGTCCGATTGCCGCCGAGCGTCACGCTGAAATTGATACCGGCCGAAAGATCCAGCGCGATCGTCGACGCGTCGGTCAGCGTCACGAAGGCGCCGGCGCCCCACAGCCGGTCGACGCGCACCACCTTTTGCGCCGTACCGGCCAGGATTTCCGCCACGCTCGCCACGGCCAGCGTCGCTGCCGCGATCGCGTTGGTGACGATCGTCGTGATGGCCGTATAAAGCTGCGTCAGGTTGGAGGCGCTCGGCGTCAGGCCGGCCTCTTCGATGACGTGGACGATCTCCCGTTGCGGATGTTCGAAGGCCTCCTTGGGCGTCAGCGATCCGAGGATGCCGGCGCCCTCGTCGCCCTGCACGTAGGATGCGTCAGGATCGGTCGAGCCGTAGGGCGGATTGTATTTCACGAGATCACCTCATAGACGCGCTTGCCACCCTCGACGACCTGCACCCCGTTTTCGGTGACGAGGCGCAGCCCGTGGGCATAGTCGTAACGGATCATCCACTCGGCCGGCTTGGCCGCCTCCAGGATGCATTCGAGGTCGGAAGCCTGCGGGAAATCCAGCAGGCGATCGCCGACGCGGTTGTTGCCGGCGCGGAAGGGCACGGACGGCCCTAAGGACGAGATGGTGAGCACCACCCAGCAGGCGCCGTCCGGATCGCCCAGGCGGTCGCCGACGCGCGAGCCGACGCGGAATGGCAACCCCGCCCGCTCGGCCAGCGCCGTGTAGCCCAGCGCCGTCGCCAGACACTCGATGTCGTCCAGCGAGTCGACCTGTTGCGCCATCACCTTGGCGCGTACGGCGCGCAACCGCGTTTCGACGCTCTGGTTGGCGCCGTAGCAGGGGTCCGGCAAGCCGAGTTCGGTTTCCCAATCCTCGAGGCTGGCGACCAGCGTCACGCTGGTGCTTTCCGCCTTCACCTGATGCAGCCGCCCATAGTGATCGGCCATCACCTCGGCCAGCGCCGCCCAGTAGCGGCTCATCAGCCGTTGCGGGTCAGGCGTCGCGTCGTCGGGGGTGCCCCAGGCCGTGCCGCGCGGCAGCAGCGCCAGGATGGATGGCAGCAGGTCGCCGCCGCTCGGCGCCGACAAGGCATCCGTCGCGGCGTTGGCGCGGATGATCGCGCCCTCCGGGCAATCATACATAGGCGATCGTCCCCGGCACCGGATAATGGCCGGCCGCCACGGCCACGTCGGCCGCCGGTGCCGTCAGCACATGCGAGTCCTCTCCGGCCGCCTTGCTGATGGCCTCGCCGATCCACGAACGCGAGAACACCGTCGATCCGTCCGGCAGTCCGGGCCGGGCGCGGCGCAGGAACATGGCGGCGAGACCCGCAGCGATGGCCGCGCGGGTCTGCGCCGTGTCGCTGGCGAGGTCGGCAATGGTGATGTCGATCGCCTGCGCCACCGGCGCCACCACCGTCTGGATGCCCATCCACCGCTTGGCGTCGAACACGGCCTGCACGGCGGCGACGTCGCCACTGGTCGGGATGTAGTTGGTCCGGGTTTTGTTGAGCACCCAGATCGTCGCATAGCCAGGCGCCGGCTGCAGCGCCCAGGCCTTCAGGGTGCCCGGCACCGACAAGGCGAGCTGCTCGTAGCGATCCAGGCTGTTGCCCTGCGGCGGATTGCGCTTCTTGTCGAGGATCCGGAGGCGCCACACCTCGGGATCTTCGGCGTCGGCGCCGCCGCTGATGCCGCCGGCACCCACGACAGCATCGTCGGAAAGCTCCGGGTGGTCGCCGGTGTCGGTGAAGGTCAGCACGTCGCCTGGAGCACGGTTGCCGGCGGCGCCGACGTCGGCGGCGATCACCGTCACCGTCAGGTTGCCCGACGAGTCCGACGTGGCATTGTCCATCGAGATGTAGGCGACCGAGCCGTAAAGGAAGTTCAGCCCGGCAAGGTACGTCGTCGAGGGTGTCGCGCCGGTCAGCATCACGCTGCCGGCCGCGCGGCTGGCCGCCGCCTGCAACACGCCGACTTCCTTGCCATGACGCTCCAGCTCTTCCTTGTCGCAGGAAAACGCGAACTGCTGCCGGTAGGTCCATGCGCGGCGCTCGTCGAGCGCGTTGTCGACCATGCCGCGCACCTTGGCCTCGACGGCGAGATTGTTCTCGCCGACCAGGGCGTCGGTGCCGGTGTAGGCGCTTTTCAGCGCCGCCCAGTTCTTTTGCGCCCATTCCTCGGGCGTCAGCACGGTCAAGCTCATGCGATCACCTGTTCCCACAGCAGTCCGAATTTGCCGGCATAGACGCGGCTGCCGTCGCGACCATAGAGCGCCACGTCGAGGTCGAGCCGGCGCGCGCCGTTGCGGGTCGCCGAGGCCGTCGCCTGCACGGCCGCGCCCTGGTCGATCAGCGTCTGCATCGCCTCGACGGCCCACACCTCGGCCTGGCGAAGTATGCCGTCCGTCAGAGCTCGGCGGCGCAACAGCCACAGTTTCGAGCCCAGCGGTTTGGCCGGCTTGCCCGGCGTCAGGCTAATGGCGTCGCCCGGCCATCCACGGTTCTCGACGCCATCAGGCAGTTCGCTCGGGTCCGCTGCCCGGTCGGTAAACAGGCACATGATCACCGCCGTGACGATGCCGTTCGATGCCTTGAGGCCGCCGCTGTTCTGCGACGTGCCGCGCGGCGCGATGGCGAAATCCGCCGTCAGCCCGTCGGCGGCCATGACGAGGTCAGGCGCCAGATAGACGTCTTGCCCGTCATCGATCGGGGTGATTTTCAATGTGGCGTCTCCGTGTCGCTGCCACCCGGCTCGATGCCGCCGTGAACGTGCGTCGACCCGATGTTGACGCCATTGTGCGTCAGGCTGCCCGAGGTGATCTCCACGGACGCGGCGTTGAGCTTCAGGCTGGCGCCGGCCTCGATCGTCACCTCGTTGTCGTACATCTTGATCAGCTGGCCGAACTGGTTGTAGAGCACCGCCGCGCCGGCCGGCACGCCGGGCCGATATCCGTCGTGCTGGATGTGGCTGATGTAGGCGAGGTCTGGACGCCCGCCCGGCATCGTCACCCAACCGGTGGCGCCAAGCGGCGGCGTCGAGGCCATGCCGTGCTGCTCGTTGACCAGCACCTTCTTGAAGCGCTGCCCGGCCATGCCCTTGCCGTCGACGTACAGCAACCCGCCGACCTCATAGGCACGGTCGATGCGGATGCGCACGCCGAGGTCGCTCATTCCGCCGTCACCTCCGCGTCCGGTTCCTCGCCCTTCCACTGATCGCCACTCTTGGCGCCCTTCGGCGGCGGCGCCGCGAAGGCGCGCGGATCGTAGAGCGTCAGCTTGCAGCTGGTGCCGCCATCGTCCTGCTTGAAGCTGGCGCTTGCCACGATCATGTCCTGGTCGATGTCCCAGTAAGGATCCACGTCATGGACCAGGAAGTTCGGCGACCACAGCCGCCCGCCCGCATCACGCCAACCGAACACATCGGGCGTCGTCTTGGTCGAGCGGCCGATATCGCGCTGCATCTGCCACTCGGCCCGCTTCTTGACGCCGGCCTTGGTCGAGTTGCCGTCGATGACGATGATGCGCTTGCGGTCACGCTTGGCCTCCGGGTCCTTCGCCCGCGCTTCCAGCGTCAGGCTGCCCTTGCCGGCCCCGCGCGAGTTCTGCCCGCGTACGATGGTTTCCGATGGCCGGTTGTAGGCCGACAGCGTGATGCCCGATACCTTGAAGTTGATGCCGCGCTGCAGGCCGCCCGCATGCCGGCCTTCCGGCTGGTCGGTGATGATCAGGTTGGCGTCGCCGTCGTCGTAGAGCAGCAATCCCTCCTGCCGCGCCAGCCGCTCGATTTCCTTGAAGATGCTGGCGCCCGGCTGGATCGCATGCAGGTCGTAGGTTTTGAGCTTGGCCTTGGTCTTGACAATCACCTTCATCTTTGGCGCAAACGTCTTGGCGATGCCGGCAATGTCCTGCTTCTCAGTGAGGCCGGTCGGGTGGTCGATCGCCCCTTCGATGAAGTCCACCATGGCCGACACCACGGAGATCTTCAGCACGTTGCCGCTCTCGCCGCTGTCGCCCGTCAGGTCGCGCACCGACCCGGTCAGGAACTTTGTGCCGCTCGCGTAGCACTCCACCGGATCGTCCCGGTGGATCAGCCGCAGCGGGTGCGCCACGCCGAAGGCATGCATCGGCACATCCACATCGGCCGCCCGCGCCGCATGCTCGGCGCCGGCCCGCCATGTGATCGAGGTGAGCCCCGGCAACTCCCGGCCGTTCACAACGACGACGATTTTCTCGAGACTCATGCGTCGGGCGCCACGGCTACCAGCTGCGTCGGCATCATCAGCGCCGAGCCGGCCTTGTTGCGGGCGATCAGGTCGCTCATCTTGTCGAGCGAGCCATAGAGTTTCCAGGCGAGCAGCGCCGCCGGCAGCGGCGCGCCGGTCTCGATGCGCACCAGGGGGTTGAGGCTCGCCGCCTCCTGCGACAACGCCGCGGCGGTGTCCAGCGTCAGGCCGGACAGCCACTCGCCGACCGTCACGTCGGCCGGATAGGCCGCCGCCACGCCCGCGACGGCCGCCGTCGCCAGCCGGGCGCGGATCGCCGCCGCGTCGTTGCTGGCGGCAAAGTCGATGCCCAGCGCCGCCACGGCCAGCGCGCCGACGGCAAAGGCCATCTCGGCCGCCGCCAGCGGCGAGGCGTCGAGCGCAACGCTCGCCACCTCGGCCTCGATCAGCCCGAACAGCGTCGCCGCCTCCGCCCCGTCGGCC
>JAUVXG010000118.1 GCA_030603685.1 Pleomorphomonas sp.
CCGACCGATCGGCCGGTGGCCTTGCTCCTGGGGACGGAAGGGCCCGGCCTGCCGGATATCGAGATGTCCAGCGCCGAAACGGTGCGCATCGACATGGCCGGCGAGTTCGACAGCCTCAATGTCGCGACAACCAGCGGCATCGCGCTCTACGAACTGACGCGCAGGATGGCGGCAAGGAGCTGACCGCGTCGAGGCGTGCCGGACCTGCCCAACCTCGCTTGCCATGAGAAGAGGTTGGGCAGACCCCAAAGCGACGCCGGCTTGCCTATCCGCCCGAGATGACCGTGGCCATGTCCCGCCAGGAGCGTGCCGCCGTCGGCTCGCCCAGCGCTTTCTCGCGCGCGAACAGGGCAGCCTCCCGCTTGGCGATATAGTCGCGGGTAATCGGCACCACGTCGTTCCGGTGGGTGAGCTGGAACTGGTAGACGACAACGTCGAGGAAGCGGAAAGCCGCTTCGCACATGGCCAGATAGCACTCCCACATCCGGCAGAAGCGCTCGTCGTAGAGCGCCAGCGCCTGGTCGCGCCGAGCCATGAAGCGAGAACGCCACTCGCGCAGGGTGTCGGCATAATGATGACGCAGCACTTCCACGTCGGCCATCATCAGGCCGGATTTCTCGACGGCGGTCACCACTTCCGACAAGGCCGGCAAGTGGCCGCCGGGGAAGATGTACTTGGTGATCCAGCCGTTGGTCAGCCCCGGCGTCGATGTATGGCCGATGGTATGCATCATGAACACGCCATCGTCGGCCAGAAGATCGGCAGCCTTGCGGAAATAGGTGTCGTAGTTCTGGGGGCCGACGTGCTCGAACATGCCGACCGAAATGATGCGGTCGAAGGTCCCGCGCGTGTTGCGGTAGTCTTCGAGCTCGAACTTCACATGGTCGTAGCCCTTGTCGCCGGCGCGCTTTCTGGCGATGGCAAGTTGCTCGTCAGACAGCGTGACACCCTTGACGCGACCGGCCTGCCCGACCTCGGCGAGGTAGAGGCCGAGCCCGCCCCAGCCGGAGCCGATATCGAGGACGCTCATGCCCGGGTCGATCAATAGCTTGGCGGCGAGATGGCGGCACTTGGCGCGCTGGGCTTCCTCGAGCGTCATGCCCGGGGCGGCATAATAGGCGCAGGAGTACTGGCGATCCGTGTCCAGAAACAGATCGTAGAAGGCAGCGTTGAGGTCGTAATGATGAACGACGTTGCGGCGCGACCGAAGAAGCGTGTTACGTCCGACCAGAAGATGCCTGATCTTGCGTGCCATCAGGAACAGCTTGCGACCGGTGAACTGGCGCATGCCCACGCCATGCTGAAGCAAAAGCTCGAGAAGCTCGTAGAGCGTGCCTTGGACGACATCGAGCCGACCGTCCATATAGAGTTCGCCGAACCGGACCTCCGGGTCGCGGATCAGCTCAGCTGCGACCTTCCGGTCGGCGATGCGAACCACGACGCGCTTGCCGCTTCCATCGCCGAAGGTCCAGCGCGCTCCGTTGTAGAGTTCAACTTCAAATGAACCCCGCGTCACCAGCTTGTTCAGCAGGCCGCGGAGAATATTTTCCGCCCAGACCATCGCATGGTCCCCCACCTACGTTATCGCGGCGGCATCGGTTCCACGGTCTTCAACAAGGCCGAAATCGCAAACGTCCGATGGCGCCAACTGAAACTGCAACCGAGGCCGGAGAGGATCGTCGCCAATGAAATGAAGTCCGGTCCGGAGCCGGGGTCCGCCAGAGGCGGACGACGGCCCCTTTCGGCGGCCCGTACATAAGTATGATTGAAACCCGAAAAGGTTCCAGAAAAATCCTGAGGTCGTGCTAGTTATTGCGATCACGACTGCGCGATCTATCTACTTGATCGATCAGAGGCCCGGTCCAACAAGATCGCAAAAACCCGTTCCTTCATGCAGCCTACCCCTTCCGGTCGGCCGTTTTGTGAAGTGCCAATTGATCGGGAACCGGCAGGCCGCGGTCGACGAACAGCCGGATCACGCCGGCCGGCATGGCACGACACGGGCAGTTTGCCGCGTGGCCGGCATGCCAGGCCATGCGTTGCTCCGGCGTCGGGTTCTTCGGCATGGGGTTCGCCTCATGCCACGCTCGATTGAGAATGCTCACGTCTGCCTCCGTTTCCCTTGCTCGTCACATCTGTGCGCCCGGCGACGACAGGAAGCGTCAGCAGGCGGCGACATCAGGAGTGCGACGTAGGCCATAAAGCAGAACGGCCCCCGTTACCGAGGGCCGTCCTTCATGTCGTCAGCGAAGCCTTGGGCTTGCCGGATCGATCAGTCCTTGAGGGACCAAACGGCCGGCGAACGCTCGAGGCGGGCGACCAGCAACTGGCGCTCCAGCTCCATTTCCTTGGGCAGGCGATCGCCGAACTTGGCGAAGTGCGACACCTGGTCCTCGGCCTCGGCCAGACCCTTTTCCTTCTCGACCTTGACGATCTCGTCGTACTTGGCCTTGGGGAAGTCGACGCCTTCCATGTTCAGGTCCGAGTAGCGCGGAACGAGGCCATAGGGGCTCTCGACAGCGGCAGCCGTGCCCTTGACGCGGCCGACAATCCACTCGAGGGCGCGCATGTTCTCGCCGTAGCCCGGCCACATGAACTTGCCGTTCTCGTCCTTGCGGAACCAGTTGACGCGGAAGATGCCCGGAGCGGCCGGCAGCTTGCGGCCGAGGTTCAGCCAGTGCGCCCAATAGTCGGCCATGTTGTAGCCGCAGAACGGCAGCATGGCGAACGGGTCGCGGCGCATGGCGGCCTGGCCGACGGCGGCAGCGGTCGCTTCCGAACCCATGGTGGCGGCGAGATAGACGCCGTGCGACCAGGAGAAGGACTGCATGACCAGCGGGAAGGCCTTGGAGACGCGACCACCGACGATGAAGGCGGAGATCGGAACACCAGCAGGATCTTCCCAGGCGGCGTCGATCGACGGCACCTGCGAGGCCGGAGCGGTGAAGCGGCTGTTCGCATGGGCGGCGGGACGGCCGCAATCTGGGGTCCAGTCCTTGCCGGTCCAGTCGATCAGGTGCTTCGGGGTCTCGCCGTCGAGGCCTTCCCACCACACGTCACCGTCGTCGGTCAGGGCGACGTTGGTGAAGATGCAGTTGGCCTTGAGGGTGGCGAGAGCGTTCGGGTTCGACACTTCGTTGGTGCCGGGGGCAACGCCGAAGAGGCCGTTCTCGGGATTGATGGCGCGCAGCTCGCCGTTGGCGTCCGGCTTGATCCAGGCGATGTCGTCACCGATGGTGGTGACTTCCCAGCCCTTGTAGGCCTTCGGCGGGATCAGCATGGCGAAGTTGGTCTTGCCGCAAGCCGACGGGAAGGCGGCGGCGACGTAGGACTTCTCGCCCTTGGGGTTCTTGACGCCGAGGATGAGCATGTGCTCGGCCAGCCAGCCCTCATCGCGGGCCATGACCGAGGCGATGCGCAGGGCCAGACACTTCTTGCCGAGCAGGGCGTTGCCGCCGTAGCCCGAACCGAAGGACATGATCTCGCGGGTTTCGGGGAAGTGAACGATGTACTTGGTGTCGTTGCAGGGCCAGGCGACGTCCTTCTGGCCGGGCTCGAGCGGGGCGCCGACCGAGTGGATGCACGGCACGTAGTCGTCGTTGCCGAGCACGTCGAGCACCTTCTGACCCATGCGGGTCATGATGCGCATGTGAACGGCGACATAGGCGCTGTCGGTCAGCTCGACGCCGATCTGGGCGATCTTCGAACCGAGCGGGCCCATGGAGAAGGGGATCACGTACATGGTACGGCCCTTCATGCAGCCCTTGAACAGGCCCATCATGGTGGCGCGCATCTCGGCCGGATCAGCCCAGTTGTTGGTCGGACCGGCTTCTTCCTTGGTCTTGGAGCAGATGTAGGTGCGGTCTTCGACGCGAGCGACATCCGACGGATTGGAACGAGCGAGGAAGCTGTTGGGGCGCTTGGCGGGGTTCAGGCGCGTGAAGGTGCCGCCGTCGACCAGCTCCTGGCAGAGACGATCATACTCTTCCTGCGAACCATCGCACCAGTAGATGCGGTCCGGGGTCGTCAGCTTGGCGACTTCTTCGACCCAGGCGATAAGCTTGGCATTCTTGGTAGGAGCTTGTGACATCAGCTTTCTCCGATGGACATATCGCCGCCCGTTCCGGTCTCATTCGCGAGAGAGGACTTATGAGACGATGCGCCGACAGGGGTGGGTAAGGTTCGCAGCCTGAAGAAAGAGACGTCCGCTGTGGCAACTACACCACAAAAGAGTAGCGTCGGGAACCTCGCGGCCCCATCAGACAACCCCATGACGGTCAACTCTCCTACCAGTCTCTCCAACGCCCGGCACCCATAACCGAGCGGCCCGGATTAGCGTTCCTGAAAAAGACAATACCGACTGAAGTATGAGGGATCAATCGTTGTAAGACCGTACGAGGCGACAGATACCAGACGCAAAATAATCGAACAAAAAGCGAACATTTTGCTCCAGGCGGTCCAGTCAACTGAGCATTTCGGCTAATTTCCGGGATTTTTCCTGCATCAAACGATCCGGTTACCGCTTTCGCCCAAAGTTCTACGTGCCACTACGTATCAAATACGTAGTTTGTACTAAGAAGTTCGAAATAACGCACTGCAAAAGGCACCAGAGTCGGGAGTCCGCTCCGAAAATGCCCGGATCGACGGCTTTCAATCGATTATGATTCCCATACCGCGCGAGTTCGGCGGACGTTAAGCCATGTGGATCCCGCCCTCTCCCGACGCGAGTTCGATGCGCCGGTCGATGGAGATGGCATCGAGAAAAGCCTCGTCGTGGCTTACAACCAGAAGTGCCCCGTCATAGGCCCGAAGCCCGGCTTCCACGGTTTCGATCGACTCGACGTCGAGATGGTTGGTGGGCTCGTCCAGTATGAGGAGCTGCGGGAGCCTCGCGCGGCCGAGCACGCAGGCCAGTCCCGCCCTGAGACGCTCGCCTCCCGACAGGCTTCCAACCGTCCTGAGCGCGGCATCGGCCCGGAACTTGAACCTGGCGAGGCTCGCCCGGCAGGCTTCTTCGCTGGCCCCGGGGTCGAGACGGCGATAGGCATCGCGGATCGTCTCGCTCTCGTCGAGAAGCGAAACCCGCTGATCGAGAAAGGCGAAGTCGACGCGCCTGTCCGCCCGTCCCGACAGCGGCGGACGGTCGCCGATGATCGTCCTCAGAAGCGTGGACTTGCCTGATCCGTTCGGTCCGGTGATCGCGACACGTTCCGGTCCCCGGATTTCCAGCGACAGGTCGCGGACGAGCGCCTTGTCGCCATAGCCGACCGAGACCGCATCCAGCCGCAGAACGAGGCGATCGTCAACGAGACCGGATGGCGGCAAACTGACCGAGAAAGGAGCGAGAACCTCAAGCTTGCCGCGGGCCTCCTCCGCGGCCGAAGCGGCGGCGGCCATGCGGCGCTCGCCAAGCCGGGCGTCGGCGGCGCGTGTCTCTTCGGCTTTCCGCGCGAGGCCACCGGCCACGATCTTGGGCATGTCGCCTTTCTTGGCCTTGCGCACACCCACCCCGGCCCGTCGCGCTTGCTTTTCAGCCTGAACCTGGACCGACTGTTTCTCGCCGACGAGCCGCCGCTCGGCATCGTCGAGATCGTGCCGCGCTGCGGCAAGTTCGATGGCCTTGCGCGCCCGGTAGGCGCTCCAGCCGCCACCATATCGCCCGGCGCCGAGCGACGTCAGCTCGACAATGGCATCCATGGTCTCCAGCAGTTCTCGGTCGTGGCTGATCACCACCGCGCCGCCTCTCCAGCCGGCGAGAAGATCGATCACCGCCCGTCGCCCGTCGCGATCGAGATTGTTGGTGGGTTCGTCGAGCAGCAGCATGTCCGGCTCGCCGAAAGTGAGTGCTGCCAAGGCGGCTCGCGTCGCCTCACCACCAGACAATGCCGTGAGCAACGTCGCCGGGCGGACAGCGAGACCGAGCCGGGAGAGAACGGCCTCAAGGCGCGTCGGAAGGGTCCAGTCGGCTTCGGCCAGTTCGGCGAGACTTGCCTCGCCCGCCTCGGCACGCTCAAGCAGCATCAATTCGTCTGCGACACCAAACAGGTCGGCGACGGTCATGTCCGCAGGCGGCGCCACGATCTGCCGCAACACGGCGAGGCGCCCGCCAACGGCGATGGCGCCCGAGCGAGGCGCCAGCTCGCCGGCGATCAAGCGAAGAAGCGTCGACTTTCCCACGCCGTTGCGCCCGACGAGACCGGTGCGTTCGGCGCTGAAGGCGATGCTGAGGTTATCGAATAGAAGACGGCCGTCAGGCGTAGAATAGCTGAGACCGGAAAGCGTGATGGAAACGGGCATGAATGAGGGTCCTGATGGCAGGGAAAACGAGATCTGCGATCAGGCTGTCGTTCATTGCAGTCATTCCATGTGGTACGGGCGTTGCTGCCCGAGCGGCGGGGTATAGGCCGCTCGATCACGTCAAGCAAGGGGACGGCTCGGAAAAATCCTCCGATTTTTACCCTTCGTCAACCAATGTCGAAGCGCCCTCCTCCTGTCCGAGGTGCGATTTTAACGCCTCGACGAACAATCGCGCCTTCGGCGGCACCAATCGCGCTGTCGGGTAAACGGCCCAGATACCGAGTCCTTCCGGTTCACCGTCTTCGAGCGGCAAGGGAACCAGACGACCGGCGGCGACATCGTCGGCAGCGTTCCATTCGGCGAGCAGAGCAATACCCACTCCCCGCAGGCAAGCCTCGTGCAGGGCTTCGATGGAGTTGCTGGAGTATCGCCCCGCAACGCGCAGGCGGCGCGTTCGATCGCCAACGGCGAATGCCCAATGGGTCGCGCCGGAAAGGACCAGGCACTGATGCTTTTCGAGATCGGCAAGCCGACGCGGCATGTCGGCGAACGCCAGGTACTCGGGAGAGGCGTACAGGCGGCGCGGGCTGTCGGCAAGGAGGCGCGCCACCAGCGAGCTGTCGCGCAAAGGCGCGATACGGATGGCGACGTCCATGCCGGCGGCCACGATGTCGACGAGGTCGTCGGTAAGCAGCAGGTCGACGCGAAGATCGGGATTGGCGGCGAGAAACGCCGGCAGCATCGCACTGATCACCTTGCGGCCGAAGGGCTCGGAGGCCGTGATGCGCAGCAGACCTGCCACGCCCGATGTCGACGGCCGGAGGGCAGCGCGCGCACTGGCGGCATCCTCGATCATCGCCTCCGCATATGGCAGAAAGGCCTCTCCCTCGGCGGTCAGCGCCAATGCCCGCGTCGTCCGATGAACCAATCGAACACCGAGTTCGGCCTCCAGGGCGGCGAGCCGGCGTGAGGCGGCCATGGGCACCAAGCCGAGTTCGCGCGCGGCGGCGGCCAGACTGCCAGTTCGCGTAGCCTCCACGAAAACGGCAACGCAATCAATGTTCATTCTAACGATTTCCGTTATACGGCTCTATCCCGAGACCGTACTATACGCCAACTCGTTATGATTTGTACTATGTCCTCATGATCGACCGTCCCAACGAGCCGCCCAGCGGCAAGGAGCCCGCCGTGACCACGCCAGCCTCCGAAGGCAACCTTCCCGTCCTGTCTCGCGGTCTCACGCTGGCGATGGCCGCCGCCGCCGGCCTTGCCGTTGCCAACATCTACTACAATCAACCGCTGCTGGGCGTGATGCAGAGCGACCTCGGCAGCCCGCTCACCGCCTACATTCCGACCGCCACCCAGCTTGGTTACGCGGCCGGCCTGTTCCTGATGGTGCCGCTCGGCGACATCCTGGAGCGGCGGGCACTGATCGTTGCGCAGTTCCTCATGCTGGCGATCTCGCTGGCGGCAACGGCGATCGCTCCGGGGGCCGCGATGGTGCTGGCCGCCTCCTTCGCCGTCGGCCTCGCCGCCACGGTTGCCCAGCAGGTGGTGCCGCTAGCCGCCCATCTGGCACCGCCGGAGCGACGAGGGGCAACGGTCGGAACGGTGATGGCGGGCTTGTTCGCCGGCATCCTGCTGAGCCGCACCGTGGCCGGCTTCGTCGGCGAGCATGCCGGCTGGCGATCCATGTTCTGGCTCGGCGTTCCCGTCGCGTCTGGCGCCGCGCTCTGGATGGGACTGCGCCTGCCGAGAAGCCATCCCGGCAACGGCCTCGGCTACGGCCGCCTGATGGCCTCCCTCATCCACCTGTTCCGCGAGTTTGCCGAGTTGCGCCTGGCCGCCGCCACGCAGGCGCTGCTGTTTGCGGCCTTTTCGGCCTTCTGGACGGTTCTCGCGCTTCGCCTCGAAGATCCGCGCTTCGGCCTCGGCGCCGATGTGGCTGGCCTCTTCGGCGTCGTCGGGCTCGTCGGCATTCTCGCGGCCCCGTTGGCCGGTCGGATTGCCGACCGGCGCGGTCCGCATGGGGTCATCGCACTCGGCGCGGCGTTGACGCTCCTATCATGGGCCGTCTTCGGTCTTTGGTCGTCGATCATCGGCCTCGTCGTCGGGGTCATTGTCCTCGACTTCGCGGTGCAAAGCGCCCTGATCTCCAACCAGCACATCATCTACGCGCTCCGCCCGGAAGCGCGAGCCCGCATCAACACGCTGTTCATGGGGCTGATGTTCCTGGGAGGCTCGGCCGGCTCGGCGCTGGCCGGTGCGGCCTGGCCACATGGTGGATGGCCGGCGGTGGCGGCGCTCGGCGCGGCCTTCGGGCTCCTAGCAACTCTGCTGCAGGTCGGCAGCCTCCTCCGGCGAACCGCCGGATGAGATGAAGGCTTCACAGTCTGGCAACGCCGCGTCGACGCAGGAGGTCGATGACACGCTGGGGCTCCTTGAAACAAGGAATGCCAAGGCGCTGCTGCTCCATGATCAGTTCCAGAATCATGAAGTGACCGGGCGCGTTGTCCGGCGGCGGCTGCACGCGGAATCCGCGGACGGACGCCAGACCGACATAAGTCTTCCGATAGGAGTAGTGGGCGAAAAACCGCCGCCGCATCGGCACCTCGCGATCGACGATCACGAGTTCGCTTCCCGACAGCAGGATCAACAGGCCGGTCGTGATGCGCCGACGGTTCTGAGCGTTGCGGCAGGACTTTCCGGGCGGCTCGAAGTGGATCGGCAGCATGAACTGGCCGCCGTGGCGCTCCTCGGCCAGCATGGCGTTGAAGAAGAAGTCCTCGAACTCCTCGGCCTCGTTGGCGAGGGCCGGACCAAAGTCATCCGGCTCCATGAGTTGCTGTCGGACAAAGCCGACAACGCGAGCCATGAGATCGGTGGAGACGGAGTTGTAAGGCACCGTCAGCGCGTCACCCTCTTTCAGCAACAGCTCGAACTCGGCACGGAGAAGATTGCTCACCATACGGACGGCGGCCACTTCGTCCCAGGCCAGATATCGTTGAGCGAAGCCATCGGTGTCGTCAGCGGCCGTCAGCAGGGTGAAGCCGTCGACATCCAGTGCAAAGACAGCGCCGTAAAGGTCGGCACCGGGAAATGCGTCGCGCCGATCGATCGAGCGAGGGATCTTGATCAGGTGATCGGCATGCTTCAGCCCGCCGTAGGCCGATCGGAATCTCGGGGGCATCTCGGCCTCCGACCCGATCTGCAAAAGCCAGGGCCCGAAGGCATCGTACTCCCGAAGGTCATCGGCATCGGCGCCGACCCGGCTCCAGGCCGGGCGCTGCGGCGAACGTCTTCTGAAAGGTCCGAACACCCTGCCCCCCTTCATTGCCCGCACGCAGGCTCCGATGACGACCATCCCATTGACACCGCCTCCGAAGCCGGTGGCACCTCAGGATCGGTCTCCGTCTTTGAATCCGATCAATGACCGAATGCGACCGATCGAGCGCGGGGCATGCACCGCCACGGTTCCCTTCTGCGGATCGACCCGCAATGCCGATGCCTGCCGTCGGCTTCCGATTGTCAGGCTCATCGAACTCTACCACCAGGCGGCATCGCGTTTGAAGCGACACTTTCGCCGCCTCTGCCGATGAAGGCGGTGTGGCCGCCTCTCGGAGAACTATCTCTGCCAACGTTTCAAATTCACAAAAAGCCGATGGAATGCAAATCGGGTTCGATGCGCTAGCGAAAACGGGGACAAGACGTCCTTCGCTTCGAGCTGAAAGCGCTTTAAATCAGGGCAACTCGGCGGGAAAATTCCACTTTCCCTAAGTACAAACCCAAGGTGAGCTTGCATCTGACCCCGGAATGGGCCTAGACCTTTAGTCGTATCGTTTTCGTTGGCGTCATCAAAGAATGCCGCGTTTTCAACGAACCCAGGACAGGAGACCGCCAGCCTTCCGAAACGACCCCTTGGACATAAGTCGACGTTGCGTCTATTGCTCAACGCACTCTCCTGTGATACCCCATGGAAACGCTTCCATAACATGTTTGCTCACATGCGCCCGACGATCAAGGACATAGCAGAGAGAGCTGGGGTTGGCCTCGGCACCGTCTCGCGGGTGCTGAACGACCATCCACGCGTCTCCGAAACGACGCGCGCCAAAGTCATGGGTGCGGTCCGCGACCTTGACTATGTTCCTAATCTGGCGGCGCGCGGCCTCTCGATGGGCAAGACGCAAAGCATCGCGGTCATCGCTCCTTTCTTTACGCGCTCGGTTTTCGTCGAACGTCTGCACGGCATTGAGGAAACGACTTCGGCAAATGGCTACGACGTGGTCATCTACAATGTCGACGCGGTCGAGAAGCGGGATCGCTATTTCCGAACCGTCCCGGATCCGCGCCGCGTGGATGGGGTCATCGTCATCTCCCTGCCGCCGACGCCTCCGGACGTCGCGCGCTTCCAGCGCTCGACCGTTCCGGTTGTCTTCGTCGATGTCGGCAATCCGATTTGCGAGCCCTTCGATCGTATCGTTATCAACGATGTGGCCGGTGGACGGAAGGCCACTCGTCATCTCATCGATCTCGGACATCGTCGGATCGGGTATATCGGCGACATCCCCCAACCCGGCTTCAACTTCACCGCCGGCGAAGACCGTTTCGAAGGCTACCGGCGCGCGCTCATCGAGGCGTCGATTGGAATCCGGCCCGAGTATCATCTCGATGGCCGCTTCGGGCGTGAAGTGGCGAGGGAGCTCGCCACCCGGATGCTGAGCCTCAGCGAACCGCCGACGGCGATCTTCGCTTCCAACGATACCCAGGCCCTGGGCGTGCTGGAAGCGGCGCGCGACCTGGGGCTCGATGTTCCGGGCGACCTGTCGGTGGTCGGCTACGACGACATTGAAATGTCTGACTATCTGGGGCTGACGACCGTTCGCCAGCTTCTTTTCGAATCCGGGCGTCGCAGCGTCGAGGCCCTTCTCAGGCGAATTGAGGAGCCGGAGAAGGGGCCGTCCTGCGATACGCTGCCCGTCGAGCTCATCGTGCGTCGGACGACTGCTCCGCCACGCTGATGACGCCGCCGCGTTCCGTCGAGGGGGAGGCGTCAAGATCGCGCGAGTTGTGCGATCGTTCTTTAGGAAGACCCGATTTGGGAGGTTTGTATGAAACTGAAATCGCTTAATGCCTGCCTGATGGCGTCGGCTTTCGCCGCTTTCGCCGCCGTCACGGCCGCCGCCGCGGCGGACAATGCTCCGTCGGAACTGGCCGACGCCTTTGCCGGCAAGTTCAAGGGCACCAAGGTCACCGCCTTCGGCCCCTTCACCGCCGGTGACGAGGTCCGCTTCAACGATACCGTCAAGGCGTTCGAGGAAGCCACCGGCATCGACATTCAGTACGAAGGTTCGAAGCAGTTCGAAGCGACGATCGCCACGCGTTCAGACGCCGGCAACCCGCCCGACATCGCCGACTTCCCGCAGCCCGGTCTGCTCGCCAACTTCGCCAAGGCCGGCAAGCTGGTCGATCTGTCCAACAACAAGGACTACTACCTGCAGCAGTACATCCCGAGCTGGGTGGACATGGCGACCAAGGAAGGCAAGGACGGCAAGCCCGGTCTTTACGGCGTGTGGGAGCGCGTGAACGTCAAGAGCCTGGTCTGGTATCCGAAGAAGGCCTTCGACGACGCCGGCTACAAGGTGCCGACGACGTGGGCGGAGCTTCAAGCCCTTCAGGACCAGATCGTGGCCGATGGCGACACGCCCTGGTGCGTCGGCATCGAGTCCGGTGCGGCCACGGGCTGGCCGGCCACCGACTGGCTCGAGGAGTTCATGCTCCGCACGACCTCGCTCGAGAATTACGACAAGTGGACCGAGGGCAAGCTGCCGTTCGCCTCGCCCGAGGTGAAGCACGCCGCCGAAACCCTCGGCAAGATCTGGCTCGACGAGAAGTACGTCTACGGTGGCCGCAAGGGCATCGTGTCGACCAGCTTCGGTGACTCGCCGGTGAACATGTTCACCGACCCGCCGAAGTGCTGGCTGCACAAGCAGGGCAACTTCATCACCGCCTTCTTCCCGGAGAAGGCCAAGGCCGGCGTCGACTACTCGTTCTTCTATCTGCCGGGTATCGACGAAGCCTATGGCAAGCCGGTTCTCGTCGGCGGCGACATCTGGGGCGCCTTCAACGACCGTCCGGAAGTCAGGGCCGTCATGCAGTACTTCGCGAAGGCCGAGCATCTGAAGGCCTGGCTCGCCGTCGGCGGCGCCATCGCTCCGCAGAAGGACGCCGATCTCGCCTGGTACGAGAACGAAGTCGACAAGGGCGTCGCCGCCATTCTGGCCGGCGCGACCGCCGTCCGCTTCGACGGTTCGGACCTGATGCCGGGTGAAGTCGGCGCCGGTTCGTTCTGGAAGCAGATGACCGCCTGGGTGTCCGGTACCGCCGATCTCGACACGGCCCTCAAGGACATCGACGCCTCTTGGCCGAAGTAAGGCCTCGACTTAATCCGACTGTTCAACGAGGTTGACTTTCGGTTAAGACTTACGACAAGCGCGCCCCCACCCTCAGCCGGTGGGGGCCGCAAACCGAAAAGGCGGACCGGAACATGGCGATGCTTGCAGCAAGCGTCTTCCTCCAGACCGACCTTTCACGCGGCTCCAACGGGACGAAGCGCCGCTTCCCGCCCGAACGGCACCGGCACCATGCCGGATGCTTGATGCGGATCCGCCAATCGGGTCGACACCGGGTCGGGAAGACCCGGTCGGAGTACCCGATTTTTTCAAACGCCGCTGTGCATATGGAAGAGCCGGCCGCCACGGGGTCGCGCTCCGGGGGACAGACATGACGCTTCTCAATCCCGACGCGGATGAGCACTCCGCCGAACTAGCGCGCGCCCGTCGACGGCGAAATCGCGCGATCTTCACCCTTTTGAGCGGCATTGTCGCGGCGCTCGTGCTGTTCGAGGGCTTCTTCATGCTGCGCGACAGCCAGGCGCCAAAGCTGGTCACCGCCCTGTTCGCCATGATCTGGGGTGGCGGCGGCATGGCGATCCTCTACCTGATCGCCAATCAGCTGGTGGAGTTCACGCCGTCGCAATGGCAGCGGCGGCTGACGCCGGTGGTCTTCGTCCTCCCAGCCATCGCCTTCGTCGTCTATTTTCTGGCGCTGCCGGCCGTCCGTACCTTCATCGCCAGCCTGTTCGATCGGGACGGTAGCAACTTCGTCGGACTCGCCAACTACATAACGGTGTTCACCGAGCCGTTCATGCTCGTCACCTTCCGCAACAACGTGCTGTGGATCGTGTTCGGCGCCAGCTTCACCATCATCTTCGGCCTGCTCGTCGCCGCGCTCGCCGACCGCAGCAAGTTCGAGAACCTCGCCAAGGCCATCATCTTCATGCCGATGGCCATCTCGCTGGTCGGCGCCGGCGTCATCTGGAAGTTCATCTATGCCGTCCGCGATCCCAGCGACGTGCAGATCGGCCTGCTCAATGCGATTGTCGTCGCCTTCGGCGGCGAGCCGCAGGCCTGGGTCGCCATGCTGCAGCCCTGGAACAACCTGTTCCTGATCGTCATCGTCGTATGGATGCAGACCGGTTACGCCATGGTGCTGTTCTCGGCCGCCATCAAAGCCGTGCCGACCGACATCATCGAGGCGGCGCGCGTCGATGGCGCCGGCGAGCTCAAGATCTTCTTCTCGATCATCATCCCGTCGATCATGGGCACCATCGTCACGGTGTCGGCCACCGTCATCATCTTCACGTTGAAGATCTTCGACGTCGTTCTCGTGATGACCGGCGGCCAGTTCGGCACCGACGTCATCGCCACCCAGTTCTACAACCAGTATTTCGTCAACCGGAATGCCGGTCTGGGCTCGGCCATCGCCATCGTCCTGCTTCTGACCGTCATTCCGGTGATGGTCTACAACCTGCGCCAGTTCAACAAGAGGGAGACCCTGTGATGGCCAAGTCAAAGGGCAACCCCTTCCCCCGCGTCTTCGTCAACACCACGCTGGTGATCATCTGCCTTCTGTGGCTGATCCCGACGCTCGGACTGTTCGTTTCCTCCTTCCGCCCGCGCGACGACATCATGTCGTCGGGCTGGTGGACGGTCCTGCCGCACCGCGTGTGGGTGACGACCGAGCAGTTCAAGCCCGATCCCTCCATCGATCGCAATGGCGTCATGACCTTCGAGGGCGCCAGCGGCACCTTCGAAGAGTTGCGCCAGGGCGTGGAGTCGCCCGACGGCAAGCGCGTCATTTGGGTCGGCAACAAGCGCGCCGGCACCATTCAGGTTCAGGAGCAGGAGTGGAGCGGCATGCCCGCCACCACGCTGCAGAACTATCATGACGTGCTGGCGGGCAAGGACGTGACCATCGCAGGCAACGCCGAGGAGGCGGCTCGCAAGGGCGAAGACATGTCCGACGCCTTCATCAACTCGATGGCCGTCACCTTCCCCGCCGTGGTCATTCCCATCCTGATGGCCGCCTTCGCCGCCTACGGCTTCGCCTGGATGCGGTTCCCCGGCCGCAAGCTGGTGTTCGCGCTGATGGTGGCGCTTCTGGTGGTACCCTTGCAGATCGCACTGGTGCCGGTGCTCAGCGACTACGTTCACCTGAAGCTGAACGGCACCTACATGTCGGTCTGGCTCGCCCATACTGGCTTCGGCCTGCCACTCGCGGTGTTCCTGCTCTACAATTACATATCGACGCTTCCTCGCGAGATCATGGAGGCGGCGATCGTCGATGGCGCGTCGCACTTCAAGATCTTCTGGCGGCTGGTATTGCCCTTGTCGACGCCGGCGCTCGCCTCCTTCGCCATCTTCCAGTTCCTCTGGGTCTGGAACGACTACCTGGTGGCGTTGATCTTCATCGGCAACGTGCCGGGCGTCCAGGTTCTGACCATGCGGCTCGCCGACATGGTGGGATCGCGCGGTTCCGACTGGCATCTGCTCACCGCCGGCGGCTTCGTGTCGATGCTCCTGCCGCTGATCGTCTTCTTCTCGCTCCAGCGCTACTTCGTCCGCGGCCTGACGGCCGGCTCGGTGAAGTAAGCGACTGAACACAGGACACCAACCCCGTGCGTGCGGTTCCGGGAAAGCGGAACCCGCCGGGCTTCAGGAAACAAGGGAGTAGGTTATGGCGAGCCTCACGATGCGCAACGTGCGCAAGAGCTTCGGTCGCGTAGAGATCATCAAGGGTGTCGACATGGACATCGGCGACGGCGAGTTCGTCGTCTTCGTCGGTCCG
>JAUVXG010000135.1 GCA_030603685.1 Pleomorphomonas sp.
GAATTCCCCTTCAACCCTTTGTCTGAAAAGTCTTTTCCGTCCGAAAATCTGCCGGTGGCCGTCAGGCGGCCGCCAGCATCTTTTCGACCTCGCGCACGAGATCCTTGAGATGGAAGGGTTTGGACAGCACCTTGGCGTCCTTGGGAGCCTGGCTGTCGGGGTTGAGCGCCACGGCGGCAAAGCCGGTGATGAACATGATCTTGAGGTCAGGATCGAGCTCGGTCGCCCGACGGGCCAGCTCGATGCCGTCCATCTCCGGCATGACGATGTCGGTCAAGAGCAGCGTGAAGGGTTCTTCGCGCAGCCGTTCGTAGGCGCTCCGGCCATTGTCGTAGGAGACGACGTCGTAACCGGCGTTGGCGAGCGCTTTGGCCAGGAAACGGCGCATGTCGTTGTCGTCTTCGGCCAGGAGAATACGGTTCATTTGCAGTTCCGGTCAGATGAGAAGCGGCGGCGGGCCGCGCGATGCTCCAACTATCTCACAAGAGCACCAGTACGGTAAACTTGCGGTTAGCAGGCCGCGTTTCAGGCCGTTCCCCTCTGTGTAGAACTTTTCAGGGGGGCGTTCAAACCCCGTAATGGAGCGAATTTGACTTTTGGTTTTCGCCGTCGGGCGAGGGCGGGCGCGTCGGCGCAGGCGCAGGGCCGAGACTTCCGGCCCGGCGCCCTTCATCGGACGCCGCGCGATGTCGGCGCCGTCCTCGGGCTGTCGCGGCGTGGCCCGGGCGGCGTCGGGACGACGCTCAGCCACGTTAATAATAGACAGGCCTGATAAAACAGGGCAGATTTCAGAATCAGGAGTACAAAAGCCCTGTTTTCCCGGCCGCTGGCGGATCGGGCGGCAGGCTCCACGGACTGGAGAGGGATGCGCGTCGTCACCGATTTCCGCTCGGAACCGCCCTTCGAGATTCTGTCCCCAGCGGAGCAGGTGCATCCTTTCGTCTTCAACTCGCCGCACTCGGGCGACGCCTATCCGGAAGACTTTCTCGCGGCGAGCCGACTCGACAGGCGGCGCATCCGACTGTCCGAGGATGCGCATGTGGACAAGCTGTTCATGCATGCCGTCACGGTGGGGGCGCCGCTGCTCAGGGCGCATTTCCCGCGCGCCTACCTCGACGTCAACCGCGAGCCCTACGAGCTCGATCCGCGCATGTTCGATGGACGGCTGCCCGCCTTTGCCAATGTCCGCTCCATCCGGGTGGCGGGCGGCCTCGGCACGGTGCCGCGCGTCATCTCCGAGAGCGAGGAGATCTATGCCGGGCCGATGCCGATCGAGGTCGCGCTCGATCGCATCGAGGCGCTCTATAAACCCTATCATGCGGCGTTGACGCGGCTTCTGGCCCAGACGCACGTGCGCTTCGGCCGCGCCGTTCTGATCGACTGCCACTCCATGCCGTCGTCGGTCCGGGGGCAGGAGACAAAGGGGCGGTCCGACTTCGTGCTCGGCGACCGCCACGGCACGTCGGCCTCGCGCGCCCTGATCGATCATGCCGCCGGCGCACTCGCGGCGCTCGGCTACAAGGTGGCGATCAATCGACCCTATGCCGGCGGCTTCATTACCGAGCATTACGGGCGGCCCGCCAAGGGGCTGCATGCCCTGCAGATCGAGATCAACCGGTCGCTCTACATGGACGAGAAGACGCTGGAGCCGCATTCGGGCTTCGTCCGCCTCACCGCCGAGCTTGCCGGCTTTATCGAAGGGCTGACGCGGCTGCCGCTCGAGGTGGTCTGCCCGTCGCCCGGCCGCTTCGCGGCCGAATGATCAGAATGGGCCGCTTCGCGGCCGAGTAACCAGAACGGGCCCGCTTCGCGGCCGAATGATTTCCAGCCGCTTCATCTCGCGAGTCCCTGAGGCCCTCGTCGTGAATGACGTCGTCGCAAACTTTGAAACGTTTTCAGAAAATCGCGGTGCTGGCGCAGGCCGACCTGGCGGGATAGGCTTAAAAGAAAAAGGGGCCGTCGCAAAAGCGGCGGCCCAAGTCTTAGGGAGGAAACGCCCAAGGAGGGCGGGCAGCGTGGAAACCCACGCTGCACCCCTCTACAATGCCTACTTTCGTCGTATTGGTCAACCCCTCGCGGTAGAAAGCACCCCGACTACTCGCGTTTTGGTGGGGATCACATCATTGGATACAAAGGTTGGTGCGAGCCGGAAAATTGCATTTCTTTGAATCCAAAAATAAAAACAACGGGATGAACCGGCCGGCGAAACGGGGTCGCAACGTTGCTTCGTTTTCGCCCCATGTGGGAAACATATCGGATATGCAGATCACACCTATCTCCAAGGCCTTCTTCGACCGGTTGGCCGACGCGGCTTCGGCGGCGATCCTGCCGCATTTCCGGACCGAGCTCGCCGTCGAGAACAAGCTAGAGGGCGCCTTCGATCCGGTGACCGTGGCCGACAAGGCCGGCGAGGTGGCCATGCGCGAGCTGATCGAGGCCACCTATCCCGATCACGGCATTCTCGGCGAGGAGTTCGGCAATGTCGGGCTCGACCGCGAGCGGGTGTGGGTGCTCGATCCGGTGGACGGCACGCGATCGTTCATCGCCGGCATTCCGCTCTGGGGGACGTTGATAGGCCTCAGGGCCGGTGGCAAGGCGGTGCAGGGCATGATGGCCCAGCCCTTCACCGGTGAACGCTTCTACGGCGATGGGGTCACGGCCACCTATACCGGGCCGGGCGGCGAGCGGCCGCTCAGGGTGCGGCCTTGCAGCGATATCTCCCAGGCAACGCTGTTCACCACCTCGCTTCGGCCGTTTTCCGATAGCGAGCGGGAGGCCTACCTCTCGATCGAGGGGCGGGCCAAGCTCGTTCGCTACAGCGCCGACTGCTATGCCTATTGCATGGTGGCCGCGGGGCAGGCCGATCTCGTCATCGAGGCGGGGCTGCAGCCCTACGACATCACGGCGCTGATCCCGGTGATCGAAGGGGCGGGGGGCATCGTCACCTCGTGGACCGGCGGCAGCGCCGTCGATGGCGGCCGTGTGGTGGCGAGCGGCGATCCGCGCCTGCACGAGCAGGTCCTGAAGCAACTCGCGTCGGTGTTGGCGGCGCCGACCGGCGCCTCCGGCGTCATTCCGACGAACCGGGGATGAAGGCATCGAAGGCCGCCCAGAACTGGGCGGCGTAGATCTCGCGCTCCATCAAGATCTCGTGTCGGGCGCCGTGGACGAGGACGTAGGCCGGATTGCGCAGGCGCCTTGCCATGGTCTCGATGGCGAGGCGGCTCACCACGGTGTCGGCGCCCGAGTTGACCAGCATCACCGGCGCCGGAACCTTGTCGGCGATGTCATGGGCCGACAGGAGATCGAACATGCGCGTCGCCGCCGATACCCAGCCCAGCGTCGGGGCGGCGAGCCGGTAGGCTGGCTGGGCGGCACAGATTGCCTCGTTGACCCGATAACGCTCGGGGTCCGAGGTGAGCGGGTTGCGCTCGAAGCTTCTCGCCTTGCTCGCCCGGCGGCGCTGGCCGGGAATGTAGCGGGAACCGGCGCCGCAGTGGACGAGGAAGCGCAGCAGCGTGCGCCGGAGGCCAGGCATGGTCGTCCGTTGCGGCAGGCCGAGCATCGGCGCCGTCAGCACAAGCCGGTCGAAGGTGGGAGCGAGGAAGCGGCCGGCGGCGAGAAGGATGCCGCCGCCCATCGAATGACCCAGCGCGAAATAGGGCGGCGGGCAGTCCGGCAGCACGACGCGGCGGCGAAAGGCCTCGATGTCGCGCAGGTAATGGCGGAAGGAGCGAACGTGGCCCTTGCCGGGGTCGTCGGCAAGGCGCGACGATCCGCCCTGGCCGCGCCACTCCATGATCGCCACCGCAAAGCCGCGTTGCCGCAAGCGCGTGACGACGTGGAAATACTTCTCGATGGTCTCCGACCAGCCGGGAAACAGGCAGACCGTGCCCTTGGCGCCGCCTGGCAACGCCGGCCAGCGGGCGGTGCGCAGGCGTACGCCATCCGACGTCGAAATCATCTCCAGCCGGCAGCCGGACGGGATCGGATTGTAGGCGAGTTCGAGAAGTTCCATGGGCGCTCCCCGGCGACCACACCGGTCGCCGCCGCGCCGGTTCTAGCACGGAGCCGAGGGCCGATGCCATCACCGGGAGGGGGTGAAAACGCATTGTCGCCCGCCTCTTGAAAAGCGTTCCGGCCTTACCAAATCAAGGAACGCGGACGCCCCACGGGTCCGCGGCGACCGGACGTTCCGCCTCGGAGAGGGGAACAGAAAACCGGTCGACCAACCCAAGACTGTCGCTCAACTGGAGGACATCATGCGTAATTTCGACCTTTCTCCGCTCTATCGCTCGACCATCGGCTTTGATCGCCTGTTCTCGCTGCTCGACCAGGTTTCGACCAGCGACGCGTCGGCCCAGTCCTATCCGCCCTACAACATCGAGCGCACCGGCGAGAATGCCTATCGCATCACCATCGCCGTGGCGGGCTTTTCCGAGGACGAGCTGACGATCGAGGCGCGCGAAGCCGTACTGACGGTCAAGGGCGAGAAGAAGCCCGAGGCCGAGGACAACGGCCACGAGATGCTCTATCGCGGCATCGCGGCCCGCGCCTTCGAGCGCCGCTTCCAGCTCGCCGATCATGTCGAGGTGAAGGGCGCCTCGCTCGAGCACGGCCTCCTGCACGTCGATCTCGTGCGCGACATTCCCGAGAGCAAGCGGGCGCGCACCATTCCGATCGGCAAGGGCGAGGCCCCGCAGATCGAAGCGACCCTCAACTGACCTGAGAGACGACGGCGGGCGGAGACCGCTTCGCTCGCCGATCGACGAGATGGCCTGAACGACGAAGGGCGCCCCGCGAGGGACGCCCTTTTTGCATGTTCACCCCGGACGCGCGCGGTTACTTGCCGAGCGCCTTGAGGAAATGGTCGACCTCGTGGGCGGCGGTGGCGAAGGAGGTGACGAGGCGGACGAGGTCCTCGTCGTTCCCAGGCTTCTCCTCGTCGGCGAGGCCGTCCGGATTCCACTCGTAGAACTGGGCGCCGGCCGCCTTGAGGCGGGCGCTGACCGCCTTCGGCCAGATGGCGAAGACTTCGTTGGCTTCCGGCTCCCACACGACGCGGGCGGTGGACAGCTGGCCGATGCCGGTGGCGAGGCGCTTGGCCATGGTGTTGGCGTGGAAGGCGTTGTCCAGCCAATGGCCACGGTCGAAATAGCCCTGGAACTGGGCGGCGACGAAGCGGCTCTTGGAGAACAGCTGGCCGGCGCGCTTCCTAATGTAGCCGAAATCCTCGGCCTTCTTGGCGTTGAAGAAGACGACGGCCTCGGCGCACCAGCAGCCGTTCTTGGTGCCGCCGAAGGACAGCACGTCGACGCCGGCCTTCCAGGTGATGTCGGCCGGCTGGCAGCCGAGGAAGGCGAGCGCGTTGGCAAGGCGGGCGCCGTCCATGTGCACCTTGAGGCCGTAGGCGTGGGCGACGGCGGCCAGCGCGGTCACTTCCTCCACCGTATAGACGGTACCCCATTCGGTGGACTGGCTGAGGGAGACGGCGACCGGACGGCCGTGATGGACGGCGGCCGGGAAGTAGCGCGAGATCGCCGCTTCGAGCCCGTCGGGCGTCAGCTTGCCGCGAGCGCCGGGAATGCTGACCAGGCGACCGCCCGACAGGAACTCCGGCGCGCCCGCCTCGTCGCAGGCGATGTGCGCCACGTCGTGGCATAGGACGATGCCGGCCGGCTTCATCACCGAGGCGAGCGACAGCGAGTTGGCCGCCGTGCCGGTGGCAACGAAGAAGACGGAAACGTCGTGCTCGAACACTTCCGAGAACCAGTCGACGGCGACCCGCGTCTGGTCGTCGGCGCCATAGGCGGGAACGGAGCCGTTTCCGGCATTCGTGAGGGCATTGGCCACTTGCGCCGAAGCGCCGGCCCAGTTGTCGCTGGCAAAATACATGGAGCCGAGTTTAGCCTTGTCGAGCTCGGGCGACAGCCGCCGAGTTTGCGCACCACCCATGCAGACCGTTCATGCCGGCGTCAATCCGGATTTCGCCCCCAAATAAATGGGTCAGGATGGTTGACGGGACGGGAAGGTTATGCAAATAACGCATCGCGCATTCGGGACCGCGATAGTTTGGCCCCAAGTGAGCGGATCTGGGGGCTCGGGCCGAATTTTCGGAGGAAAGGACGGCCAGCGCGTTTTCCCGAATCCATCCGTCGCGATTTTCGCTTGCCTCGCCGGGGCAACGGGTGCAAAGCGCGAACGGGAGGGTTCCGGGGGAGGAGTGAGCTTCGGGATCATCTGGCGAAACGGCTATCGAAGCTGTCTCCTTGTTCCGGTTGAGCGGGATGAGGACGACGGCTGTCGCTGTCGCGCCGTCCGGCGAAAGCGCCGGGGCGGCATTGCCAACGAGGACGGGCGGTCCACAGCGTGATCGTAAGCGGGTATATAAGGAGTATACCGCTTCTCGCGCGGAGGCGCCCGGAAAGAGACACCCTACGGCGGAGCAACTCCGCCGCACACTGATGAGGACTTCGCCATGAAGACGCTCGACCAACCGATGCCGCACCTCGCGCCCGCCGCGCCGAATGCCGCAACGAGCGCCACGCGCACGCCGGCCGACGCGATCGCCGACATCCGGCGACAGGCCGGGGCGGAGGGCCTCTACAGCGCCCAGCATGAGCACGACGCCTGCGGCGTCGGCTTCGTCGTCGACATCAAGGGCCGCAAGAGCCACCAGATCGTCAAGGACGCCCTCTACGTGCTCGAAAACCTCGAGCATCGCGGCGCGGTCGGCGCCGACCCGCTGATGGGCGACGGCGCCGGCATTCTGGTGCAGATCCCGCATCTCTTCTTTGCCGAGGAGTGTCGGAAGCTCGGCTTCAGCCTGCCGGAGGCCGGCACCTATGGCGTTGCCCAGCTGTTCCTGCCGCAGGACGAAGCGGAGCGCACCCGCGCCGTCGAGATCGTCGAACGCTCGGTGAAGGGCGAGGGGCTGGAAATCCTCGGCTGGCGCGACGTGCCGGTCGACAACTCCGCCCTGTCGGACGGCGTCCGGGCGACGGAGCCGGTGCAGCGCCAGCTGTTCGTGACGCTGCCGGGCGTCTCCGACCTCGAGCATCTGGAGCGCAAGCTCTACATCGCCCGCAAGGTGCTCTCGGGCGACGTCTACGAAGCCGACTGGAACGGCGCCACCAAGCGCGACCAGGACTCCTTCTATGTGGTGTCCTTCTCCTCGCGCACCGTCGTCTACAAGGGCATGTTCCTGTCCTATCAGGTCAAGCGCTACTACCCCGACCTGTCGGACATCAGGTTCGAGTCGGCGCTGGCGCTCGTCCATCAGCGCTTCTCGACCAACACCTTCCCGTCCTGGAAGCTGGCGCACCCCTATCGCATGGTCGCCCACAACGGCGAGATCAACACGCTGCGCGGCAACGTCAACTGGATGTACGCCCGTCAGGCGACCACCACCTCCAAGGTGTTCGGCGAGGACATCGAGAAGATCTGGCCGATCTCCTACGAGGGCCAGTCCGACACCGCCTGCTTCGACAACGCGCTGGAGTTCCTGCTGCGCGGTGGCTACTCGCTGCCGCACGCGGTGATGACGCTCATCCCCGAGGCCTGGGCCGGCAACGAGAGCATGGATGCCGAGCGCAAGGCCTTCTATGAGTATCACGCCGCCATCATGGAGCCGTGGGACGGCCCGGCGGCCGTTGCCTTCACCGACGGCCGGCAGATCGGCGCGACGCTCGACCGCAACGGCCTGCGTCCGGCCCGCTATGTCGTCACCGACGACGACCGGGTGATCCTCGCCTCCGAGAGCGGCACCCTGCCGATCCCGGAAGAGAAGATCGTCCAGAAGTGGCGCCTGCAGCCGGGCAAGATGCTGCTGATCGACCTCGTGGAGGGCCGCATCATCTCCGACGACGAGATCAAGAAGACGATCTCGACGGCGCAGCCCTATGCCGACTGGATCCAGGACACCCAGCTGGTTCTCGAGGACCTGCCGGCGGTGCGCGCCCGCGCGCCGAAGTCGGCCGAAAACCTGCTCGACCTGCAGCAGGCCTTCGGCTACAGCCAGGAAGACCTGAAGGTGCTGATGGCGCCGATGGCCCTGACCGGCATGGAGGCCACGGGCTCGATGGGTACCGACACGCCGATCTCGGTGCTGTCGTCGCATTCCAAGCTGCTCTACCCCTATTTCAAGCAGAACTTCGCCCAGGTGACCAACCCGCCGATCGATCCGATCCGCGAGGAGCTGGTCATGAGCCTGGTGTCCTTCATCGGCCCGCGCCCGAACCTGTTCGATCGCGGCGGCGATGACGTGCACAAGCGGCTCGAGGTGCGCCAGCCGATCCTGACCAACGAGGATCTGGAGAAGATCCGGTCCATCGAGACCATCGACGGGTCGGGCTTCAAGACCATCACCATCGACATCACCTATCCGGCGGCCAACGGCCCGGCCGGCATGCGGCCGGCGCTCGAAGCCATCTGCATCCAGGCCGAGGCGGCAGTGCGCATGTCGGCGGCCGGTCAGGTCTACAACATCATCGTCCTCTCCGACCGCATGGTCGGCCGCGAGCGCATCGGCATCCCGGCGCTGCTCGCCACGGCGGCCGTGCATCATCATCTCATCCGCAAGGGGCTGCGCACCCAGGCCGGTCTGGTGGTGGAATCGGGCGAGCCGCGCGAGGTGCATCACTTCGCCTGCCTCGCCGGCTACGGCGCCGAGGCGATCAACCCGTATCTCGCCTTCGATACGCTGATCGCCATGAAGGACAAGCTGCCCCAGGGGCTCGACGAGCACAAGCTCGTCTACAGCTACATCAAGTCGATCGGCAAGGGTCTCCTGAAGATCATGTCGAAGATGGGGATCTCGACCTATCAGTCCTACTGCGGCGCGCAGATCTTCGACGCCGTCGGCCTGTCGTCGCGCTTCGTGCAGAAGTATTTCTTCGGCACGGCCACCCGCATCGAAGGCGTCGGTCTCGACCAGATCGCCAAGGAGACGGTGGCCCGCCACGCCCGCGCCTTCGGCGCCGATCCGACGCTCACCAGCAGGTTGGAAGTGGGCGGCGAATATGCGCAGCGCATGCGCGGCGAGGCGCATGTCTGGACGGCGGGCGTCATCGCCGGCCTGCAGCATGCCGTGCGCGCCAACTCCTTCGAGCAGTTCCAGAAGGAGTTCTCGGACACCGTCAACGCCCAGAGCGAACAGGCGATGACCATCCGAGGCCTGTTCCGCGTCAAGTCGGCCGAGGAGATCGGCCGCACGCCGGTGCCGCTCGACGAAGTCGAGCCGGCGCAGGACATCGTGCGGCGCTTCGCCACCGGCGCCATGAGCTACGGCTCGATCAGCCGCGAGGCGCACACCAACCTCGCCATCGCCATGAACCGGATCGGCGGACGCTCGAACACCGGCGAGGGCGGCGAGGAGGCTGATCGCTTCGTGCCGCTGCCGTCGGGCGACAGCCTGCGGTCGGCGATCAAGCAGGTCGCCTCGGGCCGGTTCGGCGTCACCACCGAATATCTGGTCAACTCCGACCAGATGCAGATCAAGATGGCGCAGGGTGCTAAGCCCGGCGAGGGCGGCCAGCTGCCCGGCCACAAGGTCGACGCGGTCATCGGCAAGGTGCGTCACGCCACCCCCGGCGTGCAGCTCATCTCGCCGCCGCCGCACCATGACATCTACTCGATCGAGGATCTGGCCCAGCTGATCTTCGACCTGAAGAACGTCAACCCGACCGGCGAAGTGTCGGTGAAGCTCGTCTCGGAAGTCGGCGTCGGCACGGTCGCCGCCGGCGTCGCCAAGGCGCGCGCCGACCACATCACCATCTCCGGCTTCGAGGGCGGCACCGGCGCTTCGCCGCTGACCTCCATCAAGCACGCGGGCTCGCCGTGGGAGATCGGTCTTGCCGAGACGCAGCAGACGCTGGTGATCAACGGCCTGCGCTCGCGCGTCGAGCTTCAGGTCGACGGCGGCGTCCGCACCGGTCGCGACGTGCTGGTCGGCGCCCTGCTCGGCGCCGACGGCTTCGGCTTCGCCACCGCGCCGCTGATCGCGTCTGGCTGCCTGATGATGCGCAAGTGCCACCTCAACACCTGTCCGGTCGGCATCGCCACCCAGGATCCGGTGCTGAGGAAGCGCTTCGTTGGCCAGCCGGAGCACGTCATCAACTACTTCTTCTTCATCGCCGAGGAAGTGCGCCGCTACCTCGCCGCGCTCGGCTTCCGCAAGCTGGAAGAGATCGTCGGCCGCACCGACATCCTCGACAAGCAGGCGGGCATCGAGCACTGGAAGGCCAAGGGGCTCGACTTCTCGCGTCTGTTCTACCTGCCGAAGGCGGAGCCGACCGAGATGCGCCACACCACGGTGCAGAAGCATCCGATCGATGACATCCTCGACCGGAAGCTGATCGCCGAGGCCATGCCGGCGCTCGAGAGCGGCAAGCCGGTGAAGATCGAAACCGAGGTCATCAACGTCAACCGTTCGGTCGGCGCCATGCTCTCGGGCGAGATCGCCAAGCGCTACGGTCATGCCGGCCTGCCGGACGACACCATCCGCGTGACGCTGACCGGCACCGCCGGCCAGTCGTTCGGCGCCTGGGGCGCCCACGGTCTGACGCTCGACCTCGTGGGCGACGGCAACGACTACGTCGGCAAGGGCCTTTCGGGCGCTCGCCTCGTGGTTCGGCCGAACCCCAAGTCGAAGATAGTGCCGGAGAAGTCGATCATCGTCGGCAACACCGTGCTCTACGGCGCCATTGCCGGTGAGTGCTACTTCCGTGGCGTGGCCGGCGAACGCTTCGCGGTGCGCAACTCCGGCGCCATCGCCGTCGTCGAAGGCGTGGGCGACCACGGCTGCGAGTACATGACCGGCGGCATCGTCGTGGTGCTCGGCGGGACCGGCCGCAACTTCGCGGCCGGCATGTCCGGCGGCATCGCCTACGTGCTCGACGAAGACGGCAGCTTCAACAGGCGCTGCAACATGTCGATGGTCGAGTTCGAGGAGATGCTCGAAGACGAGCTGGCGCGGCCGATGGGCGTCGACGGCAAGGTCGACATTCGCGGCGACATGACGCGCCACGACTGCGAACGTCTCCGGACACTGATCGAACGGCACCACGCCTGGACCGGTTCGCCGCGCGCCAAGGCCATCCTCGACGACTGGGCGACCTACCGCAGCAAGTTCGTCAAGGTGATGCCGGTCGAGTATCGCAAGGCGCTGCAGGCCCTCGAGGCGAGCCGCCTGGCCGCCGAGTAACCGAGAGGGACGGCCGACGGGCCGTCCCGCCCCCACCGAGACAGGAAAGGCCCGACAAGATCGTCCCGCGCGCGGTGCCGCAGAACGGCGCTCCCGGTCGGCGAATGGGCCACACAGGCTAGACGGAGTGAAAGATGGGCAAGGCTACCGGCTTCCTCGAGTTCGAGCGTCAGGAGCTCAAGTACCAGAAGGTGGAGGACCGCGTCCGCCACTACAACGAGTTCACCGTTCCCCCACTGGAAAGCGACATGCAGACCCAGGGCGCCCGCTGCATGGAATGCGGCGTCCCCTACTGCCATCGCGGCTGCCCGGTGAACAACCAGATCCCCGACTGGAACGACCTCGTCTACAACGGCGACTGGGAGACGGCTTCGCGCAATCTCCACTCGACCAACAACTTCCCGGAGTTCACCGGCCGCGTCTGCCCCGCGCCCTGCGAGGCGGCCTGCACGCTGAACCTGTTCGAGACGCCGGTGACGATCAAGCAGATCGAGTACACCATCGCCGAGCGGGCCTGGAAGGATGGCCGGGTGCAGCCGGAGATCGCCAAGGTCAAGACCGGCAAGAAGGTTGCGGTGATCGGTTCGGGTCCGGCTGGCCTCGCCGCCGCCCAGCAGCTCGTCCGCGTCGGCCATGACGTGCATGTCTACGAGAAGAACGCCCGCGCCGGCGGCCTTCTCCGCTACGGCATTCCCGACTTCAAGCTCGACAAGCATATCGTCGAGCGGCGCGTGCAGCAGATGGTCGCCGAAGGCGTCGTCTTCCACTTCAACGTCAACGTCGGCGTCGACGTGAAGGTCGACGAGCTCAAGGCCGAGTATGACGCGGTGCTGCTCGCCGGCGGTTCGGAAAAGTCGCGCGACCTGCCGGTGCCGGGCCGCAAGCTCCGGGGCGTGCACTTCGCCATGGAGTTCCTGCCGCAGCAGAACCGCCGCGTCGGCGGCGAGCCGCTCGGCTCGGTCGACCCGATCTCGGCCTTGGGCAAGCGTGTCGTCGTCATCGGTGGCGGCGATACCGGTTCGGACTGCATCGGTACCTCCAACCGACAGGGCGCGACCGGCGTCGTGCAGCTTGAGATCATGCCGAAGCCGCCTGAGAAGGAAGACAAGCTTCTCACTTGGCCGAACTGGCCGCTGAAGCTCAGGACCTCGTCGAGCCACGAGGAAGGGGCCGAGCGCCTGTTCGGCGTCACGGCCGTCTCCTTCGAGGGCCAGAACGGCGTCGTCAACAAGGTCAACTGTGTCAAGGTCGATGCTAAGTTCCAGCCGATCCCCGGCTCGGAGTTCAGCCTCGATGCCGACCTCGTGCTGTTCGCCATGGGCTTCGTGCACCCGGTGCACGAGGGCATGATCAACGATCTCGGCGTCGACAAGGACGGTCGCGGCAACGTCAAGGCGACCGAGGTCGACTATCGCACCTCGGTCGACACGGTGTTCGCGGCCGGCGACATGCGGCGCGGCCAGAGCCTCGTCGTCTGGGCGATCCGCGAGGGACGTCAGGCGGCGCGCGCCATCGACGAGTTCCTGATGGGCGCAAGCGTTCTGCCGCGCTGAGCGGCAACAGGCGATCGATCAAGCGGCCGGGTTCCCGATGGGAGCCCGGCCGTTTTTGTCTCCGGGAGAGAGCTACTTCAGCGCCGCCGCGTCGAAACGGCCGGCGACC
>JAUVXG010000214.1 GCA_030603685.1 Pleomorphomonas sp.
CAACCGCCGAGGCCGGTGAAGAGAAGACACAGCCGCCTGTGGTGGATTACTCGATGTCCGCCGAGTCTTTTCTGATTGAAAGGCTCGTCTTCCCGCTGCCGCCGAAGGGCCTGCCGTCAGGACGCCCGATCTACGAAAACATGTTCCGCTATGCCGACTGGATGATGGGTATCCGGGCCGATTGGGCCGAGATGAACAGCGTCCGGATCGAGACGAGCGGAATGAAGGAAGGCGACTCTGTTTCGACGTACTCCTTGTCATACCTGTCGGGCATGCACGATGGTCGCGTCGAAAGGGCCGGCCTCAACTCGGCCGAACAAAAGCCGAAAGACGAGACGTCGCCCTTCAAGTCGATGACCATCGACAGCACGTATGTGATCGGCGCGGACTTTGGCAAGGCGCTTGAAGCGCTCGATCCCTCCAGGTACGTCGATGGCATCGGTGACGGCAAGGAGCGTGTCGTTTACTCGCAGTACGGCGTCAACAATCTTGTCCTGACGTTCGAGAATGCGACCGCGAGCATCGGCAACATCGAGGCAAACAATGTTTATCTGCGTCAGACCAACCAGCCGGTGATAAAGCAGATCTTTGAAGCGCTCGACGATCCCAAGCAGATCGAGGCCGATCCCTTCTCCTTCATTTCTACCGTCCTGCCCAACTACACGCAGCTGATGGGCGTGAACTTCGTTCGGGCCAGCAAGCTTGAAGTCAAGAGCGACGACGACAGCGTCGACGTTGCGATCAACAGCTTCGATGGCAACGACATCAGCGGCAACGGCATTGGTGCGTTCACCTTGCGCGACATCAGCGCTACGGCCAAGGAGACGTCCACGAAGTTTGGCCTTTCTCTGCTGACCCTCCAGGATATCCGCTTCGGCTCGCTTGCCTCCCTTCTCAAGCTCGGGCAGAGCGCATCCGAGGGCGGACAGCCCTCCGGGGAAGCGATGCGCGATGCCATCGTCAACGGCGGCACCTCCGTCGGCTTCATCGAGCTCAGCGCGCTGTCGGTCGAGTCGCCGCTCGGCTCCGTGGGGCTCGACTCGCTCGCCCTGACCAGCGGCGATTATCTGGGCACTCTGCCCCAGCGTGGCGATTTCACGTTTACCTCGCTGTCTCTGCCGGTGGCCTTGCTGTCCGACGAGACGGTCGTCTCCGAACTGACCGGCATGGGTTATGAAACCCTCGACATATCCGGTGGTCTGACTTTGTCGTGGGACGCCGACAAGGGCGATCTGTATCTCGAGGATTTGACCCTCAAGGCGGCCGACATGGGCATCGTTTCCGGTGACCTCCATCTCGGCGGCCTACCCCTGTCCCTGCTGGAGCGGCCGGCCGAGATCGAAGCTCGCATGAAGGAGGCGGCGCTCGTGTCCGCTTCGATCACCTATGGAAATGCGGGCGTCGTCGAGAAAGCCTTCGAGGCGCAGGCGAAGAAACTGGAGCAGGATGGCGAAAAGCTCCGCGAGAACACCGCCGGTGCCTTGCCGCTGATGCTCAACTTCCTTGAGGATCCCAAGCTGCAGGCGAGGTTCGAGAAGCCGATCTCGGACTTCATTCGGGATCCGAAGTCGATCACCATCAGTGTGGCGCCCGAAAAGCCGGTTCCCTTTGCCCGGCTGGAGAAGATCGACACCGACAAGCCCAACGACCTCATTCGAGTGCTGAATGTCGGGGTGTCCGCCAACGAGTGACGCTTGATCGGCGACTTGGACCACAGGAATTGAAAAGGCCGGGGAGTCGCCTCCCCGGCCTTCTTCGTTTCGGATGCTGCCGATCAGTTCGGCAGGTTCAGCTTGAGATGCAGCTCGCGCAACTGCTTGTTCGAGGCTTCCGACGGGGCTCCCATCAACGGATCCTCGGCGCGCTGGTTCATCGGGAACAGCGTGATCTCGCGCAGGTTCTGCGCGCCGCACAGCAGCATCACCACGCGGTCGACACCGGCCGCCATGCCGCCATGCGGCGGTGCGCCATACTGGAACGCGCGGTACATGCCACCGAAACGCTCCTCGACCTCGGCCTTTGACGTACCGACCAGATCGAAGGCCTTGACCATCGTCTCCGGCGACTGGTTGCGGATCGAGCCCGACGCCATCTCGTAGCCGTTGCAGACCATGTCGTACTGGAAGGCCTTGATGGTCAGCGGATCCTGATTGTTCAACGCATCGAGGCCACCCTGCGGCATCGAGAAGGGATTGTGCGCGAAGTCTAGCTTCTTCTCGTCGTCGTTCCACTCGTAGAAGGGGAAATCGACAATCCAGCAGAGTTCGAACCGCTCGGTATCGACGAGGTTCAGATCGAAGCCGACGCGGTTACGTGCCTCGCCGGCGAACTTGTAGAACTTGGCCGGGTCGCCGGCGACGAAGAACACGGCGTCGCCCTCACCAAGGCCGAGCTGCGCGCGAATGGCCTCCGTCCGCTCCGGCCCGATGTTCTTGGCCAACGGGCCTGCGCCCTCGAGGGCGCCGTTCTCCGACCGCCAGAAGATATAGCCGAGGCCCGGCTGACCCTGCCCCTGCGCCCAGGAGTTCATGCGATCACAGAAGGCGCGGCTGCCGCCGGTCTTGGCGGGAATCGCCCAGACTTCCGTCTTGGGATCGGCTTCGATCATGCGGGCGAACACCTTGAAGCCCGAACCGGCGAAATGCTCGGTTACCGCCTGCATCTCGATCGGGTTGCGAAGGTCCGGCTTGTCGGAGCCATAGAGACGGACGGCGTCATCGTACTTGATGCGGCGGAACTGCTGGGTAACCGGCTTGCCCTCAGCGAATTCCTCGAAGACGCCACGGATCACAGGCTCCATCGTGTTGAACACGTCGTCCTGCGTCACGAAGCTCATTTCAAGGTCGAGCTGGTAGAACTCGCCCGGCAGGCGGTCGGCGCGCGGATCCTCGTCGCGGAAGCAGGGCGCGATCTGGAAATAGCGGTCGAAGCCGGCGACCATCAGCAGCTGCTTGTACTGCTGCGGCGCCTGCGGCAGGGCGTAGAACTTGCCGGCATGAATGCGGCTCGGCACCAGGAAGTCGCGCGCGCCCTCCGGCGACGAGGCGGTCAGAATCGGCGTTGAATACTCGGTGAACCCGGCGTCTTCCATGCGGCGGCGCATCGAGCGGATGATCTTCGTCCGCTTGACGATGTTGCCGTGCAGCGTCTCGCGGCGCAGGTCGAGGAAGCGGTACTTGAGGCGCACGTCTTCCGGATAGTCCGGCTCGCCGAATACCGGCAGCGGCAGGTCCTTGGCCTGGGCGAGCACCGAGATCTCGTTGGCGAAAACCTCGATTTCACCGGTCGGAAGGTTGGCGTTGACGGTTTCGGGCGTGCGGGCGCGAACAAGGCAATCGACGCGGATGACCCACTCGGCACGCAACGTCTCGGCCAGCTTGAACGAGCCGCTGTCGGGATCGACCACGACCTGCGTCATGCCGTAGTGGTCGCGCAGGTCGATGAACAGCAGGCCGCCGTGATCTCGCACGCGATGCACCCAGCCGGACAGCCGCACATTCTGCCCGACGTCGCTGGCTCGAAGCTGGCCGCAGGTGTGGGTGCGATAGGCGTGCATGGTTATCGTCCTGTCTCGTTGAATCCGTTGGGAACGGCTCCGGATTCCCACCTTGGGGAGGCCGGATCTGTGGGCGCGACAAGCGCACGGCGGGGCGGATTTGTCAAGAATTCTGACGCCCGTTTATAGGCCGCACTGGTCTCCGATCTTGCCTATCCGAGATGAACAGCGGCCCGATGGCCGCGAAGGAAACTTCCGTTGACGGCGTCCGGCCGGGCCAGAGCTCGGCGCTTTGCCGGCTTCGTCGGAATAGTGTCATTCGATTGTGGGAAAAGCCTTCGCTCAGACGGCAGGTCACAAAGGCGACTCATGAAGCCATCCTCGCCGGCTGACAGGAATGTTTCCATGAGCAAGCAACAGACCAAGGACCTTCTTGCGAACGCGGTGCATGCGAACAAGCTGGCCAGCCGGGAGGGGATTCTCGAACGCTTGTTCACCTTCGCCTTCTCCGGCCTTGTCTACCCGCAAATCTGGGAGGATCCGGCCGTCGACATGGCGGCGCTCGAACTCGGACCGGACAAGCGCATCATCACCATCGCCTCCGGCGGCTGCAACGTCATGAACTACCTGACGGCCTCGCCGGCCGAGATCATTGCGGTGGATCTCAACCCCGCCCATATCGCCTTGCTCAAGCTGAAACTGACCGCCGCGCATCACCTGCCCAACCACGAGAGCTTCTTCCGCTTTTTCGGTCATGCCGACGAGCGGGAGAACACCGCTCGCTACGATCGGTTTCTGCGCGACCATCTTCCGGAGGATGCTCGCGCCTACTGGGAAAAGCGCGGTCTGACCGGCCGGCGGCAGATTTCCATCTTTACACGGAACATCTACCGCTACGGCCTGCTCGGCCGGTTCATCGGCATGATGCATCTGCTCGCCCGTGCCTACGGCAAGAACCCTCGTCTCATGTTGAGCGCCAAGGGGCTCGATGAACAACGACGCCTGTTCGAGGAAAATCTGGCCCCAGTCTTCGATTCCCGGCTTGTTCGCTGGCTATGCCGGATGCCGGTGTCGCTCTACGGTCTCGGCATCCCGCCGGCCCAGTTCGCCTATCTGTCGGCCGACGCCCGCGGTGATCTGGCGGGTTTGCTGCGGCAGCGCCTGTCGCGCCTTGCCTGCGACTTCCCGCTGGAGGACAATTATTTCGCCTGGCAGGCCTTCGGGCGTCGCTACGATCGGGAAAGCCGCCGTGCCGTGCCGCCTTACCTCACCCATGACGCCTATGACGCCATCCGCGCCAACGCCGATCGGGTCACGGCCGTGCAGGCATCGATGACCGACGAACTCGCCAGCCTGCCGGCCGAGAGCCTCGACGGCTACGTGCTGCTTGATGCCCAGGACTGGATGACGCCGGCCCAGATGGTTGCCTTATGGAATGAGATCGATCGTACGGCTCGTTCGGGGGCTCGCGTCATATTCCGTACCGCTGGGCTCGACAGCCCGCTGGAGGCGGCCTTGCCGGCGGCGATCCGATCTCGCTGGAGCTACGATCCCTCGACGGTGCCGGACTATGTCGCTCGGGATCGGTCTTCGATCTACGGCGGTTTCCATCTTTACGTGAGAGAAGTCGCGTGAGCGCGTCGACGCCGGGGACGTCGGCCGGCCAGAAGGCGGCCATGGACCGCATGTACCGTCTCACCCGGCACGTCTATGATGTGACGCGCAAACCCTATCTTCTCGGGCGGGATCGCATGATCGCCGGGCTTAGGATTCCGCCGGGCGGCACCGTGTTGGAGATGGGATGCGGCACGGGCCGCAATCTCGTCGCTGCTGGCGGCCGCCATCCAGGTGCTCGACTCTACGGCTTCGACATCTCCAGCGAGATGTTGAAGTCGGCCCGCCACAACGTCGAGAAGTCCGGCCTCGATATTCGTCTCGCCGAAGGCGATGCCTGCGCTTTCGATCCGGAAGCGGCCTTCGGCGTAGCCCGCTTTGACTGCGTCTACTTCTCCTACACCCTGTCCATGATCCCCGATTGGACGGCGGCTCTGGCCCACGGCCTTTCCTTGCTCAAGGATGGCGGCCGCCTGTCGGTCGTCGATTTCGGCTTCTGCGAAGGACTGGGAGCTCCGGTTCGCGGCCTCCTTCACTGCTGGCTGAACCTTTTTCACGTCACGCCACGCGCCGACCTGGAAGCGGAAATGGCCCGTCTGGCGAACGCGAGCGGCCGGACACTCCATTTCGAACGGCCGGCCCGTGGCTATGCGCAACTTGGCGTCATCTTTTGAAGTCAGCCGGCTGCCCGGCAGACGGCCTCGATGTTGTGGCCGTCGGGATCGATGATATAGGCGGCAAAGTAGTTCGCCGCATAGGGCCGCAAACCCGGCCCGCCATTGTCCTCGCCACCCGCCGCCAACCCTGCTGCATGGAAGGCTGCCACCGCCTCGCGCGTCGCGGCCGAAAAGCCGACGTGAAGACGTCCCTTGCGACTGGCGTCCGACAGCCAGAAACCGGCGTGACCATCCCGGCCGTAGCCGGCGTTGGAAGCGGCGCCAGCACTCGAAGTGATCCGCGTGATCAGCCGGGAAATGCCGAGCGGCGCAAGCAATGCGTCGTAAAAGGCAACGGAGCGGCGGATGTCGGTCACGGGACAATCGACATGATCGAACATGGTAGATCAGGATGAGCCGCGACGAACGTGCCGCGGCCCCTCCCCCTCTTTAGTCATTCCGGCTTGTGGCAGACAGCCTCGATGTTGTTGCCGTCGGGATCGAGAACGAAGGCGCCGTAATAATTGGGGTGGTAATGCGGCCGAAGTCCCGGTCCGCCATTGTCGCGACCGCCTGCCGCGATGGCCGCGGCGTAGAAGGCATCGACCGTGGCCCGGTCCTTTGCCACGAAGGCCACGTGAAAATGCATCTTCTCGCCGACGGGGCGGCCGGTCGAGACCCAGAAGTCGGGCTTGCCGTCGCTGCCGTAGCCGGCGAAAGCGTCGCCGCCTGTCTCCTCGGCCGAGACGGACATTACGACCTCGATACCGAGCGGTGCCAAAGCCTTGTCGTAGAATGCCTTAGACTTCTCATAATCGACGGCGGGAAAGCCCATATGATCCAGCATCTTCGCCTCCACTGTTAATGGCGGCATGATATAAGCCGCAACCCTGCCAGACCTTGTCAGGAGTGCCTGCTGTCACAATGCGTCACGCCCCCTCGAAGCCGGCGAGCACGCCGACGGCGTTGTAGCCGATGTCCTCTACCGCATAACCGCCCTCCTGCACGAACAGCGTCGGCCGTCCAAGGGCGGCGATACGGGCGCCGATTTTCGGGTAGTCCTCACGCTTCAGCTTGAACTTCGAGATGGGGTCGCCCTCGAACGTGTCGAGGCCGAGCGACACCACGACGACATCAGGGCCAAAGGCTTTGATCGCACTGCAGGCATGATCGAGGGCGGCGCCCCATGTGTGCCAGGCGGTGCCGAAAGGCATGGGGAGGTTCAGCGTGAAACCCTCGCCCTTCCCTTCGCCGATCTCGTCGGCGCGACCGGAGAAGAAGGGGTAGGCGATGGCGGTGTCCGCATGGAGATTGACCATCTGAACGTCGTCGCGCCGGTAGAAGATCTCCTGCGTTCCGTTGCCATGGTGATAGTCGACATCGAGGATGGTGACGCGC
>JAUVXG010000183.1 GCA_030603685.1 Pleomorphomonas sp.
AAGCCAAGGGCCGGAGGCCCGCCGGCAACTGAGGCAGACAAGAACCACCCGCCGGCGACTGAGGCGGAAAACAAACAAGCAATCGCCTCCGCGATTGCCCGGCGGCACACCTTCCTGTATTGAGATCGCGGCCCTGCGGGTACCATTCGGTTCTCCGCATTTTCACCTCTCGCAACGGGGTTAGCGCCCCTCAGGAAACGACGTCGGAAAATGGCTCGATTGGTGATGAAATTCGGCGGCACCTCCGTCGCCGATCTCGATAGGATCCGCAATGTCGCGGCCCACGTCAGGCGCGAAGTCAATGCCGGCCATCAGGTCGCCGTCGTCGTATCGGCCATGGCCGGCAAGACGAACGAACTGGTCGCGCTTTGCCGGGGAGCCTCCGCCCTGCACGACGCCCGCGAATACGACGCCGTCGTCGCCTCGGGCGAGCAGGTCACGAGCGGACTTCTCGCCATCACGTTGCAGGAGATGGGCATCGATGCCCGTTCCTGGCAGGGCTGGCAGCTGCCGATCGTCACCGATGGTGCCCACGGCGCCGCCCGCATTCAGTCCATCGACGGCAGCCGCGTGATCGAGCAGATGGAGGCCGGCCGCGTCGCCGTCATCGCCGGTTTCCAGGGCATCGGCCCGGACGGACGCGTTTCGACGCTCGGCCGCGGCGGTTCGGACACGTCGGCCGTCGCCATCGCGGCGGCGGTGAAGGCCGACCGCTGCGACATCTACACCGACGTCGACGGCGTCTACACCACCGACCCGCGCGTCGTACCCAAGGCCCGCCGTCTCGACAAGGTCTCCTTCGAGGAGATGCTGGAGATGGCCTCCCTTGGCTCCAAGGTGCTTCAGGTGCGCTCCGTCGAGCTCGCCATGGTCCACAAGGTCCGCACCTTCGTGCGGTCGTCCTTCGAAGACCCCAACAACCCCAAGACCATGCCGAACGGCGACCCGTTCGGAACGCTCATTTGCGATGAGGACGAGATCGTGGAACAGGAAGTCGTCACCGGTATCGCCTACTCCAAGGACGAGGCGCAGATCTCCATCCGCCGCGTGCCCGACCAGCCGGGCGTCGCCGCCGCCGTGTTCGGACCGCTGGCCGACGCCAACGTCAACGTCGACATGATCGTGCAGAACATCTCCGCCGACGGTGCCGAGACCGACATCACCTTCACGCTGCCGGCCGCCGACTACGAGCGCGCCACCGCCGTGCTCAACGAGAAGAAGGCCGACATCGGCTACAAGACCTTCGAGGGCACCACCGGCATGTGCAAGGTGTCGGTGATCGGCGTCGGCATGCGCAGCCACGCGGGCGTCGCCGCCCAGGCTTTCAAGGCCTTGTCGGACAAGGGCATCAACATCCGGGCGATCACCACGTCCGAGATCAAGATCTCCGTGCTGATCGACGAAGCCTACACCGAGCTCGCCGTTCGCACCCTGCATTCGGCCTACGGGCTCGACAAGGCCTGATGACCGCTCGCCGGCTCCGGAGAGGTCCCGGAATCGGCGAGTTCTGTCGGCGCACTCACGCCGATTTGTCGGGCATCCACGGAAAAGGGCCTCGCCGGACGAACGGCGAGGCCTTATCAACGTGCTGGAGCCCACTTGTTTTCCGGCAGCCGCCCGCAAGGAGATGCTGCCATATTGATGGCTTCAAGCCGGCCGCAAAAAGCGCTAGGGCTGGCAATATGGAGTGTATGAACCCGTCGGCCGGCCTGGCGCCGTTCCGGCCCGCGGGAGAGAGCAGGAAGCCGACGATGCGGGGAGGCCTTTCCGGACCGCGCGTTCTGCTCCGCCGCCTCCGCGAGGTGATGGCGGAGCCGATCAGCGCCCAGGAGCGACTGGACAAGATCGTCACCACCATCGCGTCCAACATGGTCGCGGAGGTCTGCTCGCTCTACGTCCTGCGCGCCGACGGCGTGCTCGAACTCTTCGCCACCGAAGGCCTCAACCGCGAGGCCGTCCACAAGGCGTCGCTCCGCGTCGGCCAGGGCCTCGTCGGCCTGATCGCTGCCGAGGCGGCGGTGCTCAACCTCGCCGACGCCCAGGAACACCCGGCCTTCTCCTACATTCCCGGCACCGACGAAGAGGCCTACCACTCCTTCCTCGGCGTGCCGATCCTGCGTTCGGGCCGCACGCTCGGCGTTCTGGTGGTGCAGAACCGCGTCCGCAAGACCTACTCCGAGGAGGAGGAGGAGGCGCTTCAGACCACCGGCATGATCATCGCTGAGATCATCGCCTCCGGCGAAGTGCTGGGCCTTGCAGCCGCCCAGCAGACGGTGCTGGACCTCAACCGCCCCATGCACGTGCCCGGCGTGGTGCTGTCGGACGGCGTCGGCCTTGGCCACGTCGTGTTGCACGAGCCGCGCGTCGTCGTCACCAACTTCATCGCCGAGGACCCCGAGCAGGAAGTGAAGCGGCTGACCGCCGCCATCGCCAACCTGCGTCTGTCCATCGACGACATGATCGACAGCGGCGAGGTCGCCCATCACGGCGAGCATCGCGACGTGCTCGAAGCCTATCGCATGTTCGCCTACGACCGCGGTTGGACGCGTCGCATGGAGGAAGCGATCGTCCGCTCCGGCCTGTCGGCCGAGGCGGCGGTGGAGCGCGTGCAGTCCGATACCCGCGCCCGCATGCAGCGCCAGACCGACCCCTATCTGCTCGAGCGCCTGCACGATTTCGACGACCTGACCTATCGCCTCCTGCGCGAGCTGATGGGCAAGGACAAGTCCACCGAACTGCCGGAGAATGCCATCGTCGTGGCGCGCTCCATGGGCGCCGCCGAACTCCTCGACTACGACCGCTCCAAGCTGCGCGGCCTCGTGCTGGAAGAGGGCACCTCGACCAGTCACGTGGCCATCGTCGCCCGCGCCCTGTCCATTCCGGCCGTCGGCCAGCTTGCCAACGTCGTGTCGCTGGCCGAAAACGGCGACAGCATCATCATCGACGGCGAGAGCGGCTACGTGCACCTCCGGCCGCCGGCCGATGTCGAGCAGGCCTATGTCACCAAGGTCCGCTTTCGCGCCCGCCGGCAGGAGCGCTATCGCCAGCTGCGCCTCAAGGCGCCGGTGACGCTGGACGGCGTGCGCATCGCCCTCAACACCAATGCCGGCCTGCTGTTCGACCTGCCGCATTTCGACGAGTCGGGCGCCGACGGCATCGGCCTGTTCCGCACCGAACTGCAGTTCATGATCGCGCCCACCTTCCCCAAGCTGGGCCAGCAGGCGGAACTCTATTCCAAGATTCTCGACGGTGCGACCGGCCGGCCCGTCACCTTCCGCACGCTCGATATCGGCGGCGACAAGGTGCTGCCCTATCTCACCCGTTCGGTGCAGGAAGAGAACCCGGCCATGGGCTGGCGCGCCATCCGCATCGGGCTCGACCGCACCGTCATTCTCAGGACGCAGATCCGCGCCCTCCTGAAGGCGGCCGGCGGCCGCGAGCTGCGCGTCATGTTCCCGATGATTTCGACGGTCGACGAGTTCGTGAAGGCCAAGGAGCTGGTGAAGGGCGAGCAGCGTTTCCTGGAGAAGCACGGCCACGCCCTGCCCTCATCGCTGAAGCTCGGCGCCATGATCGAGGTGCCGGCGCTGTTGTTCGAGCTCGACGAGCTCCTGTCCGTGGTCGACTTCGTGTCGGTCGGCACCAACGACCTGTTCCAGTTCATGCTGGCCGTCGATCGCGGCAACGCCAAGGTGTCGCAACGCTTCGACCCCCTCGCTCCGTCCTTCCTGCGTGCGCTCCGCACCATCGCCCGCAAGTCGGCCGAGTACGGCAAGCCGGCCACGCTATGCGGCGAGCTGGCCGGAACGCCGCTCACCGCCATGGCCCTGATGGCGGTCGGCTTCCGGTCGATGTCCATGGCCGCCACTTCGGTTGGCCCGGTCAAGGACATGATCCGCTCGGTCAACCTCGGCGAGCTCGAAGCGCTGCTGGCGCCGGCCCTCAACCGCCCCGACGGTCCGCCGATCCGCAAGCTCTTGCAGGACTTCGCCGAATCCCGCGATATCCCGCTCAATTGACACGGTCCCCGATCAAGGCTCCCGCCAAGGCATGACTCCCTTCGACGCCCGTCTCGAGGCCCTCCTCGACCGTTTCGCCATTCTTGAAGCGCGGCTGGCCGGCAATCCGGACGCCGAAACCTTCGTGCGCCTGTCGCGCGACTATGCCGAGCTGGAGCCGCTCATCGCCCGCATTCGCGCCCTGCGCGACGCGGACCGCGAGTTCGCCGACATCGAGGCGATGCTGGCCGACCCGGCCACCGATCCCGACATGCGCGCGCTCGCCGAGGCCGAGCGCCCGGAGCTTGCCGAGAAGGTCGAGACGCTGAGGCAGGACGTCCGCATCGCGCTGCTGCCGCGCGACCGGGCCGACGACAAGAGCGCCATCCTCGAAGTGCGTGCCGGCACCGGCGGCGACGAGGCCGCCCTGTTCGCCGGCGACCTTTTCCGCATGTACCAGCGCTACGCCGAGACGCACGGTTGGCGGGTCGAGGTCATGAGTCTGTCGGAGGCCGAACTCGGCGGCTACAAGGAAATCATCGCCTCGATCGACGGCGCCGGCGTCTATGCCCGCCTGAAATTCGAGTCCGGCGTTCACCGCGTGCAGCGGGTGCCGGGGACGGAAAGCTCGGGCCGCATCCACACCTCGGCCGCCACCGTGGCCGTGCTGCCGGAAGCCGAGGACGTGGACATCGCCATCAACGAGAGCGACCTGCGCGTCGACACCTTCCGCTCATCGGGCGCCGGCGGTCAGCACGTCAACACCACCGACAGCGCCATTCGCATCACCCATATCCCCACGGGCATCGCGGTGGCCTGTCAGGAAGAGCGTTCGCAGCACAAGAACCGCGCCAAGGCCATGAAGCTCTTGCGCGCCCGCCTCTACGAGATCGAGCGCGAGAAGGCCGACAGCGCCCGCGCCGCCGACCGGCGCGGTCAGGTGGGCTCGGGCGATCGCTCCGAGCGCATTCGGACCTACAACTTCCCCCAGGGGCGCGTCACCGACCACCGCATCAACCTGACGCTCTACAAGCTGCCGCAGGTGATGGAGGGCGACCTCGACGATGTCGTCGACGCACTGATCACCGACCATCAGGCCAAATTGCTCGCCGAAGCCGAGGCATGAGTGACGCCCCGACCCTCGGCGCCTTGCTCGCCGCCGCGCGCCGACGCCTGAAGGACTCCGGCATCGACACGGCGGACATTGACGCCCGCTTGCTGGTCGAGGCGGCCACTGGGGCCAGTCGGCTCGACATGCTCGCCGCCGCCGACCGCCCGGTCGAACAGGCCATCGCCGACCGGCTTGCCGGATGGCTCGAACGCCGCGCATCCGGAGAGCCGGTCGGCCGCATTCTCGGCGCGGCATCCTTCTATGGCCTCGATTTCGCGCTCGGCCCCGACACGCTCGAGCCGCGTCCGGATACCGAAACGCTGGTCGAAGTGGCGCTCGCCGCCGTGCGTGCCGGTCGCATAGCCGGCGCCTCTCCACATGGCGACGGCCTCCGCCTGCTCGATCTCGGCACCGGAACGGGCGCCATCGCGGTGACGCTGCTCGCCAAGTTGCCCGGTGCTCGAGGAGTTGCCACCGACCTGTCACCCGGCGCCCTGTCGGTTGCCAGGGACAACGCCCACCGAAACGGCGTCGGAGACAGGCTGGACTTCGCTCAGGGCGACTTTTTCTCCGCCGTATCCGGACGCTTCAACCTGATCGTGTCCAACCCGCCCTACATCGCCAGCGCCGTCATCGCCGACCTCGACCCTGAGGTGCGTCTGCACGATCCCCTGCTCGCCCTCGACGGCGGCCCCGACGGACTCGATGCCTACCGGACCATTGTTGGTGACGTTCACGACCATCTCGTGCCCGGCGGCCTGCTCGCCGTCGAGATCGGCTGGGACCAGGGCGAAGCAGTCGAAGCCCTGTTCGGAACGGCCGGACTGATCGAAATCGAAGTCCACTGCGACCTTGGAGGTCGCCAGCGTGTCGTCTCGGGGCGGCGAAGCGCGCAATTCGACTGAAATTCCCTCGCTTTATTGACCTTGAAGCCAAAATTCAGCTTGGAAAGTCGCATCGAAGCAGCTAGGGTCCTTCCGTAGAGAATCGGCTGTATTTGACGTCACCGTCGAAAAGCCGTATTCGGGAGGCATGACCTCTTGCCTTGGCGGATGAGCAGTCGGAGCTAGCTCACACAGTCCGGTTGCCGGCAGAGCCAGGGCGTGGGCCACGATCCCGCTCAGACCCGTTCTCGATACGATCAAACGTAGAGGATGCTGAGGCGACACCGTCATGGGCGCAAGCGCTCGATCTGACGGTCGTTCTTGATGGATGATGTGTTTGCACTAGGCGCCGCGACTTCGCCGGCCCCCTCATCAGGGAGAGCCGGCAGTCAACGAGACTCGCGGCCTCGCGCCTCGTGCTTTTTTGACCCGCGAAGGCAAGAGATAGCGGACATATGAGGCAGAACCAGCAGAACAAGCAACGGATGCGCGGCCGGCCCAACCGCAAGGCTCCCAATCCGCTGACCCGGTCGTTCGATTCCAACGGCCCGGATATCAAGATCAGAGGCACCGCCCTTCACATCGCCGAGAAATACACGCAGCTCGCTCGCGACGCGTCGTCGGCCGGTGACCGTGTGATGGCGGAGAACTATCTCCAGCACGCCGAGCACTATTACCGCATCATTGCCGCCGCGCAGGCCGCCCAGGCCGCCGCCGCCCAGGGGCGCGAGGACGACAGCGAGGACGACGATTTCGAGCCGATCGGCTCCGACCGCTTCGAGCCGCGCCAGATCGAGATTCGCCAGCCCGGCCAGTACGACAACAACAATCGCCAGCCGAACGAGCAGCGGGAGCCGCGAGAACAACGCGAAGGCGGCTACCAGAACCGCGACAACGGCCAGCGCGACTACAATCGCAACGGCGACAACAACAATAACCGCAACAACGGCGACAACAACCGCAACGGCGACAACGGCGACCGCCAGCAGCAGGATCGCAACGACTATCGTCGCGATCGTCGCCAGCGGTTCGACCGTTTCGGTCGCGACAACCGCGGCGACCGCCAGGGTCAGAATAACCAGGACAATCGCGGCGGCGACCGCCAGCCGCAGCCGACCATGGCCCCGACACTGGCCGATGCGCCGCAGCCTGACGTCAGCTTCCCCGATTCGCCGCAGCCGGTCGTCCGAGCCGAGCGCGAACAGCGTCCGGCTCCGGCCGCCGCCGAAGCCGGCCTGCCCGCTTTCCTGCTCGAGCGCCAGCCCCGCACGTCCGATCCCGCTCCGGTCGCCGTCGCTGAGCGCCCAGCCCCGGTAGCCGAGCGTCCGGCTCCGGCACCGGTAACGGAGCGTCCGGCTCCGGCTGCCGAGCGCCCCGCAGCCGAACCCGCCCGCGAGCCGTCACCGGAACCGGTGGCCGCCGCTGCTTCGGCCGAGGCTGGAGCCGAGGAGGAGACGCCGCGCAAGCGCGTTCCGCGCCGTCGGGCCACTACGGTGGGCACGCCGATCGCCTCGACCACCCGTCCGCGCACCCGCCGCGCCAAGGCGACGACCGAAGGCAGTACCGAGGGCGGCGAAGGCTGATAGCCCGCGCTGAACAAGAATTCAGGGGCCGCGTCGACACCGACGCGGTCCTTTTCGTTTTCAGGGGCGACGCCGCATGTGAAAAGGGCGGCGCCGCATGGCACCGCCCTTTCCGAATAGCTATCGAGATGGCCGATCAGGCAGCCGCGTCGCGGGACCGCTCACGCTTGCGCTCGATCGGATCGAGCGTCGTCTTCCTGAGACGGATCGACTTCGGCGTCACTTCGACCAGCTCGTCTTCCTGGATCCAGGCGAGCGCCCGCTCCAGCGTCATGCGGATCGGCGGCGTCAGGCGAACCGCCTCGTCCTTGCCGGCCGAACGGACGTTGGTCAGCTTCTTGCCCTTGAGCACGTTGACCTCAAGGTCGTTCTCGCGCGTATGCTCGCCGACGATCATGCCCTGGTAGACCTTCCAGCCCGGCTCGATCATCATCGGCCCGCGGTCCTCGAGGTTCCACAGCGCATAGGCGACGGCCTCACCGATGTCGTTGGAGATCAGCACGCCGTTGCGACGGCCGGGCAGTTCGCCCTTGTGCGGCTGGTAGTCGTGGAACAGGCGGTTCATCACCGCTGTGCCGCGCGTGTCGGTCAGAAGTTCCGACTGATAGCCGATCAGACCACGCGTCGGCGCGAAGAAAACGAGGCGCAGGCGATTGCCGCCGGAGGGGCGCATCTCGACCATGTCGGCCTTGCGCTCGCTCATCTTCTGCACGACGACCGAGGAATACTCCTCGTCGACGTCGATCACCACTTCCTCGATCGGCTCAAGCAGTTCGCCAGTGGCCTCGTCCTTGCGGAACACGACACGCGGACGCGACACGGCAAGCTCGAAGCCCTCGCGGCGCATGGTCTCGATCAGCACGGCCAGCTGCAACTCGCCGCGACCCGAGACGAAGAAGGAATCCTTCTCGGTGCTTTCCTCGATCTTCAGGGCGACGTTGCCTTCCGCCTCGCGCAGCAGGCGATCGCGGCTCATGCGGCTCGTCACCTTGTCGCCCTCGGTGCCGGCCAGCGGCGAGTTGTTGACGAGGAAGGTCATGGTGACGGTCGGCGGATCGATCGGCTGGGCGTGCAGCGGCTCGGTCACTTCGAGGGCGCAGAAGGTCTCGGCCACCGTACCCTTGGTCAGGCCGGCGATCGCCACGATGTCGCCCGCTTCACCGACGTCGATCGCCGTGCGCTCGAGGCCGCGGAAGGCCAGAAGCTTGGACACGCGGCCCTGATCGACGACCTTGCCGTCCTGGTCCAGCACCTTGATGGTCTGGTTGGTCTTCACCGAACCCGAGGTGATGCGGCCGGTGATGAGGCGACCGAGGAAGGGATTGGCCTCCAAGAGCGTGCCGATCATGCGGAAGGGGGCGTCCTTCTCGACATGCGGCGGCTCGACGTGGCGCAGGACCAGGTCGAACAGCGGCTTCATGCCGTCGGCCTCCCCGCCTTCCGGCTGGGTCGAGAACCAGCCGTTGCGGCCCGAACCGTAGAGGATCGGGAAGTCGAGCTGTTCTTCGGTGGCGTCGAGATTGGCGAACAGGTCGAACACCTCGTCCACCACCTCGTGGATGCGGGCGTCCTGGCGGTCGACCTTGTTGATGGCGACGATCGGCTTGAGGCCGACCTTCAGCGCCTTGCCGACCACGAACTTGGTCTGCGGCATCGGCCCCTCGGCGGCGTCGACCAGCACGATGGCGCCGTCCACCATGTTGAGGATGCGCTCCACCTCGCCGCCGAAGTCGGCGTGGCCTGGGGTGTCGACGATGTTGATCCGCACGTCGTTCCAGACCACCGAAGTCGCCTTGGCAAGGATGGTGATGCCGCGCTCCTTCTCGAGGTCGTTG
>JAUVXG010000041.1 GCA_030603685.1 Pleomorphomonas sp.
CAGTCGATCGAGGTCATCCGTCGGCGTGTCGATCAGATGGGGGCCGTCGAGCCGTCCATCCAGCGCCAGGGTTCCGATCGCATTCTGGTCGAGGCGCCAGGCGAAAAGGATCCGGCTCGCCTCAAGAACATCATCGGTCGTACCGCCCAGATGACCTTCCATCTCGTCGACCTCAACGTGTCGGCCGATGAGGCGGCGAAGGGCAACCTGCCGCCGGGTGAAATCCTTCTGAAGCAGAAGGAAGGCGGCATGCCGATGGTCGTCGACGAGACTCCGCTGATGACCGGCGAAGATCTCACCGACGCCCAGACGTCCTTCCAGAGCCAGACCAACGAGCCGGTGGTTTCCTTCCGCCTGTCGACGTCCGGTGCCAGGAAGTTCGCCCAGGTGACTTCCGACAACGTCGGTCGGCTCTTCGCCATTGTGCTCGACGACGAGATCATCTCCGCGCCGCGCATCAACGAGCCGATCACCCAGGGGTCGGGCCAGATCTCCGGCAACTTCACGGTCGAAACGGCCAACGATCTCGCTGTGCTGCTCCGTGCTGGCGCTCTGCCGGCCAAGCTGTCGGTTGCCGAGGAGCGCACCGTCGGTCCGGGGCTCGGCGCCGACTCGATCGCCGCCGGCGAGCGGGCTGCGCTGATTGGCACCGTGGCCGTGGTCATCTTCATGCTGGCGTCCTATGGTCTGTTCGGCGTCTTCGCCAACCTCGCCCTGGTGGTCAACCTGGTCCTGATCATGGCGATCATCACCATCCTGCAGGCGACCCTGACGCTGCCCGGCATCGCCGGCATCGTGCTCACCATGGGCATGGCGGTCGACAGCAACGTGCTGATTTACGAGCGAATCCGCGAAGAGCAAAGGCTGGGCCGATCGCCGGTCTCAGCCATCGACGCCGGTTTCCGTCGCGCTTTCGGCACCATTCTCGACGCCAATATAACGACGTTGATCGCAGCCATCGTGCTGTTCCAGATGGGTTCCGGTCCCGTCAAGGGATTTGCCGTCACCCACGTGATCGGTATCGTCACTACCATGTTCACCGCCATTACCTTCACCCGGTTGGTGGTGGCGACTTGGGTCCGCTATCGGCGGCCGTCTGTCGGTCCGCTCTGATCCGGACCCCGAGGCTCCATCATGCGCCTGCTTCGCTTGTTTCCCGACGACACCAAGATCCCCTTCATGCGGTGGAGGAAGTGGAGCTTCCTCGTCTCCGGTATCGCGTCGGTTCTTTGCTTCGTGGTCCTCTATACCCACGGCATGAACACCGGCATCGATTTCCAGGGCGGCACGCTCATGGAAATTCAGACAAAGTCCGGCCCCGCCGATCTCGAAGGGATTCGCAGCCAGCTCAACGGGCTGGGGCTGGGCGAAGTCCAGGTCCAGTCCTTCGGCACCGACGATGACGTGCTGATCCGCATTGCCCGTCAGGAAGGCGGCGACGAGGCGCAGGCCGCCGTCGTCACCAAGGTCCAGGCTTCTCTTGGCGACAGCGTCGACTATCGCCGCACCGAGATGGTCGGCCCGCGCGTCTCTGGCGAACTGGCTCAGAACGGCATTCTCGGCATCATTTCGGCGTTGGGCCTCATCATGGTCTACGTCTGGTTCCGCTTCGAGTGGCAGTACTCGCTTGGCGCAGTGATCGCGACGCTGCACGACGTCGTTCTGACCATCGGCTTCTTTGCCGTTACCCAGGTCGAGTTCAACCTGTCGTCCATCGCTGCCATCCTGACCATCGTCGGCTACTCGCTGAACGACACCGTCGTGGTCTACGATCGAATCCGCGAGATGCGGCGCAAGTACAAGCGTCTCAACCTGGTTGTCTTGCTCGACCTTGCCATCAATCAGACGTTGACGCGCACCACCAACACCGCGCTGACCACGCTGATTGCTCTCGCCGCGCTCGTCATCTTCGGCGGCGAGGTGATTCGTTCGTTTACCGCGTCGATGCTGTTCGGTGTGCTGATCGGTACCTATTCGTCGATCTTCATCGCGGCGCCAATCCTGATCTTCCTCGATCCGCAGTTGGCCGGCGACAAGTCGGCGAAAAAGGTTGAGGATGACGCTGAGGAGGCCGCCGAACCGGCGTGAGTTCGGACCTGTCTTCTCGGGAGCACCGCCGATGAAGCTGTTCGGGCCGCGAGGCCGCTCACTGGAACGTCGCGAGCAGCACCTGCCGGAGCAGGTGCCTGTGGATGCCTATGGCAACGGTGGCTTCCGTTTTGGCGGCATGTCGCATCGCGGGTCGATCCTGATTCTGCCGTCGGGTGTTCACGGTTGGTCGGCGGTTACGCCGGCCGACATCACACTCGACAGCCTGGCTCAGGTCATGGAAGAGGCGGCGGACCTCGACATGCTGCTCGTCGGCACCGGCCGGGACCTCGTTCCCGTCGCGCACAGCCTGGCCGAAGCCCTGAGCGAGCATGGCGTCAAGCATGAGGCCATGTCCACTGGCGCCGCCATCCGATTGTTCAATGTGATGCTGGGTGAACGACGCCGGTTCGCCGCCGCGCTTTTGGCGGTCGACTGATGGCGCCCTTGGAACGCCTCGACGACGCCTACCGCTATTGCGAAGGGCTCGTTCGCGACCATGATCGAGACCGCTGGCTTGCCGACGGGCTCCTACCCGACGACAAGCGCCGGCATGCCTTCGCCATTCATGCTTTTTCCTACGAGGCTGCGCGCATCCGCGAGAGCATCCACGAAGCGATGCCCGGTGAGATTCGCCTGCAATGGTGGATCGACGCCATTGAGGGCGAGGCGAGGGGGGACGTTGCCGGACATCCCGTCGCCGCCACCCTGATCGATACCATTCGCCGCTTCTCGCTGAGGCGATCGGGCTTCGTCAATCTGTTGGAGGCCCGGCGTTTCGACCTTTACGACGACGCCATGCCGACGCTGAACGATCTCGAAGGCTATGCCGGAGAGACGGCGTCGGTCCTGTTTCTCGAAGTGGCGCAGGTGCTCTGCGGGGGCGCCGATCCGAAGGCGGCCGACGCCGCCGGCCACGCCGGCGTCGCCTATGCGCTGACCGGACTGATGCGCGCCTTGCCGATCCATGCGCGCCGCAATCAGGTCTACCTTCCCGCCGACCTCCTGAAAGCGGCCGGAATCGAACCGGACGATGTGCGCCACGGTCGCAAGGCCGAAGAATTGGCTGGCGTTCTGGCCAACCTCAGGGACGGTGCCACCAGCCACCTCGATAAGGCGCTTTCCGCCTTCGCCGAGATCGATCCAAGAGCAAGGCCGGCCTTTCTGCCGCTCGCCTTCGTTCGCCCCTATCTCGCCGCTCTCGCCAAGACGCCAGTCTACGGTCCGGTGGCTGAAATCGCCGCTTGGCGCAAACCGCTGATCCTCTGGTGGTTCGGCAGGCGGCTTTAGCTTCGAGCGCTCGCCTCCATGAGGCCGATCAGCCCCTTCAGCATGTCGATCGGCTCCGGCGGGCAGCCGGGAATGACGAGGTCGACCGGGATGACGTCGGACACGGCGCCTATCACCGCATAACTTCTGCCGAACACACCGCAGCCGGCGGCGCAGTCGCCCACCGCAACCACCCATTTGGGGGCCGGCGTGGCGGCATAGGTGCGCTCTAGGCCCTCACGCATGTTGGCCGTCACCGGTCCGGTCACCATCAGCACGTCGGCGTGGCGGGGCGAGGCGACGAAGCGCAGACCGAAGCGCTCGACATCGTAGTAGCTGTTGTTGAGAGCGTGGATCTCCAGCTCACAGCCGTTGCAGGAGCCGGCATCCACTTCGCGGATGGACAGGCTGCGGCCAAGACGAGCTTTGGCGGACACCCCGAGGCGTTCTGCAAGGGCCTCGACCTCGGCATCACTGACCGTCGGAGACCCTTCGGTCACCGGCCGTCGAAAAAGCCCTTCGAGCAGCATTCTACGCATGATCGAGCATCCGTCTCAAAGGTCGTGACCGGAATAGGAACAGTTGAAGGACTTGTTGCAGATGGGGAAGTCGGCAACGATGTTGCCTTCGATCGCGGCCTCCAGAAGCGACCACTGGAAGGCCGAGGGATCGCGGACCATTCCCCGCAACACCCGGCCAGTCTCATCCGTCCTGAGCCACACCAGCACGTCGCCGCGGAAGCCCTCGATCAAGGCAAGTCCTTCGGTCGCTCCATCTCGGGGCTCGTTGGCGAGGCCGCCCGCCTGGGGGACCCTCCGTTCGCGCAGCGCCGGTGCCAGTGGATAGGCGATCGGACCGGGTGGCAGGCGGTCGACGATCTGCTCGATCAGTTCGAGGCTCTCGTAAACCTCGTCGATACGCACCCAGATACGGGCATCGACGTCGCCAGCGCTCCTGCTCGCCAGCTTGAAGTCGAGATCGCCATAGGGAGCATAACCGGGCGCCTTGCGAGCGTCGAAAGTCCGGCCCGAGGCGCGGCCGATCGGCCCGCCGGCGCCGAAACGACGGGCGAGACCGGCTGAGAGCCGACCCGTCGAGACGGTTCGGTTCTGCAACGAAGCCGTGTTGTCGTAGAGCTCCACGAGACGAGGAAAACGCTGGCGGATGTGCGCGGTCAGCATTTTGATCGACCCCGAGTCATGAAGATCGGCGGTGACCCCGCCAGGAACGATCCGGTCCATCATCAGCCGATGGCCGAAGGCGGCCTTGGCCGCCCGCAGCACCTCCTCGCGGAGCATGCCGCAATGGGCGAGCATCAGCGCGAAGGCGGCGTCGTTGCAGATGGCACCTATGTCGCCGAGATGATTGGCTAGCCGTTCGAGCTCGGCCATCAGGGCGCGCAGCCATATCGCCCGTTGCGGCACGCCGACGCCCAGGGCCGCCTCGGCCGCTCGTGCGAACGCCAGGGAATAGGCCACTGTGCTGTCACCCGAGACGCGGGCGACCACCTTTGCCGCCGCTTCGAGCGTCGTGTCCGTGAGCAGTTCCTCAATGCCCTTGTGGACGTAACCCAGCCGCTCCTCGAGGCGAACGATGATTTCGCCGTTGGCCGAGAAACGGAAGTGTCCGGGCTCGATGATGCCAGCGTGCACCGGGCCGACGGCGATCTGATGCAGCGGCGGGCCTTCGGCTTTGAGGAAAGCGTAGGCCGAGCCGTCGGCAGGGACAGTGGCAGCTGCGCCGAGTGGGGCACGAACGCCCCAGCGATCGTGATCGAGCCAGCGCCGGTCATCCGGCATGCCGTCTGCAACGAACCCGTAGAGGTCGACGATCGCCCGTTCGAGGCGCTGAGCCGGCGGATGGGTGAGGCCGACTGACGGAAAGCGGCCATCTGGCGTCGCGAGGGTCAGCACCATCAGGGCGCCGTCCTCATCGTCGAGCAGCGCCATATGCACGGCACCGGGTTCGGCCCAGATGCCGGAGAGGGTGGCGTTGCCGGCGGCAATAGCCAGTGTCGCCTGCCGCCAGGTATCGGCATCGACGGTGATGCGCGGCCAGGGCCTCTGCTCTTCGATGGTGAGGGCCGCGTTCAGGAGGGCGGTGCGGAGCGTGCTCATGATATCACCCCAGCATCCTGGCGACGTTCTGGAACCAGGCCACCAACGGTCCCGGCAGGTAGATGCCGGCGACCAGAACCAGAACGAGGTGAATGATGAGCGGCAGCATCGACGGTCGCCGACCGGCATCGACGACACTTGGCGACGGTTTGCCGAAGGCTACGCCTGTCAGCCGCCAGATGAGGGCGCCAAATGCCAAAAGCAAACCGACGACCAGAGGTATGGCAAGCAAAGGTTCGCGCGCGAATGTCGAGCTCACCAGCAGGAACTCGCTGGTGAAGATGCCCATGGGTGGCAGGCCGGCGATGGCGGCGACGCCGACGACAAGGCTCCAGCCCAGCGTCGGATGACTCTCCGTGAGGCCTCGGATATCGGCGATCTTCTGTGTGCCCTTGACCTGCGCTACCTGACCAACCGCGAAGAAGATCGCCGATTTCGTCAGCGAATGCATGGTCATGTGCAGCAGGCCGGCGAAGTTGGCCAGCGGTCCGCCCATGCCGAAGGCGAAGGCGATCAGTCCCATGTGCTCGATGGAGGAGTAGGCGAACAGCCGCTTGATGTCCCGCCGGAGGTACAGCAGTAAGGCCGCGAAGATCAGAGATACGAGGCCAAGCGTCACCAGGAGCGGCCCCGGCGCCACGGCGAAAGGGTTGGCGGCAAGCAGCATCTTGAAGCGCAAGAGCGCGTAGAGCGCCACGTTGAGGAGCAGGCCGGAGAGGACGGCCGAGATGGGCGTCGGGCCTTCGGCGTGGGCATCGGGCAGCCAGGCGTGCAATGGCGCGAGGCCGACCTTGGTTCCGTAGCCGAGCATCAGGAACACGAAGGCGACGTTCAGAAGCTCGGGGCTGAAGGCGGCGGCATTGGCGATCAGCGTCGTCCACACCATGGCGTCATGGCCTTCGCCGATGACCGGACGGGCTGCCATGTAGATCAGGATGGTCCCGAACAGGGCCAGCGCGATGCCGACCGACCCCAGGATGAAGTATTTCCAGGCCGCTTCCAGCGCCGCCTGCGTACGATAGAGGCCGACCATCAGCACGGTGGTCAACGTGGCGAGCTCCACCGCCACCCACATCAGGCCGACGTTGTTGGCCGTCAGCCCGAGATTCATCGAGAAGGACAGCGCCTGATACATGCCGTGGTAGAAGCGGATATAGCCCGGCTTCAGGCGGCCGATCTCGATCTCGTGGCCGATATAGCTCGCCGAGAAGATCGAGGTGGTAAAGCCAACGAAGGTGCCGAGCACGACGAAGACGACGTTGAGGTCATCGACGAACAGGAAGCTCACCGCCGGATCGGGGCGCTCGATGAGGAGCGTCAATGCGCAAAGGAAGGTGAGGCCCGAGGCCAGCATGTTGAGGCGGGCGCCGAGCTTGTACTGCGGGATCAGTGCAAGGAGCAGGGCGGCGATGCCGGGTATCACCAGCACGGCATCGATGGGCGCGAACGGCAGTTGATGGAGAAAGGCGGTCATTCCCGGCCCTCCCGGAAGTCATCGAGAGCCTGGGTGTCGATGGTGTCAAAGCGCTCGCGGATGCGGAACAGGAAGACGCCGATGACGATGAAGGCAACCAGCACCGAAAAGGCGACCGAGATCTCCACCACCAGCGGCATGCCGCGGGCGCCGGTCGCGGCCAGGACCAGACCGTTCTCGAGGCTCATGAAGCCGACGATCTGGCTGATGGCGTTCTGGCGCGTCACCATCATCAGCAGGCCGAGCAGGATGACCGACAGGGCGAGCGCGAGATCCTCGCGGGCGATCGGGTCGGCCTCGGCGGCGGCGGGCAGCATGACAACCATGGACAGCGCCACAAGGCCCATGCCCATCAGCATGGTCGGGCCGATGCCGCCCACCGTCTCGATATCGCGGTGAACGCCGAGACGCAGCACCATGTGATGCAACGCCACCGGAATGGTGATCGCCTTGAGAAGCAATGCGATGGCGGCGGTGACGAAGAGATGCGGAGCCGCCTGAACGTAGGCTTGCCAGGCAACCGACAGCGACAGCACCACGGCGTGCGCGGCGAACACGTTGAGAAGGCCGAGGATACGGTTCTGGTAGAGCATCATGAAGCTCACCAGCACCATGCCGCCGGCGAGGAGATGCGCGGCATCAAGGGAGAAGCGTTCCATCAGAAGCTCCTCGAGACGAACAGCAACAGCGTGCCAAGCAGGCCGAGCATCAGCGCCCCGCCGACGAACTCCGGCACGCGGAATACCCGCATCTTGGCGATGGCTGTTTCGAACAGAACCATCAGGAAGCCGCCGACGGCGAGCTTGCCGATCCAGGTGACGGCGCCGATTGCCATCCCGATCAGGCCATCGTCCTGGCGAGCCATGCCCCAGGGGGCGAAAATGCAGGCGATCAGGGAGATGTAGAGCAGCAGTTTCAGCGCGGATGCGAGCTCGATCACCGCGAGGTGGCGCCCCGAGTACTCCAACACCATGGCCTCGTGCACCATGGTCAGCTCAAGGTGCGTTGCCGGATTGTCGACCGGCACGCGGGCGTTCTCGGTCAGTGCCACGATGATCAGGCCGATCAGCGCCAGACCGAGAGAGACGCGCAACGTGCTGTGATCGACCATGAAGGCGGCCACCGTCGACAGCTGAGTGGAGCCGGCGACCAGCGCCACCGTGAACACGATCATGATCATCGCCGGCTCGGCCAATGTCGAAAACAGCATTTCCCGGCTCGACCCTATGCCGCCGAAGGCGGTGCCGATGTCCATGCCGGCGAGCGCCAGGAAGAAGCGCGCCGAGCCGAGCAGCGCGGTAATGGCGATAAGGTCGGCCGCCCACGAGAAATGCAGCCCGGTGGCGAAGGTCGGCACCAGCGCGGCAGCCACCCAGGTGGTGGCGAAGATCAGGTAGGGCGCGTTTCGAAACAGCCACGACGCGTTGTCCGCCAGCACGGCTTCCTTGCGCACGAGGCGTAGAAGGTCGCGATAGGGCTGCAGGATCGAAGGGCCCTGTCGTCGGAGAAGGCGCGCCTTCACCTTGCGGGTGAAGCCGACGAGCCCGGGAGCAAGCGCCAGCACGAGCACCATCTGGATGCCCTGGACGAGGATGGCGAGGATCAGGCCCATGTTGCCACCAGCACGAGAAGAAGGACCAGCGCTGCGAAAACCAGGCTGAGATAGCTGCGAATGGTCAGGAATTGCAGAACGTTGAGCCGTTCGGCAGCGTAGAGCACGGCCCCTTCGAGGGGGGCGTAGATGAACTCCCAGACCAGGTCACGGAGCGACAGCGTCAGCCGCGCCGGCGCCATGTCTCCGGGGAGGGGCATCGTCTGGTCGATCTTGGCCCTAAAGGCGATCGGGCCGAACACCCGGCGGATCGGTTGAGCGAAGCTGTCGGCCGTGTATTGCGTTGCCGGCGAAGGATCCGGAAAGCCGCAATCCCACGGGGGCGCACGGCGTACGGCCCGGGAGGCAAAGTTGTGGATGACGCGGATCGCCGCCCAGCTCGCCATCAGGATGAAGAAGAACACCAGGAAGCCGGAGTAGGAGCTGCGGCTCTCGGAAATCGGGATGATCGAGAAGTGCGGCAGGATGGGCTGCTTAGGCATGGCGCCGCCCACCAACAACTGCGATACCGGGGACAGGGCATCGAGAAACGGTCCGGGAAAGACGCCAGCCACAAGGCAAAGAGCCATGAGCGCGTACATTGCGCGGATTTGCCAGCGGCTGGCTTCGTGCGCCGTCTCGGCGGCTGGCGAGCGCGGGCGACTGAGGAAGGTGATGCCAAAGGCCCGCACGAAGCAGGCGGCGGCGAGCGCAGCGGCAAGCGCCAGCATGGCGCCCGAGGCGGGCACCAGGAAGCGCAATGCCCATTGCGGCAGATCAGGGCTGAGAAGGATCGCCTGCAGGATCAGCCACTCGGACACGAACCCGTTGAGCGGCGGCAGGGCCGAAATGGCAAGGCAACCGCCGAGAAACAGATAGGCCGTCTCGGGCATGCGGTGAACGAGACCACCCAGTTTCTCGATGTCTCGTTCGCCTGAGCCGGTCAGCACGTTGCCGGCCCCAAAGAACAGCAGGCTCTTGAACAGCGAGTGGTTGAAGGCATGAAAGATAGAGGCGGTGACGGCGAGGGCCGCGGCGCCGGCCATGTCATTGGTCTTGAAGGCGAGCCCCAGTCCAAGACCGATGAAGACGATTCCGACGTTCTCGACGGTCGAGTAGGCGAGAAGGCGCTTGAGGTCGCGCTGGAGGACGGCGTGCAGGACCCCGAGCACGGCCGATCCGGCGCCCAGCGTCAACACGGTCACCGCCCACCACCACGCCGGCTCGCCGACCAGATCGAACACGACGCGGATGAAGGCATAGACGGCGACCTTCGTCATGACCCCCGACATCAGCGCCGACACGTGGCTCGGCGCGGCCGGATGGGCGAGTGGAAGCCAGACATGCAACGGGACGAGGCCGGCCTTGGAGCCGGCTCCCAGCAACATCAGCACCAGTACCAGCCCGGAAAGCCAGGGGACGTGTGCGGCGGTGCGGATGGTCGAGAAGACATAGTCGCCGTCCGGGCCGGCCATCAGGCCGAACGCCAGCAACAGCATCAGCGTGCCGAACGACGCCATGAGCAGGTAGACGTAACCGGCCCGGCGGTTCTCGGCATCGTGATGATGCGCCATGACCAGCGCCCACGAGCTGAGCGACATGAACTCCCAGGCGACCAGGAAGCCGAAGGCGTCGGCCGAGAGCACCACAAGGTTCATGCCGGCGAGGAAGGCCGGATAGAAGGGCAGCACACGCCCCGGCTCCTCTTCATGGGCACCGTAGCCGATGGCGTAGAACGAAGCGATCATGGCGCCGAAATCGACGATCACAAGGAAGGCGGCACTGAGCGGATCGAGAACGAAATGCGCGCCGATCCACGGCAGGCCGATCGGCAGGTGGACGGCGCCCTGGTAGGCGCTTCCGCCGAGAAGAGCCGAAAGCCCGCAAACAAGCAACACGGCTGCAAGAACGAAGCTCGCGCCGTAAACGATAGAGGTCGCCCAGGCTGCGCGCCGGGCGACGAGGATCGGCGCAACCACGGCGACGCCGGCAAGCCCGGCGACGCTCAGAAGGGCCGCTGCGATCGGCATTGTCACTTTCATTCCCCGAACGGGTTTCGGACCGCTTCCGGCGGCTCCGTGAGGTCAACGCGCGAGACTGCTTGCGCATCTGCTCGTCGAGGCGCCTGTCGGCGCCGGCGAACCCGCTCCGACCGGTGCGGGAGCCGCGATCCCGGCCCGATCGATATCGGTGACGGACGAGGCGGCTGTCATTGAAGACTCAAAGGATGGCGCGAAGCATACCGGGTCGGCTGCGGCTCGGAAATTGTTTGTTGGTATTCAATCAATTCAGTTGGATCGACGCCGCGGCGCTGTTGCACGGATGTCGCGACGTCGCCTTGATCAGCAGATGCGCGGCAACTGTTCGCCGGCCAGCCAGTCGACGATGCGCCCGCCGCCGAAGCCGGTGGTCATCTGCACGAAGTGCTGATCGTCTTCGACCGTCTCACCGATGATGGCCGCGTCAGTCCCAAGCGGATGCGCTCGCATCGCTTCCACCAATCCGTCGGCGGCCTCCGGCGCCACGACAGCAACGAGCTTGCCTTCATTGGCGACGTTAAGCGGGTCGAGCCCCAGAAGTTCGCAGGCAGCGGCGACCTGGCGCTTGATCGGGATGCGATCCTCGACGATTCGGAAGCCGACGCCCGACTGGTGAGCCAGCTCGTTGAGGGTGGCGGCGAGGCCGCCGCGTGTCGGGTCGCGCATCAGTCTAAGGTGAGGACCGGCTTCCGCGACCATCGCCTCGACGAGACCGTTGAGCGCCGCGCTGTCCGACAGGATTTCCGTTTCGAACGTAAGGTTCTCGCGGCTCGACATGATGGCGACGCCATGGTCGCCCATCGAACCGGAGACGATCACCTTGTCGCCCGGTCTGGCCCGGTCTCCGGACAGCACGAGACCGTCGGGCACCACGCCGACGCCGGCCGTCGAGATGAAAACGCCGTCCGCCTTGCCGCGCTCCACCACCTTGGTGTCGCCGGTCACGATCGTCACGCCGGCCGCCTTGGCCGCGGCGCCCATGGACTCGGCAATGCGTTTCAGATCGCCGAGCGGGAAGCCCTCCTCGATAATGTAGCTCGCCGACAGGTAGAGCGGTTTTGCGCCGGCCATAGCGAGATCGTTGACCGTGCCGTGCACGGCCAGCGATCCGATGTCGCCACCGGGAAAGAAGATCGGCGACACCACATAGCCGTCGGTCGTCATCACCATGCGGCCGCCGGCCGGCGTCGGGAAGCTCGCTTGATCGTTGCCCTGATCGAGCAACTCGTTGCCGAAGGCATCCTTGAAGATCGAGGAAATCAGCTCGGCCATGGCTCGCCCCCCGGCGCCGTGGCTCATGTCGACACGCCCGTTCTTCAGGTCGAGCTTGCGACGAAAGGTCTTGCTCATGCTCGTCTCCGGAGGTCCGCACCGGTCTGGCGCGTGCGGAATCGGCCATAGGTCCAATGGGCGGCACAAGCGCCTTCCGACGACACCATGCAGGCGCCAGTCGGCGTTTCCGGCGTGCAGACGGACCCGAACAGGCGACAGTCGGCCGGCTTCTTCTGGCCACGAAGGATGGCGCCGCACTCGCAGGCGGGATTGTCCTCGGCCGGCTGCGTCTCGATGGCGAAACGTCTCTCGGCGTCGTAGAAGGCGAAGGCGTCGCGAAGCTTGAGCGCGCTTTTCGGCACCGCGCCGAGCCCACGCCACTCGAAGCTGTCGCGTAGTTCGAACACCTCGTCGCACAGATCGATGGCGACGCGGTTGCCGTCCGCACGGACGGCGCGAATGTACTGGTTCTCGACTTCGGCCCGCTGCTCGTTGACCTGACGGACCAGCATCAGGATGGCATACATGACATCGAGCGGTTCGAAGCCGGCGATGACCACGGGTTTGCGGTAGTCCCGGGCGAACACCTCGTAGGGCTCCATCCCGATGATGGTCGAGACGTGGGACGGCCCGACGAAGCCCTCAATGGCGATCGGCGGCTCATCCGGCGTCGGGGGCATGTCGAGAATGGCCCGCATGGCGACCGGCGTCAGCACGTGGTTGCAGTAGATGGAGAAGTTCTCGAGGCCCTTGGCCTCGGCGGCCTTCAGCGCCACGGCCGTCGGCGGCGTGGTCGTCTCGAAGCCGATGGCGAAGAACACCACCTGTCGCTCGGGATTGGCCTCGGCAATGCGGATGGCGTCGAGCGAGGAATAGACCATGCGGATGTCGGCACCGGCCGCCTTGGCCTTCATCAGGCTGAGGCCGCCGGAGGCCGGCACGCGCATCAGGTCGGCATAGGTACAGAGCGTCACTTCCGGCCGCTTCGCGAGACGAATGGCGTCGTCGATGCGGCCGATCGGCAAGACGCAGACCGGACAGCCGGGGCCGTGGATCATGCGCACGTTGGCGGGCAGCAGATCCTCGATGCCATAGCGGGAGATGGCGTGCGTGTGCCCGCCGCAGAACTCCATGAAGGCGTAGGAGCGGTCGGGACGGACTTCGGCGGCGATGGCCGCCGCAATATCGCGGGCCTTGTCGCCGTCACGATACTCGTCAACGTATTTCATAGAGCACCTCCGGCCGGCACCGCCACGCCGCGCGCCTCATCGAGCAGATCGAGGGTGCGTCGTGCCTCGTCGGGGTCAACCTTGGAGAGCGCGTAGCCGACGTGAACGATGACGTAGTCGCCGACGGCGACGTTCTTCACCAGCGCGACGGAAATGGTCATCGACACGCCATCAAGGCTGATCTTGGCCATGTTGTCGGGCAGGATCTCGGTGACGAGGGCGGGAACGGCAAGGCACATGGGTCAGATCTCCGAGAAGGCTCGGCGGGCGAGAACGGCTTGCCCGAAGGAAAGGCCGCCATCGTTGGCCGGCAGGCGCCGGGCGAGGAGGGGAGTGAGGTTGGATTTGGTCAGTTCGGCCGAAAGACCTTCGGCCAAAACGCGGTTCATCAGACAGCCGCCGCCGAGCGCGATCTCCGTGAGGCCGGCGGCCGCCGCGCCATGACGGGCGAGGGCGGCGAAGCCGTCGATCAGCGTGCCGTGGAACAGCGATGCGCCGGTGCGGGCGTCGGGGCGGACGAGGGCGAAGTGGGCAAGAAGCGGCGAGAAGGACAGGACGCCATCTTCCAAGGTGAAGCCGCCGTCCAGGACTGCAGGCTCATCGACCAGCGCCTCCAGTTCCATCGCCGCCTGCCCCTCGTAGTCCTGCACGGACCGGACGCCGAGTAGCGCCGCCGCCGCATCGAACAATCGGCCGAGCGAGGTCGTGGACAGGCGCTCGGCGCCCGAGGCAACGCGGTTGGCAAGCGGGCCGGCCAGGGATCGGTCCGGGAAAAGCATCGGCGCGAGGTCGGCTCGTCCGAGAGCGGCCAGAGCGCCGACTCCCATCCGCCAAGGCTCGCGAGCGGCGCGATCGCCGCCTGGCAGTGGCAGCGGAGCGAGATGGCCGATGCGGCGGTGCGCCGCACCATCCACCGCGAGCAACTCGCCGCCCCAGGCCCCGCCATCGTCTCCAAGACCATGACCGTCGAGGGCAAGGCCGAGTGCCGGGCCATCAACTCCGGCTTCGGCTGCCACCGCCGCCACATGCGCCGCGTGGTGCTGCACGCGGACGACAGGCAAGCCGAACTCCTCCGCCATCTGACTGGAGCGATAGTCCGGGTGGAGATCGGAAGCGATCAGTTCGGGCTTAACGCCGACGATATCGGTGAGATGGGCGATGGTCTCGCGGTAGAATCTCAGCGTTTCGGCGGTGTCGAGGTCGCCGACATGCTGGGAGACGAAAGCTTCACGCCCACGCGTCAGCGTCACAGTGGATTTGAGGTGCGCACCGAGGGCAAGCGTCGCCGGCCCGTCTTCGGAGAGAGCGATCGGCTCGGGTACGTAGCCGCGCGCACGGCGCAGGAACGATGGTGCTCCTGCAATGATCTGGGTAACGCTGTCGTCGGCGCGCACGACGATGGCCCGATCATGCGTGACGATCAGGTCGGCGATGCCGGCAAGACGCTGGGTCGCGTCCTCGTCGTCCACCACCAGCGGTTCTCCGCCGGGATTAGCCGAGGTGGCGACCAGCACGACGTCGTTGGCGGCGTGCGGATCGTGTCCGGCGAACTCGTGACTGGCCAGCGCTGCGAACAGAAGGTGGTGCACCGGTGCGTAGGCCAGCATGACGCCGACGCGGGACAGCCCGGGCGAGACGGCTGGCGCCAATACGTCGGGTTTCGCGCGCATCAGCACGATCGGCCGGGCGGTCGACGAACAGAGTGCCAGCTCTTCGGCTGACGCTTCGGCGACGGCCGGGATGGATGCGACATTGGCCACCATCAGAGCGAACGGCTTGAACTCGCGCGCCTTTCTGGCTCGAAGCGCCGCTACCGCTTCGGCATTTCGACCGTCGCAGACGAGATGGAACCCGCCGATGCCCTTCAACGCCACGATGCGACCGGCCCGGATGGCCGAGGCAATCTCGGCAAAGGAATGGCTGAGCTTCGGTCCGCAGGTCGGGCAGGCGACCGGCTCGGCATGAAACCGCCGGTCGCGGACATCTGAGTAGGCCGCCGCGCAATCTGGGCACATCGGGAAAGACGCCATCGACGTCTGCCGCCGGTCGTAGGGCAGGCGGCGGGTGATGGTGTAGCGCGGCCCGCAGTGGGTGCAGTTGACGAAGGGATAGGCGAAGTAGCGGCTCGACGGGTCGAAAAGTTCGGCAAGGCAGGCATCGCAGGTGGCCGCGTCGGCCACGATACGCGTCATGGTCTCGCCGTCGAGGCTCTCCCTGATGACGAACTCGGAGTCGCCAGTCACTGGCATGTTCTTACGATGGACCGTGTCGATGCGGGCCAGCGGCGGCGCTTCTGAACTCAGGCGCCGCGCAAACTCCTCTACGCGCACGCCTTCCACTTCGATGGTGACGCCGTCCGATCCGTTGCGGACATAGCCGGTCAGACCGCACTCCGTCGCCAGCCGATGGACGAAGGGGCGCATGCCCACACCCTGCACCGCGCCGTTCACCTTGACGAAAAGGCGGGCCACGGAGGCGAAGGCGTCGGGAGTGGGCACGGCGGTCATCGTCTCGTCAGGCCTGTGCGACGGCAGCAGCCCGGGACAGGCTCGCCCGCGCTTCGATCCAGGCATAGAAAGCGGCCATGCCCTCGCCGGTTTCGGCGGAGACCACCAGTGTCTGAAGGTGCGGGTTGACCGTGAGCGCTGCCGCGAGACACCTGCCGACGTCGAACTGCAGATGCGGCAGCAGGTCGGCCTTGTTGAGGAGAAGGAGATCGGCGACGGCGAACATGTCGGGGTATTTCAGCGGCTTGTCCTCGCCCTCGGTGACCGAGAGCACGACCACCTTGTGCGCTTCTCCGAGGTCGAAGCCGGCCGGACAGACGAGGTTGCCGACGTTCTCGATGAACAGCAGCCCACCGGGCTCCGTCTTGAGGTCGTCGAGCGCGGCGCCAACCATGCCAGCTTCGAGGTGACACCCCCTGCCGGTGTTGATCTGCACGGCGCGGACGCCGGTTGCCCGGATCCGTTCTGCGTCATTGTCGGTCTGCTGATCGCCCTCGATAACGGCAATCGGGAACTTTGCCTTCAGGTCCTCGATGGCGCGCACCAGAAGCGTCGTCTTGCCCGAACCGGGCGACGACATCAGATTGAGCGCCAGCGTGCCGGTGGCCGCGAGACGGGCGCGGTTTTGCCGGGCGGTGTCATTGTTCTTGGCGAGGATGTCGCGCTCGATGCGGATCACCCGCTCGCTGTCGATGTCGGGCTGATGCACGGCGGCAAGCGGCGCGGCATGCACATGATGAGAGTGCCCGTGATCATGTGAGTGATCGTGGTCGTGATGATGGTGGTCATGATCATGACTATGGGAATGGTCATGCTCGTGCGGGTGAGCATGGTCGTGATGGTGATGATCGTGATCGTGGCCGTGCGAATGGTCGTGCTCGTGATCGTGCGAATGGCCATGAAGCTCCGCCGGCGTCTTGCCGTTGATCCTGTAGCCGGTACCGCCCGACCCGCAGCCGCAATCCTTGCACATCACTCCACCTCCAGTTCGCGCAGCCTGAGCTCGTCACCGCTGCTCATCTGCACGTGCCGGCACCCGCATTCAGGGCAGGCGCCGAAGCGTTCGGTCATCGGCACGGTCTTAGCACAATCGAGGCACCAGCCACTGCCGGGAATGCGCTCGATGATCAGCCTTGCGTTCTCCGCAAGGGTCCCGTGGCTGACGGCCGAAAAGCAGAAAGCCAAGGCGTCGGGGTCGACATGACCGAGCGCGCCCACCTCCAGAACCAGCGACCGAATGCGCGTGGCATCGTTTCTTTTCGCCTCCTCGACGGCGATCTCCACCACCGCCTCGCAAAGCGACATCTCATGCATCGGGTGCCCCCTGAGGGACAATATCAACCGCAACACAGGGAGAGAACTGCGCCGCCAACCGGGCGATCGCCGGTACGGCATCGCCTTCCGGCCGGAACCCCACGAGGGCACGCGCAAACGGTCCTTCGGGATGGAAGTTCCATTCCGTGGGGGCGACAACGCGGGCGTCTCGGAGCCGTCCATCTCCTTGCACCACGGCAGAATAATATAACCTGCCGCGTGGACTTTCCACTGAGGCGTATCCCGTATGGTTCTGCGTCCGATTTGCAGTAAGCCAGTGGCCGAAATCTCCCTCGTTACTGGCTCCGCCAAGAAGAAGGCCGAGCGCCTCCTCCGCCTCGACGAGACGGGCCGCGTCCGTCGCGCCTTGAACGGCAGCGGACCAGCCGAGGCGGGCCGCCGGGCCGGTTTCGGGGTGCCGGCCGGCAAGGACGGGGCGGGCCGAGAACTCGGCATCCTCCACCAGCGCGGCCACGACGGCCTCATCGTCGAAGGAGGTCAGAGCGTCAGGCGGGGTGGGGTGGTCCGGCAATGCCGGCAACCACTCGGGCACGAGACCGAAGGCAGCCCCGATGGCTCGGATGTCCTCGCCTGCGACTCCGGTCCGAGCCGCCTTGCGGGCGGCTTCAAGTGCGTCGCGCACAATGGGAAAGGCTGCGACGGGCGCCAGACGAACCAGCTCGCGCAAATGCTCGGCAACCCGTTCCGCCGCCAAACGAACACGCCAACGCTCTGCCACGTCCCTCGAAATGGTGCGTTGGCCGGCCATCGCAGCGGCAAAAGTCAGTGCTGCGGCGTGCGAGACGCCACACACGGCGTTGACGAGACCAACCGCCTCAACCGCCTGCTCGACTGGTCGGCCGGCAAAGCGCGAGGCTAGCGACAACGGTCGTGCCGAGCGGATCGAGGCCGCGGTGACCACGCCATTCGTCAGGGAAAAGCCGACGGTCACTCTGCCTGGATCAAAGCCGCTCATGACCCGATCTCCTACCCGCCGTGTCCGAATCCCATAAGGCGCCGGCGGTCCAGGTTGATGGCGAGCGGCTCGACCTCCGATGGTTCGGATTCATGCAACAGCTCGTCGAGAGCAGCCAAGGCGACCTCTTCGGCGACCACCTGATCGTCGAACTCATCCATCGGCGAGAACAGCGACGCCGTGCCATAGCGGCCGCCGTTCTCCATCGATGCCACGACAAAATCGACATCGCCGGCCGGCAACTCGAGCCTTAGCGTGACACCGTCGGGCGGCAGCCGGATGCCGCCGTCGGGTACGGCGACGACGACCATGCACCAGGGCGCAACCACCGCTGCGAAGCGGAAGCGGCCGAAGCGTCGGATCGGCGTCACCATGACGGCGAGCGCCGAGTTATGGACAGGAAGGGCGGACATGCGCTTGTCGACCGCTCGCCAGAAATCCTCGAGGCGGCGGACAAGTCCCTCGTCATCAAGGTCGGACAGGAGCGCATCAGCGATCATCGTCGATCCTCATGAACTTCAGCCTGGAACCATCGCAGTTCGGGCAGTGCCAGTCGTCCGGCAGTGCCTGAAAGGGGGTGCCGGGCGGCACCTGCGCCACGTCGTCTCCCTCGGACGGATCATACACCGTCCAGCAGACACCGCACTCCCAACGATCTTCTGGGCGAAGAGTCATTGGAAGTAGGCCTCGCCGATTTCTCGAAGCCGAATTGCCGAGTCCCAGAAGTCCTCCACGGCTGCCTGCGCTGCGGTCGGAACCTCGCCAATCTCGATGGTGTCGAGCAGGATGGCGTCCATGGCGTTGAAGAACTGTACCGACCAGACATTGTGAACGGCCGTCGCCTGGACGCGGCAGCTGCCATAGCCGCGCGAGACGATTTTCACTGGCCCCGTTCCGAGCCGATCGACCAGGAGGTCGAGATCCTCCGCCAGCATCGGCATCAATGTCAGCGAAATGACGTGGTTGGGCTCGCCCGGCCGGTAGGCTTCGGCGCGGTCGGCGATTTCCGCCAAAACCGCCGGCGCATTCATCACGCCGTCCGGCAGGGCTCCGAGATCGAGGTTCGGCAGCGTCATCGCCGCGGCGCGGCGCACCGCCTGCGGCACGGCTGAGACTTCGGCATAGTCGGCGATGATCGTGTGATCGGAGCCCAGGAAACGGACGCGCCAGAGGCCGGCAAAGACGCTCTCGACAATCTCGGCCACCACTCCGTCCGGAAGCGCTACCGTGGACGCCACTTCGCCCTCGCCGAGGATCTCGCTGAGCAGCCTCCTTTCGTCATCGGTCAGGGGGGCGAGGTCGAACAGCAGGCCGGGGGCCGTCACGGTTTGCCGTTCAAGCGCCGCCGCCATGTCCGGAAGAAGACGTGCGACACTGGGGCAGCGGGCAATCAGCGCCTCGGCGTCGGACGTCGCCAGAAAGGCGAGGGTACCGGTGCCCGTGGTTCGGCCGGTTGTCGGAAGATCCGTCGTCATGCCTCGTCCCTCCGGGCATTTGCAGTGACCTCGATGCGGTTTGGAGCGGCAAATGCCGGTGCGTCCTCCCTGAGCGCCGCTTTGAGACGGTCGAGATATTCGCCCCAGTCGCGAATGCGAGGCAACACGTCGAGCACCGTTTGACCACGCAATACGACCAACGACGGAAAAACCTCGACCCGACAGCGCGCTTTCAGCGTCGTTTCGGCCGAGCGGGCGATCACCCCCGCCCGGAAACGACCTTGGAAGGCGGACAGCAACTCCGGCAGCACCACGGCAACGTCGCCGCTGTCACTCCGCTGGTCGGGGTCGCCGGTGAAGACCAACAGCGCATGGTCCGGTTCGCCGGCAGCGGGCGTCAGGAAGGCGTCGAGCGTATCTGTGTCGATTGTCGGCAGGCCGTAGCGGTGTGCGAGTGCGGCGATCAGTGCGGACATGTTGTTCCTCGTTGGCTCGGCGAGCCCCTCATTTTCTGAGATGCGCCGGCAGTTCCGGTTCGCGGTCCACGAGGTCGGCGAAAAGATGCTCAAAGGGACGGCCCTCCGCCGCCGCCGCGAGACCGTCGAGCGCATGGCCGATCGCTTCGGCCTCCGCCTGGTCGAGTACGCGAATGGCACTGTCGAGGTGCACGAGCAATCGCGTTCCGGGCGCCTGCGGGCCGACCAGCAGCGTCGAAACGCGCCTGCTCTCGCCACGCCACTCGCAGAAAGCGGAAAAATCGTCGCCGTCGATGACGGTCATGGGCAGGCCGAGGCACATCTGGCGTCTCCTCAACCAGTGCCGAGACGTGGCTGTTCGTAAGCGGCTCGGTCGATATCGTTGGCCAGCAGGCCGCTTCCCGGTGGACGAGGCTCGGCGCGCCGGATGGGCGGGACGCCCCAACTCGTCAGAATGTCGACGGCCACGGCCAGCGCAGGCTCGATGCTCGCCGCCACCGGCGCCGTCAACGGACCGCCCCAGTCCTCAAGGTCGAGCGGTTGGCAGCCGATCAGGGCGATGTCGCCGGGATAATGCCCCATGAGGTCGGCGGCTGACAGGACTTCCTGGAACCCGGTCTGATGCAGGCTCATCTTCTTGGCGCCCGTAAACCTCGGCACTTCCTCATCGCGCACGACTTTCAGCGTGCCGGGTGCAAGACCGTAATCGATGGCATCGAACACCAGGAGGCGATCGACTTCGGCGACATGATGGACGAGGTAGAGCCCTTGCGTGCCACCATCGAGCAGATCGACGCCGTCGGCCATCGCATAGAGCCGATGGAAGGCTTCGACGGCGCGAACGCCGAAGCCCTCGTCGGCCCAGAGGATGTTGCCGATGCCCAATACCAACACGCTCATGCCGCTCAGCCCTCGCGCTCGTCGCGGAACTGCCGCTCGCCGGAGATCATGGTGGAGATCATGGTCTGGCGGCTCATGATATCCTCGCGGACCGCCGCGTAGATGTGGATGATGGCGAAGATGACGATCACCCACATGCCCAGGTGATGCAGCGTATGGACGTCTTGCGAGTTCGGCCAGATGTCGAACACCCAGCCGAAAGCCTTGGCCTGCCAGCTGTCGCGACCGGTGCCTTCCGAGTAGAGCGCGAAGCCGGTGATGATCATGCCGAGGTTGAACAGCGTGAACATCGCGAACATGGCCGTGTGAGCAAGCGGATTGTGGCCGATGTACTTGTAGGGTTCCTTTTCAAGGAAAAAGTACCAGCGTGCTTCGCGGATGATGCCTTTCCACCAGGCCTTCTCCCAGACCGGCAAATAGAAGATCTGGCGGGAGTACTTGTTGCCCCAGAAGGACCAGAGGATGCGGGCGAGGAAGGCGACGGCCAGCACCTGTCCGGCGGCGAAATGGGCGAAGCGGATATACCCGAACAGGAAGCTGTCCGACGCTTCGCCCGGCATGGTCGGCGGCGGCGAACCTATGAAATAGCCGGTCACCGCCAGAATGGTGATGCACAGCGCATTGCCCCAGTGCCAGAGCCGTACTGGCGCTTCGTAGACGTAGATGGATGGGCCGGCGACGATCACGTCGTCGGTGGCATCCATCACGCCGGTGAGCATCTTAGCGTCGTGTGCCATGGCGTAGCCCTCAGCGGACGGTGACTGTGGCCATGTCCTGCCCGTCTTCGCTCATCACGTGGGTCGAGCAGGCAAGGCATGGATCGAATGAGTGCAGCGTCCTCAGGATCTCGAGCGGCTGCTCGGGATCGGCCATCGGCGTGTCGAGCAGGGCCGCCTCGAAGGCGCCGATGTTTCCCTTGGGGTCGCGTGGCGAGCCGTTCCAGGTGGTGGGCACCACGGCCTGATAGTTGTCGATCTTGCCGTCCTTGATCTTGATCCAGTGACCGAGCGCGCCGCGCGGCGCCTCGGTGAACCCGGCGCCCTTCGCCTCCTTCGGCCAGGTGTCCGGCGTCCACTTGTCGGTGTTGGCGGTGGAGAGATCGCCCGCCTTGATGTTGGCGACGAGCTTGTCCTGGAAGTAGCGCAGTTCGCGTGCCGCCCATTGGCACTCGAGCGCCCGTGCGGCCGTGCGACCGAGCGTCGAGAACAGCGCTGTAAGCGGCAGGCCGAGATCAGTGAGCAGCTTGTCGACCGGCTCCTTGAACTCGGCTTTGCCCTGGGCGTAGCCGATGACGTAGCGGGCCAGCGGCCCCACCTCGACGGCGTGGCCCTTCCAGCGCGGCGATTTGATGAAGGAGTACTTCGCCGCTTCGTCCAGCGCTTCGATGTTGGTCTTGGTCCCGCGTGCGTTGGGGCCGAGCTCGAAATGCGGCTCGGTGACGCCATCCCAGGGGTGCAGCCCCTTGGTCTCGTCGGGGTACTTGTACCAGGAGTGGGTGACGAACTCCTGCACCTCGTCCGGGTTGCCGAGGTCGATCGGATGGATCTCGTCGAGCTTGCCGTTGAGGATGACGCCGCGCGGCAGCTTCAGCGAGGCTTCGGAATAGTCATTGGCGTGCTCGGGGATGTCGCCGTAGCTCATCACCGACGTCGACGACAGGCCACCGCCGTGCAGCCAATCCTTGTAGAAGGAGCCGATGGCCTTGAGGTCCGGCAGATAGACCTGTTCTGTGAAGGCGATCGCCTGATCGATGATCGACGAGACGAGGTTGAGTCGCTCCATGTTGATGGCGCCGACGGCGCCGGTGCCGTCCACATTGATCGGTGAGGGAACGCCGCCCACCAGCCAGTTGGGGTGGGGATTCTTGCCGCCGTAGATGGTGTGGATCTTGACGATTTCCTTCTGGAAATCGAGCGCTTCCAGATAGTGGGCGACCGCCATGAGGTTGGCCTCGGGCGGCAGCTTGTAGGCCGCATGCCCCCAATAGCCATTCTTGAACGGGCCGAGCTGTCCGCTTTCGACGAACTTCTTGAGGCGACCCTGCAGGTCACGGAAATAGCCGGGCGAGGACAGTGGCCAGTCGGAAATCGATTGGGCAAGTGCGCTGGTCGCCTTCGGGTCGGCCGACAGCGCCGACACCACGTCCACCCAGTCGAGGGCGTGCAGGTGGTAGAAGTGCACGAGGTGGTCGTGCACCTGCAGCGTCAGCTGCATGATGTTGCGGATCGAGTTGGCGTTCTCGGGGATGGCGATGTCGAGCGCGTTCTCGACGGCTCGCACCGATGTCAGCGCGTGCGTACCCGTGCACACGCCGCAGATGCGCTCGGTGAAGGCCCAGGCGTCGCGCGGGTCGCGGCCTTTCAGAATGACCTCGATGCCGCGCCACATCGTGCCGGTGGAAACGGCGTTGCGGATGACGTTGTCGGCGTCGACATTCACTTCGACGCGCATGTGACCCTCGATGCGCGTGACCGGATCGACGACGATGCGGCGGCCTGCGTTGTCGAGCTTGAAGCCGTTGGGGGTTTCGATACCCATGGAAAGTTGTCCCGTTTCTGAAAATCGACGGGGCGCCATGCGCCCGCGCGCCGGCCGTTACTGCTGATCGTTGCGACGGTGAGGATCGTGCTTGCTGGTCAGTCGCTTGACGGCGGTTGCCGCCGTATGAACCGCGACGCCACCGATCACCGCGCCCGTCGCCAACAGCCCGATCTGATCGGCCGTGGCCTCGACGCCAAACTGCCGGATGGTGGTCAGCCGGTCGTAGAACGAGCCCTTGTCCCAGAAGCCGTCTTCCGAGCAGCCGATGCAGCCGTGACCGGACTGGATCGGGAAGGAGACGCCGCCGTTCCAGCGCACCGTCGAACAGGCGTTGTAGGTGGTCGGGCCCTTGCAGCCCACCTTGTAGAGGCAGTAGCCCTTGCGGGCGCTCTCGTCGTCCCAGCTTTCGACGAACTGGCCGGCATCGAAGTGCGGGCGGCGATAGCACTTGTCGTGGATGCGCTGCGAATAGAACATCTTCGGCCGCCCCTGGCGGTCGAGCTCCGGCATCTTGTCGAAGGTCAGGATGTAGCTGATGACGCCGGTCATCACCTCGGCGATCGGCGGACAGCCGGGCACCTTGATGATCGGCTTGTCGCGGATCACCTTGTCGATCGGTACCGCATGCGTCGGATTGGGCTTGGCTGCCTGCACGCAGCCCCACGAGGCGCATGCGCCCCAGGCGATCACGGCCATGGCGTCGCCGGCCATTTCCTTCAGCTTCTCGACGAACGGACGACCGCCGTCGATGCAGTACATGCCATCTTCGTTGAGCGGCGGATTGCCCTCAACGGCCAGGATGTAGCCGCCTTTGTATTTTTCACGCGTCTCCTGGAGGATCGCATCGGCCTGATGGCCGGCGGCGGCCATCAGCGTGTCGTCATAGTCGAGCGAGATCATCGACAGGATGACGTCCTTGGCCAGCGGGTGCGCCGAACGGATGAAGCTTTCCGAGCAACAGGTGCATTCAAGGCCGTGCATCCAGATGACGGGGATGCGCGGCTTGGTCTCCAGCGCATGGGCCATCTGGGCGGCCGCCACCGGGCCAAGTCCGAGACTCGCCGCGGTCAGATTGCAGAATTTGACAAAGCTCCGCCGCGTGATCCCCTGTCTCCGGATCACGTCGTAAAAGGTCTCGGTCGCCGAACCCATGCTGTTCCCCCGAATAGCGAACCAATGCCGAAGACCGGTCGCTCAAGCGTCGGGAACGACGTCATGCGCTACGACTCGCGAACATTAGCAATCGCTCATGCAGCTTAGTCTCCAGTTCAGAATGGGTCCAGATCACAAATCGTAGTGATGACTACACGAGCCGGGTTTTCGACGTTGAAATAAAGGGATAGTTTGAAATTGAGCGGCGTTTATACGTGTCTTTTCGTATGAAGGCGTGCCCGCTTCCGGTTTCAAAAAGGCGTGCCGACTACAACCAAGAGGTAAAGCGATGCCCATTACCGTCTATGGAATCAAGAACTGCGACACCATGAAGAAGGCCTTTGCCTGGCTCGATCAGCACGGCATCGCCTACCGCTTTCATGACTACAAGAAGTCGGGCATCGCCGCTGACAAGCTCGCGACCTGGGTGTCGCGTGCCGGGGGCTGGGAGCATGTGACCAACAAGAGCGGGCTCACATTTCGCGGCCTGCCCGAAACCACAAAGGCAAGCCTGGACGATCAGCACGCCATCGCCTTGATGGTTGAAAAGCCGAGCATGATCCGCCGCCCGATCATCGAGGCCGATGGCGGCAAGCTGATCATCGGCTTTTCGGACGAGTCATTTACGGCGAGCTTCGATCCGTCGAACCCCGCGCCGTAGGATAGGGCAAGGGGATCAGGTGCCGCAGAAGGTCGCCATCACGCGGTCTTCCGGGCGCGGCGGCATGGCCAGATCGGCGTCTTCGGGGCGATCCTCGAAGGGGCGCGTCACCGCCCGCAGCAGGCGGACGTAAGACGAGCCGTCGCTCCCGTCGATGATGGCGTCGAGCGCCTTTTCCACCTGATGGTTGCGGGGAATGATGGCCGGATTGATCGCCCGCATGTCAGAGGCGGACTCGGCCGGAGACCGGCCGCCTGTCGAGAGCCGCGCCCACCAGGCCGCCAGCCAGGGTTCAAGGCCAGCATTGCCGCCGAAGAGCGACAGGAAAGCCTCGGTATCCGCATCGGGATCCGTCAGGTCGGCGAGGCGACGGAAGGCGAGGGTGAAGTCGGCCTTGCCCATCTGCATCAGGGAGAGCAGCCCGGTGACCAGTTCGCGGTCTCCGGCGCGTTCCTCGGCAATGCCGAGCTTGGCGAGAAAGCGCCCGAAGTAGGACGCTTCGAAATGGCCGGCGAAACCGCTCAGGCGCTCCACCACCATCTCCACCGCTTTGTCGCGGTCGCCGGAAATGAGCGGCAGAAGACACTCTCCCAACCGAGCGAGATTCCATTGGGCGATCTGCGGCTGCCGGCCATAGGCATAGCGCCCCTGTCGGTCGATGGAGCTCAGCACCATGCTTGGCTCATAGGCGTCCAGGAAGGCGCACGGGCCGTAGTCGATGGTCTCGCCGGAGATCGCCATGTTGTCGGTGTTCATGACCCCATGAATGAAGCCGACGGATAGCCAGAGGGCGATCAGCCGGGCTTGCCGCTCGACGACTCTCTCGAAGAGCGCCACGTAAGGAGCGTCGCTGCCGGCAATGTCGGGATAAAGCCGCTCGATCACGTAATCGGCCAGGCGACGGATGCCATCCACGTCGGAACGATGGGCAAAATACTGGAAGGTGCCGACTCGGACGTGACTTGCCGCGACACGGGTCAGCACGGCCCCCGGAAGGGGGCGTTCGCGCAGAACCGTCTCGCCCGTGGCGACGGCTGCCAGAGACCGGGTCGTCGGAATGCCGAACGCAGCCATCGCTTCGCTGATCAGGTATTCCCGAAGTACGGGCCCAACCGCCGCCTTGCCGTCGCCGCGTCGCGAGAAAGCCGTTCGACCGGAGCCTTTCAACTGCAGATCCAGGCGCCGGCCATCGCCGGCGATCACTTCGCCGAGCAACAAGGCCCGGCCATCGCCGAGCGCGGGTACGAAATGACCGAACTGATGGCCGGCATAGGCGAGGGCGATGGGATCGGCCCCCTCCGGCACGGCAGCGCCTGACAACGCGGCGACGCCCTCGGGCGAGGCAAGCGCCTCGGGGTCGAGACCAAGCTCTGCCGCGAGCGTGGTGTTGAGCACGAGCAAACCCGGAGAGGGCGCCGGTTCCGGCCGTACCCGCTCGTAGAAGCGGGGGGGTAGACGGGCGTAGCTGTTGTCGAATGCGATCGCGAGCGGCAAGAGCGGCTCCTCGAATCCCGACCGTCGGCGACGGTCTTGGCAGCGTGGGCGGTCACCGGACAATTGGCCGGCTTATGGGTATTCTACGTAGAGTTCTGGGCGTCGCGCCGCAAGGGGCTACTCACCCCAAGCCGGCCTGGGCGGCATCCTGATCGACAAGGAGGTTCGAACAAAATCAGTCAGTTAAGCGGAAATGACAAATGAAAACAATAAACATCGAGCAGTATTAGTGTGATGTAAAACTTGAACAAAATCAATTATCTTATTGAAGATGATATCTAAATCGATGGACGCCAAGTCGGCGAATTAGGGTGGCAGGCGAAGGCCAGAAAACGGTGTACGGAACGAACGCGGCTATCTCATCCTGACATCGCGACCGATTTCGTGTCCTGACACCGCTCTCTTGGTCAGGCGGCGGAAGAACCTCGGCTGGGTCATTTTCCGGCCGTTGGGCGTTGTCTGGGGGCGGGATTTGGGATCCACTGAGGTCTCGGGTCCGAAAGGTTACGCGATTGCGCCAAGCCGCAATCTTGGGGTAGCGACGGCTGTGTTGAATCCGCAACACGGCCATCAAACTCGCGAAATCAGAAATCGTTAGGCATAAATTGCCCCTATTCAGCCATAAACGAACCTGACCTTATCG
>JAUVXG010000105.1 GCA_030603685.1 Pleomorphomonas sp.
CCATCGAGGAGCGTGATATAGGCCCAGGAGATTTCTCGTCCTGAGGTCCCCGCCTTCGCGGGGATGACAGATTTATGTTTTGGAACAATGGCATAGTGGTTTACGAGGGATGGCTTGTTCCGCTCCCTCCACCACCCGGGCGTCTCACCCCCTGAACCGCTCCACCAGCCACGGATGAACGGCCGGCGTCGCGGCGAGTACGGCGCCGGTTTTCGGAATGGCGCCGCCGTCGAAGCCGCCGACGCAGCCGCCGGCTTCCTCGACGATCAGCACCGACGCCGCGTAGTCGTGCGGCGACAGGCCGTCCTCGAAGAAGGCGTCGTGGCGGTTCGCCGCCACATAGGCGATGGACAGCGCCGCCGAGCCCATCCGCCGCATGGTGGCGGCGTGATCCATCACCTCCATCAGGATCTCGCGGTAGCGGGCGACGTTCATCGACTTGACCTGACCGGGAATGGGCAGGCTGGCGCCGATCACCGCGTGGTCGATGTCGCGGTCGTCGCGAACCTTGAGGCGCACGCCGTCGAGGAAGGCGCCGTGGCCGCGCTCGGCATGGAACAGTTCGTCGCGCATCGGGTCGTAGACGACGCCGGCGTCGATGCGGTCGCCGCGCAGGAGCGCGATGACCACGCCGAAGAAGGGGATGCCCCAGGCGAAGTTGGTGGTGCCGTCGATGGGGTCGATCAGGAAACGCGGCGCGTCGGGGCCGTGGTCGCGGTCGCCGGCCTTCTCCTCGCCATTGATCGACCAGTCCGGATAGGCCTCGGCGAGCGCGGCGGCGATGGCGGCCTCCACCGCCACGTCGGCGGCCGTCACGTAGTCGCGTGCCGCCTTCTCGTCGACCTTCGCCTGACCGCAGGCGGCAAAATGCCGGCGGGCCATGTCGCCACCCAGACGGGCGGCGGCGATCATGGTGGCGATGAGCGGGGAGGGGGCGACGATCTGGGACATGGTCGGGACTCGAACAGGGTTGGAATCAAGCGCCCTACATGCGCCGAAGAGACGACAGTTCCATGTCGGCCGGGGGCTGGAACTGACGGCGCGGTCCGCTGTTATACTGCAGGAACAACGGAGGGCCGGGCATGCTGTGGAAGGGGCGCCGCCAGAGCGGCAACATCGAGGACATGCGCGGGAGGGGCGGCGGCTTTTCAGGCGGCGGCATGCGCTTTCCGGGCGGCGGCTTCCCCGGCGGCAGGCGGCGCGGCGGCGGCGGGCTTTCCATCGGCGGGCTGATCGTCGTCGGTCTCGTGCTGTGGTTCCTCGGCATCAACCCGTTGGTGCTGCTCGACGGCGGCATGGGCGGATCCGGCTATAGCGGCTCGACGGCCATCGAGCGGCCGCGCGGCGGCGAACCCGACGAGATGCGCGACTTCGTCGCCACCGTGCTCGGCGACACCGAGGATACCTGGGCGGAGATCTTCAAGGCGGAGGGCAAGCGCTACGAGGCGACGCCGCTGGTGCTGTTCTCCGGCCAGACCCAGTCGACCTGCGGCTTTGCCAGCGCGGCGAGCGGGCCGTTCTACTGCCCCGGCGACGGCAAGATCTACATCGACCTCGCCTTCTACGACGAGCTGCGCCAGCAGTTCGGCGCGCCCGGCGACTTCGCCCAGGCCTATGTGATCGCCCACGAGGTCGGCCACCACGTGCAGGACCTCATCGGCCTGTTGCCGGCCTTCAACGAGCGCCGCCGGCAGCTCGACCCGGCCGACGCCAACGCACTGTCGGTGCGGGTGGAACTGCAGGCCGACTGCTACGCCGGCATCTGGGGCCATTACGCCGAGAAGAAGGGCATCCTCGAACGCGGCGACCTCGAGGAGGCGCTCAACGCCGCCACCCAGATCGGCGACGACGCCATCCAGAAGCGGACGCAGGGCTATGTGGTGCCGGAGAGCTTCAACCACGGCTCCTCCGCCGCCCGCAAGCGCTGGTTCAAGATCGGCTTCGACACCGGCGACATGGAGTCCTGCGACACCTTCGCGAGCGCGCGTCTGTAGGGAACTCAGGCGCGGGTCTTCTCGGATAGTTCGGAAAAGTTGTTGATCTTGACCGCGTGATCGGGGAACCGCGCGACGATCTCCAGTTCACCGCCCATCGCTTCGATGAAGCGACGGAGCGTACTGACATACATGTCGGCGCGCTTCTCGATCTTGGCGACCGAACCCTGGTTGATCTGAAGCGTCTGGCCGATCTCTTCCTGGGACAGTTTCAAGGCCCGCCGAACCTCTGCAAGGTTCATCTCCGCGTCGAGCTGCGCGGCCAACGCCTCTGCCTCGGCGCGAGCTTCCGGGGCCATTCGAGCGCGAAGCTCCGCGAAGGAACGCCTACCGGCCATCGGGACTCTCCTTTTTCAGTTCGGCCAGATGCTCGTCATAGAGATCGTCGGCCACCGGGATCATTCGCTCGTAGAAGCGCTTGTCGCCCGTCTTGTCGCCGCCGATCAGCAGGATCGCCGAGCGACGTGGATCGAAGGCGTAGAACACCCGCAACGGCTTGCCGCCGCTTTGCACGCGCAGCTCGCGCATATGGGAGTGACGCGATCCGCTGACCCCGCTCGAATAGGGGAACGGCAGGTTTGGACCGCGCTGCTCCAACTTGCGAACATGGGCGTCGATGCTGACTTGCTCGGATGTGGTGAGCGTATCCCACCATATCCCGAACTCGTCGGTGTATTCGATCGGCCATTGCATGGAGGAATATTATTCCTTTTAAGGACTATTTCAAGTGCTTCATATGAGGCCGGTTGTCCATCAGTTGACGTTGGTTGGGTCAGTTGGTACACGGGTACACATGTACCAAACTTGAGAGCGACAATGACCGGCATGGTGGTGGAGCGGGTGCAGACGGGCATCCGCATCGAGAAGCGCATTCTGAAGGTGCTGAAGGCGTTGGCCGAGCATGGCGATATCACGCTCGGCGATCTCGTCGAGGGCATCGTGCTGCACGCCTTCGAGGGCAAGACGCCGTTCTCACCGGCGACGCTGGAGGTGATCGCCCAGCTCAAGGCCATCTATGGCCTCGATCTCGACGCCGGCGCCAGCCACAAGCTGATCGAACGCGGCGAGGGGGAGGGCGGCCGTGACTGACGCGACGCTCCACCTCCGGCGGGGTGGTTTCCCCTTCGTGCTCGCCACCGCCTTTCTCGACGCGGCCGGCTTCGGCATGGTGCTGCCGGTGTTGCCGGCGCTGATCGCCTCGCTCACCGGCGACGGCATGGGGGCGGCGGCCGTCGAGGGGGGACGGCTGACCTTCGTCTACGCCGCCATGCTGTTCCTGGTCTCGCCGCTGATCGGCGGCCTGTCCGACCGCTTCGGCCGGCGGCCGCTCTTGATCCTCGCCGTTGCCAGTTTCGCGCTCGACAACCTGATCTGCGCGCTGGCGCCCTCGCTCGCCTGGCTCTATCTCGGCCGCGTCATGTCGGGCATTTCCGGCAGCACGGGGGCGGTGATCGGCGCCTATGTCGCCGACACCACCGCACCCGACGATCGCGCCGCCCGGTTCGGCCGCGTCGGCATGGCCTTCGGCGCCGGTTTCATGCTGGGGCCGGCGCTGGGCGGCCTCGTCGGCGAATGGTCGCCGCGGGCACCCTTCCTGGTCGCCGCGCTGCTGGCGCTCGTCAATGCGGGTCTCGGCTGGGCCTTCCTCAAGGAAAGCCTGCCGGTCGAACGGCGGCGGTCGCTGGATCTCGCCAAGGCCAATCCCTTCGGTGCGCTGCGCTTCATCGCCGGCGCCACCGGCATCGGCCTGTTGATCGTCGCGCTGGTGCTGATGCAGGTGGCGCACGACTCGCTGCCGGCCGTCTGGACCTTCTCGCTGAAGGAGCGCTTCGGCTGGGGCGAGCGGGAGATCGGCCTGACGCTGACGCTGGTCGGCGTGGTTATGACCGCGGTGACCGGCTTCGTCGTGGGCCCCACGGTGAAGCGCTTTGGCGAGCATGGCGCGGCGATGGTGGGTCTGACGGTGGCCGGCATCGGCTTCCTGGGCTTCGCCTTCGCGACGTCAGGCCTTGCGATCACGCCGTTCATCGCCGGTTTCGCCTTCATCGGTATCGTCGGGCCGTCGCTCACGGCGATGATGAGCCGACGCGTGGCGGCCGATCGGCAGGGCGAGCTACAAGGCGCGATCGGCGCGATCAAGGGCATCACCATGGCGCTGGCGCCGATCCCGATGACCGAGCTGTTCGGCTATTTCACGTCCGACGCCGCGCCGGTGCGCTTTGCCGGCGCGCCCTTCCTCTTGTCGGCCGTGCTGATGGCGCTGGCGCTGGTGGTGATCGGAATGGACCGAAGGGTGTCCAACCGCAAGGATCTTGAAGGGTAGGTGGCATTCTGCTACCTTTCGGGCATAGGAGGTGGCAATGGCGCAGTCCGTGAAGCTTGCTGACGACATCATGGCCCTTGTCCGGCGCGAGGCCGATCTTCACAGCCGCTCCGTTGCCGGCCAACTGACACATTGGATCAAGATTGGCCGTGCCATCGAACGCTCCGGCAACTTCAACTATGCGCGGATCACGGCCGCACTCGAAGCCGGGCTCGATACGACGGAGCTGAGCGAGGAAGAAGAGGCCGCCTGGCTCGACGAGTTCACCGCGAAGATGGCGGAGCCCTCGGCGACCGAGGCTGCGTTTTTCGAGAAGCGCAAGATGCTTGGCAGAGGCGTCGGTCTCGATGCCGGCGGCAATCTCGTCCATGCGAAGGGCGATGCGGCCGAATGAGGCCGAGCCTCGTTCTGCTTGCCGGGCCCAACGGCGCCGGCAAGTCCACGCTCTACGAAACGCGTGTCGCGCCGAGCTTTGCCGGGCCTTTCATCAATGCCGATGTCATCCAGCGCGATGAACTCAAGGACGTTTCTGTCGAGGCGTCCTACAAGGCAGCCGAGATCGCAGCGGCTCGTCGGCTGGAGATGCTGACCGAGGGCAAGAGCTTCGCGACCGAGACGGTCTTCTCCCACCCGTCGAAACTTGATGTCATCAAGGTTGCCCGGCAGCGGGGATATATCGTCGTCGTCATGCACGTCGGCGTCGACAGTTCCGACCTTTCGGTTGCTCGCGTCCGGGGACGTGTCTCCGAAGGCGGTCATGACGTGCCCGAGGACAAGGTTCGCGCTCGCTTTGAACGAGGCGGCGCCTTGATCCGTCAGGCCGTGCTGCGCGCCGATCGCGGCTTGGTCTATGACAACTCAAGGCTCAACGAGCCGCCGCGCCAGGTTCTCGTCTTCGCAGACGGACGCCTGACCCAGGTCGTTCCCGACCTGCCGCACTGGGTGCTGTCGACTTATGCCGACGATCTCGTCATCTAGGCTGTTGTTCGTTTCAACGGCCGTCCGCGTCGATTTCGAGCAGTATCACTGAGAGGTTCGACATGACCGAGTATATCGCCAAGCGGGCCGCCGATCGGTGTCCGAGCCATCCGGGTGCGCTGTTGGACGAAATCATTCCCGCGACCGGCAAGACGAAGGTGGAGATTGCCGCTCTCCTCGGGATTTCCCGCCAGCAGCTCTACGACATCATTGGCGAGCGCAAGCCCGTTTCGCCGCAGATGGCGGCGCGTCTGGGCAAGCTGTTCGGGGATGGGGCCGGCGTCTGGCTGCGCATGCAAGCTGCCCACGATGCCTGGAAGGCCGAGCACGAGGTCGACGTCTCGGCCATCCCGACGCTCAAGGTGGCGTGAGAGCGTCCGCAGCTAGCCCAAACAAAAACCGGCCCCTTCGGGCCGGCTCGTCGTCCGTCTATCGCTCGCCTCACGCCCGCTCGGGCACCGGGGCCTCGCCCTTCTTCTCGCGGATCAGGTTGACGAAGCGCTTGAAGAGATAGTGGCTGTCCTGCGGGCCGGGGGAGGCCTCGGGGTGGTACTGCACCGAGAAGGCCGGCTTGTCTTTCACGCGCAGTCCGCAATTGGAGCCGTCGAACAGCGACACGTGGGTCTGCTCGACGTTGTCCGGCAGGCTGTCGGGATCGACGGCGAAGCCGTGGTTCATCGAGGTGATCTCGACCTTGCCGGTGGTGTAATCCTTCACCGGATGGTTGGCGCCGTGGTGGCCCTGATGCATTTTCTTGGTCTTGCCGCCGAGGGCGAGGCCCATCATCTGGTGGCCGAGGCAGATGCCGAAGGTGGGCACGCCCGAGTCGATCACAGCCTTGATGGTGGGAACGGCATAGTCGCCGGTGGCGGCCGGGTCGCCGGGGCCGTTCGACAGGAACACGCCGTCCGGCTGGTGGGCGAACACTTCGTCGGCCGTGGCGGTGGCCGGCAGCACGACGACCTCGCAGCCCTCGTCGACCAGGAGGCGCAGGATGTTGCGCTTGATGCCGAAGTCGAGGGCGACGACCTTGTACTTCTTGTCGATCTGCTGGCCGTAGCCCTTGTTCCAGGCCCAGCTCGCCTCGGTCCAGTCGTAGCTCTGCGGGTTGGTCACCTCGATGGCGAGGTCGAGGCCTTCGAGGCCGGTCCAGGCCTTGGCCTTGGCCTTCAGCGCCTCGAGGTCGAACTTGCCGTCGGGCGCGTGGGCGATGACGGCGTTGGGCATGCCCTTCTCGCGGATCAGCGCGGTGAGCGCGCGCGTGTCGACGCCGGTGATGCCGATGATGCCGCGCGCCGTCAGCCAGGCGTCGAAGCCCTTCAGCGACCGGTAGTTCGATGGGTCGGTGACCTCGTCCCGGAGCACCACGCCGCGCACGCCGCTCTCGGCGGCCATGTTGACGGTCTCGATGTCCTCGTCGTTGACGCCGACATTGCCGATGTGCGGGAAGGTGAAGGTGACGATCTGGCCGGCGTAGGAGGGGTCGGTGAGGATCTCCTCATAGCCTGTCATCGCCGTGTTGAAGCAGACCTCGGCCACCGCCTCGCCTCGCGCGCCGATGCCGAAGCCCTCGATGACGGTGCCGTCGGCGAGCATCAGGACGGCGGTGGGCGTGGGTTCCTGCCAGGCGGCGGTGGTCATGGCGGACGCTCCTTTGGGCTGAAAAGGCATCGCGGATCGATGCGAAGGCGCACCGAAAGGCCGGCGCGGCGGGCCGCCCGGCAGATCTGAGGCTACATAGGCGAGCCGGCCGGTGCCGTCAATGACGGCGGGGCGTCATTCGCCTGCGCCGGCCACAGGTTTTCGGGCGAGGCGGTGAAGGAGGACACCGGCGATCATCACGGTGAAGACGGCGATCGGGTAGAGGCAGGCCTCGCGTCCCGCCGCCCTGAAGGCCGCGGCGGTATCGGCGCCGCCCGAGAGGGCAGCGAGACGGGCGTTCTGGAAGACGAGGTCGACCATGGCGAAGCCGAGGGCGGCGCCCACCTGCTGGAAGGCCTGCTGCACGCCGGCCGCCGCGCCGTGATCGGCTGGGGGCGAGGCCGCCATCACCGCCCGGAACAGCGCGTTGACCAACGTGCCCATGCCGAGACCGCTCAGATAATGCGCGGCCGCGAAGGGGAGCGGCGTCGGTCCGGCGGCGGCGAACAGGGCGCGGATCGCCAGCATGCCCGAGGCGAACAGCAGGGCGCCCAGTGCGAGCTGGCGGTCGATGGGCTGGCCCTTGAGGCGGCCGATGACGAGCGAGGCGGTAAGAACCCCGGCCGGGAAGGCGGCGAGGACGAGGCCGGTGCGGTCTGGCGCAAGGCCGACGCCGGCCTGCAGAGCCGTGGACATGGCCGCGAAGATGCCGGGGCTGGTGGTGAAGACGACGGCGGTGAGCGCCACGGCGCCGACGACCAGTGGCTGCTTGACCAGCGACGCCGGCAGGATCTGCGGCTTGCCCAAGGCGGCGGCGCGGCCGAGATGGCGGCGGAGCTGGAACGCGACCGGCAGGGCGGCGGCGATGGGCAGGGCGATCCAGACCGGCCAGCCGGCGAGGCGGCCGATGGCGAGCGGCGGCACCGCCAAGAGGATGGCGAGCGAGAACAGGAGGGTGCCCGGACCGTCGAAGCCGGCGCGGTTCCTTTCGGTGTCGGGCAGGGTGAGGAAGCCGCTCGCCAGGATGACGAGGCCGGCCACGCCTTCGTAGAGGAAGATCAGCCGCCAGCCGAGGCCGCCGGGGTCGAGCGTCAGCACGGCGCCGCCGATCAGCGGACTGAGGATGGAACCGCAGGCGGTGGTGGCGATGAACAGGCCGATGCCGCTCACCCGCCCATCGGACGGACCGAGCCGGGCCGCCAGCGCCATGGCCTGCGGCAGGATGGCGGCGGCGGCAAAACCGGCCGGGAGGCGGCTCGCCAAGAGAACGGCGATGGACGACGCCAGCGCCATGGACAGGCTGGCGACGACCCAGACGGCGGCGCCGGCGAGCAGCAGTTTTCGGCGACCGACAAGGTCTCCGAGCCGGCCGAGCGGCAGCAGCCCCAGGGCGAAGGCCAGCGAGAAGGCGAGCGGCACCAGCGCCAGCGTCGCGGTGTCGGGCAACAGGTCGCGGCCGATGGCGGGCAGCGAGATGATCAGCAGCGAGATGTCCATGATGGTCGTGGCGGCGGCGAACAGCACGACGACGAGCGCCAGACGCGGGTGGCGGGATTCGAACGGCGAGGCGGACATGGCGACCTCCGTGGGAGAATAATTCGAAACTTCATAAGTTACGAAATAGAGCGCGTCAATCGCTCACGTAACTTCTGTTGTTTCGTGATAGGGTGCGCCCGGTTCAAGGAGACGACGATGAGACACGACGGCCGACTGTCCCGCATGCTGCACGTGCTGCTTCACATGGAGGAGCAGCAGCGTCCGATGACATCGGAGGAGATCGCCGGCATGCTCGGCACCAACCCGGCGCTGGTGCGGCGCACGCTGGCGGGCCTGCGCGAGGGCGGTTACGTCGTCTCCGAACGCGGGCATGGCGGCGGCTGGATGCTGGGCAAGCCGCTCGCCGAGATGACCTTGCGCGACGTCTATGACGCGGTGGGATCGCCGGAAGTCTTCGCGCTGGGCCTTGCCGACGACCAGCCGCAATGCCTCGTCGAGCAGGCCGTCAACACGGCGCTGCGCCAGAGCCTGGACGAGGCGCGGGCGCTGCTGCTCCGGCGTTTCGCCGAGATCCGCGTGTCCGACCTGCGCGACGATTTCGCCGCCCGCGCCGCCTCGCTGGGGATCATGCCTGGGATGAGTTGCGCCGACGCGTGATCCGCCTCCGATGGGCAGGCCCTCGTTTCAGGGCGCATAAGCTGGCAGAGTGCGGCAGCTGCCGCGCGTCGGCGCCAAACCATCAGGAGTGTATCGCGATGCCCTCAACCACGTCCGGCTCCTGCCTGTGTGGCGCCGTCCGGTTCCAGGTCTCGGGAGAGTTCGAGGCCTTCTTTCTCTGCCACTGCCAGCGCTGCCGGAAGGACACGGGGTCCGCTCATGCGTCCAACCTGTTCTCATCGAAGGCGACGCTGAACTGGGTCTCCGGTCGTGACAACGTCCGGACCTACCGCGTTCCGGACACGCGTCACGAAAAGAGCTTTTGCGTGACATGCGGGGCCGCTGTTCCGAGCCTGCAAGCGGGTGGGGCTTTGTTGGTGGTGCCTGCCGGGAGCCTTGATAGCGCCATCGACATCCGCCCCAATGCCCATATCTGCTGCTCAAGCGCGGCGGAGTGGGACGACGGGCTGGAGACCATTCCGAAGCTGGATGGCCTTCCGGGTTAGGCTCGCCGCGACCCTCTGGTGTCGGCCCGCTCAGCCGCCCTTCAGGAGCGGCCCGATGGTCTCGACCTTGTTGGTCCAGACGTAGCCGTCGAAGCCCTTGGGCACCTTGGCGGCCAGCTCCGGCGTGTCGATGCCGGTGGAGAAGCCGCCGCCATCATAGGGGCCGACCAGGATCACCGTGCTGCCGGCGTCGCGCATGCGCGTGAGGAAGCGGTGCGGCCAGCCCCAGGCATAGGGCGCGTAGTCGATCGGCAGGGCGACAACGGTGTTGCGGCAGCCATTCGGCACGATGCCGGTCCAGCCATAGGCCTCGTAGGGCAGGAGGCAGCCCTTGATCATCGTCCGGTCGAAGCCCTTGAGGCCGGGCACCGCCTTGAGCGCCGCCTGCGTCGGCTCGGAGCCGCCATAGACGCCGAAGGTGGCGGCGCGGGCCTTCGGGTCGGCGTTGAGCATGGCGGCCAGCGCCTCGCCTTCCTCGACGCGGCGGCTCTTGAAGTTGACGAGGAAGGCCCCCTCCGGGAAGGCGGCGTAGACGTCTTCGAGGCGGGGCATCAGGCCGACGCCCTTGCCACGCAGGGGGAAGGTCTTGCCGCCGTCGGCGGTGTAGCCATAGCCGACGTCCAGCGTCTTGAGCGTCGTCCAGGGCGTCTCCTCGGTGACGCCATGGCCCTCGGTGCGGCAGTCGACCGTCCAGTCGTGCATGACGGCGAACACCTTGTCCGGCGTCAGGTGGACGTCGAGCTCCACCACGTCGGCGCCGGCTGCGAAGGCGGCGCGCATGGAGGGGATGGTGTTCTCCATGAACGCGTGGCTGGGCGGGTCCATGCGGGCCGCCGTGCAGGTCTCGGCGTCGAGATCGACGCGCGAATAGGTCTGGTGGACGCCGCGATGGGCGAGGATGCGCGGCGTGCCGGGTGACGCCGGCTCGGCCAGCCAGGAGGCATTCAGGAGGTAGACGGCGCCGGCGAATACGACGACGCCGGCCAGGATCTTCTTTCCGCGCATGAACCTCTCCCTTGCTGCCCCGGCGAATGGATAGAGGCCAAATGCGGCGCCAGCCGGTCGATTTGGGGGCAGGATCGGGCGGTTATTCGGATTCCCGCTCCATCCAGACCGGCCGGACCTCGATGGTCGCCGCCTTCGCCATCGGGTGGCGGCGCGCCAGCTCCAGCGCCTCGTCCTGGTTGCGGCAGTCCACCAGCTCGAAGGCGCACATCTGCTCGGCCGCGTCGGAGAACGGGCCATCGACGATCTCAACCTTGCCGTCACGGATCCGGATGGTCTGCGCCGTGTCGGCCGGCTGCAGAGGCTTGCCGGCGATGCGCTGGCCCCGCGCCGTGGTGTCTTCGATCCAGCCGAAGATGTCGCCGACGAGGCTCTCGGTCGGCTGGAAATCGGCGTCGTGGCTGATGATGAGAAGATACTGCAAGGTCATCTCCAATCGGGAAAAGTTGGCAAAAGGGGATTGCCCGCGTTTCAGGGACACGCGGTGTCAGGGCGGTTCGTGTCGTCCGCGCTCAGGGGGTGTCGTCGGCGTCCAGCCATCTCAGCGAGCCGGGCGTCGTCAGGATGGCGCCGGTCTCAAGCAGGGTCTTGAGGCCGGAGAGAACCATCGGCCATCCGCCGTAGAGCTGCGGGCTGGCTCCGCGCGGAAGGTCGTCGTGCGTCAACACCAGACGGCAGGTGTCTTCGATCTTCTCGACGTCGATGACGACGCGAGAAGGATCGTATTTCTCGACCTCCGCGCTCCAGTGCGCGGAATAGGTCGTGACGAGGCGCCAGGGCGGATCGGCCTCGACGATGGTTCCGGAGAAGACGAGCCGTCCCTGTCCGGTGGCGGTGTAGTCGGACCCAGGGCGATAGTCCGAAACCACCTTGAGGCCGAACTGATATTTCCGTCGCATCTCCGGGTCGGTCAGGGCTTGCCAAAGAGCCTGAGGCGACGCGCGGATGTAGCTTTCGTAGACGACGCTCATCATCTTGCCCTCGGTGTAGTCCCGAAGGCCGAGGCGGTCGTCCGCCTGCTCTACGATGTATTTCTGCATCCATCGCGCATACATCTCGCGAACGGGCGCAGCGTTGAGGAAGTGGAGCTTCTCGCGCCCCACCTTGCGGACGACGACGATGCCGGCGTCTTCAAGCAGCTTGAGGTGTTTGGCCACCCCGAACCGCGACATGCAGAACTTCGACTCCAGTGAACTGAGGCTTTGCCCGTCCTCGACGTTGAGGGCGTCGAGCAAGGCGCGGCGCGTGGGGTCGGAGAGTGCCCTGAACAGCTCGTCCATGGCCTGACAATATGAGACCATATGGTCTCATGTCAAGGGTCTTGTCTCAGCGCAGCACGCCGTCGAGCAGCGGCAGGCCGATGAGGACGGCAAGCGCGATCAGGCTGAGGCAGATGCGGCGGAAGGTGACCTCGGAGGCGACGCCGAACAGGCGCGAGCCGCCCCAGAGGCCGAGGCCGTAGGCCGGCGCCGTCATCAGGCAGAGCGGCACCAGCGCCGAGACGAACAGCCCGCCCCAGAGGTAGTTGAGGAGCGTCAGCGCCGTCGATACCTCGAAATAGAGCACGATGTTGGCGCGCACGATATTGGCGGGAATGGCGCCGCCCAGCCAGTAGGCGATCACCGGCGGTCCGCCCACCTGGCTCGCGCCGGAAAACAGGCCGGACAGCAGGCCGACGCCGACGGTGAGCGGCGGCTTGGGTCGGCCGTGATAGCGCCAGCCGGAGAGCAGCAGCATGAGAAGCGCGGCGCAGATGCCGATGATCGCCCAGCGGATGGTCAGCGGATCGAGGTGGGTGAGGAGGTAGACGCCGGTGGGCACGCCGACCAGCGCCCCGAGCGACATCACGGCGACCTCGCGCCGGTCGGCACGGCGAAAGGCGTCGGGCACCAGGCCGAGCGTGGTGACGGCGTCGATGATCAGGATGACCGGCGCGGCAAGGCGCGGCCCGATCAGGGCGCTCGCCACCGGCATGAAGATCAGCGCGGCGCCGAAGCCGGAAAAGCCGCGCGCCAGACCGGCGACGAAGGTGGTGACGATCAAGAGCGTCAGCGTGGTGGGGGTGAGATCGGCGGGAAGCAGCATGGACGGCGACTCGGACCGGCGCCGGGGTGGCGTCACCCGTGTCCTAGCGTGGGCAGGGACGGCGGGTAAACGGGCCGACTGTTGCGAGCAAGGAAATTTGTGCTGGCGTTGTTATCCTGCAACGCCAGCGGTTTTGCGGTATCAGGGGAAAAATATGCGGATCACTTGGCGGTGACGCGCCAGATGGCGTTGCCGACGTCGTCGGCGACGAGAAGACCGCCGCGCCCGTCGGGTGCGACGCCGACCGGCCGGCCCTTGGCTTCGCCCTCGGCATTGACGAAGCCGGTGAGAACGTCGCGCGGCGGCCCTGCCGGCTTGCCGCCCGCGAAGGGCACGAAGATCACCTTGTAGCCGGCGAGCGGCTTGCGGTTCCACGAGCCGTGCTGGCCGACGAAGGCGCCGGCCTTGTAGGGCGCGGGTAGGCCGCTGTTGCCGGTGATGGCGAGGCCGAGCGAGGCGGTGTGGGCGCCGAGTGCGTAGTCGGGCACGATGGCCTTGGCGACGAGGTCGGGCCGGGGCGGCTTGACCCGGACGTCGACGTGCTGGCCGAAATAGCTGTAGGGCCAGCCGTAGAAGCCGCCGTCCTTCACCGAGGTCATGTAGTCGGGCACGAGGTCGCTGCCGATCTCGTCGCGCTCGTTGACGGCGGTCCACAGCGTGGTGCCGGAGAAGGCGAGGCCGTTGGGGTTGCGCAGGCCGGTGGCATAGGGGCGATGGGCGCCGCTCCGGGCATCCACCTGCCAGATCTGCGCCCGGTCGGCCTCCACGTCCATGCCGTTCTCGCCGACGTTGCTGTTGGAGCCGATGCTGGCGTAGAGGAACCGGCCGTCCGGGCCGGCGACGAGGTTCTTGGTCCAGTGGTGGTTGATGGTGCCGCCGGGCAGGCCGGTCAGCCGGGCGCCGGGGCTGGTCATGGCGGTGTCGCCGCGCTTGTAGGGGTAGCACATGATGGCGTCGGTGTTGGCGACGTAGAGCGTGTCGCCGACGAGAGCCATGCCGTAGGGCGAGTTCAGCCCGCCGAGGAAGGCGCTGCGGTATTCGGCGACGCCGTCGCCATCAGCGTCGCGCAGGAGCGTGATGCGGTTGGCGCTGGGACCTCCGGCGCCGGCGCGGGCCATGACGCGGCGCATGACGAAGCCGACGAGGCCGGGGCTGTCGTCCGGCTTGGGCGGCGCCGCCGTCTCGGCCACCAGCACGTCGCCGTTGGGCAGCACCAGCACGTTGCGCGGATGATCGAGCCCGGTGGCGAAGGCGGTGACCTTGAGGCCGGCCGCTGGCACCGGCGTTTCCCCGGCCGGCCAGCCGATGGCTGGCGCGATGTTGACGGTGGGAATGGTCCGGTTGACGGGCGGAACGATCCGGGGCGCCGAGCCGACGTCGGCCTCGGGCGGCAGGATGGAATGGTCGCCGCAGCCGGCAAGGACGAGCGCCAGAAGCAGCGGCAGACCCGGCGCGGCACCGCGCCTTGCAAGATCGGATACGCGCATGCCCAGGGTCTCCTCTACGGGAAACCACGCTGGGCGCATCGGGGCGGGGTGTCAAGCGAAGGGCAGCGGCGGCTGGCTACAGAATGGCGTCGATGCCCTTGGTCTTGGCAAGAGCCAGAAGCTTCAACGACGGGCCGCTCGGTTTCTTCTCGCCGCGCTCCCACTTGCTGACCAGCGATGTGGTGACATTGAGAGCCAAGGCGAAGGTCGCTTGGCTGAAACCGGCTTCCTCGCGGATTGCCTTGATGCCGGCTGCATCCAGCTCTTCGACCGGGGTCAGACAGCCGACGTCGAAGTGACGCATGGTCGCCTTGTCAATGATGCCATGGCGATAGAGACCAGCAGCGGTCTTGTGCAAGACCTCCAGCGCATCGCTGCGATATTTTGGCTTACGTGTGCCCTCCATGGGTTATCTCGATCCAGTCTGCTTTCAGGAGTTCTTCAATGGGTAGCTTGGCTTTTTGTAGCCCCCGGTACTACGAATCAAGCTCGCCAGCTTTCGCTCTCAGCACCTTTTCGGTCGCCTCGACGATTGCGCGGTGGCCGCCGACGCCATGTTTCTAGCGCGGGAGCGATGCGCTATGAACCCCTGGCAAGGCCGGACCTGAAGCCGGCCTCCGTTCGCAGGATCGAGTGCGCCCGTGATGCCGGCCATCCCTCTTCCCTTCGTCGTCTCGCTGCTGCTGGTGCTGCTTCTGGCGCGGCTCGTCGCCCAGCGCGAGCCGACGCTGCGCCCGGCCGTGGTGTTCGTCGGCGCCTGCGCCGCGCTGTCGGTGATCGTCGGGCTGCGCTGGAGCTTCGATGCGCGGGTCTTCCGCTTCCTGCAGCCGATCGTCGCCTCGACGCTGCCGCCCATCGCCTGGATCTGTTTCTCGAAGCTGTCTGGGGGCGGACGCGCCGGGCGACGCTGGGTGCACGCCGTTCCTGTCGGCGTCGTCGCCGCCCTTTCGGCAAGCTGGCCGCTGTGGCAGCCGCCGATCGATCTGGTGCTGGCGGCGGTGTTCTTCGGCTACGGCTTCGCGTTGCTGCGGATCGGGTCGGCGGGTGTCGACGGGCTGCCGGCGGCCCGCCTCTCCGATACGCCGAGGGCGCAGACGGCCACCCTCGTCGCCGGGGCGATGCTGGTCGGCTCCGGTGCGGTGGACGTGCTGGTGGCCGGCGATTTCGGTCTCTATCAGGGCGCCCATGCCGCGACCATCGTCGGCCTGACCAACCTGTTGGCGCTGCCGCTGATCGCCTACGCGGTGGTGATCGCCGGCAGGAGCGTGGCGGCGCCGGAGGCTCTTCCGGACGCGGCTGCCGGGGCCGCGCCCGTCGGCTCTGCGCAGCCGGAAACCCGGACCTCCGATGACGCCGGGATTGTTGCCGCCGTCGACGGCCTGATGCGGACGAAGCGCCTCTACCGCGATCCCGACCTCAGCCTCGACCGGCTGGCCCGCCGCGCCGGCATTCCCTCCCGCCAGATCTCCGGGGCGATCAACCGCGTCTTCGGCCGCAACGTGTCGCAGGTGCTCAACGAGTATCGGATCGAGGAGGCCAGGCGGCTGCTGGTCTCGTCCGACCTGCCGGTGACCGCCATCCTGTTCGACGTCGGTTTCCAGACCAAATCGAACTTCAACCGTGAGTTCCTGCGCGTGACGGGCATGACCCCGAGCGACTACCGCCGATCCGGCGCGCAGCCCTCCGGCGGCGGGCCTATCGCGGCGGAAGCGCCTTCGCCAGAAACGCGGTGATCCTGTCGGCGACCTCTCGGTGAAGCGCCTGCCGGCTCCGCGCCCCGCCGTCGCGGCAGACGATGCCGTCGCCCGGCGTCTCCGCCTCGATCAAGTCGGCGGCTCCCGGCTTGCAGATCTGCATGAAGCTGAAATGCATGGCGTCGGGTATCTCGACATAGGTGGTGGTCGTCTTCGGCAGGTGGTCGGCCAGATAGCCGGACTCGAGCCTCGCCGGCAGGTCCCCTATGTCGACGCCCGCACCGATGACCAGCGCCGGCACCGGATAGACCGCGAGGCTGTCGGGCGTGAAGCCACGGGCCAGCCCGAGGTCCAGCGACACGACAGCGCCGACCCTGGCATCGCGCATGTCCTCCTCCAACATGGGCTGTGCGCCCGGTTCGAGCCCCAGTTCGGCAGCAAGGCCGCAGGTTCGCGGGTTCGGCTGGCTCTGGCAGTCGCTTGCGAAGCGATCCGCGTCGAAGCGCGCGCCGCCGAGGGCGGCCACCGTCCATCCGCCGAGGGAATGGCCAATGGCGGCGATGCGCCGGGTGTCGATCGGGCCCGCCAGGGCCGGGGCGTCGGTCAGCGCGTCGATCACCCGGCCAAGATCGCGCGGGCGCTGCCAGAGCCGGGCCGCCTGGGACGGCGACCGGTCGAAGGTGGTCGTTCCCGGATGATCGGGCGCGGCGGCGACGTAGCCGTTCCGGACCAGCTCCCCGGCCAGCCAGTTGAGGTTGCGCCAGCTGCCGCCATAGCCATGGGAAAGGACGACCAGCGGGTGCGTCCCGCCGGTCGGCCGGGCGTTGATGATCGCGGGCAGGCCGACGAAGGCGCGGTTGGCGCCGACATCCGCGACGGGGGCGGTGTCGTCGGTCGGATACCAGATGCTGACGTGGAGCGGGCGGTCGCCGTGGGCATCGGCCAGTTCGGTCTGCCGGAAGCCGATGGCATCGGCGGCTTGGGCGGCCGGCACGGTCAGGGCGGCGAACAGGACGGCGTAAAGGATGGGTTTCAGCATGGATGTCTCCGGCAAGGTGCAACGGCTGTTCCCTGCCGTGCATCCGCCGCCGTGGAGACCTGAAACGCGATCGAGGACGCGCCGGTCGGCGCTTTCTCGCGGTCGGCGTCCCGCTTCAGCGTTGAGCCGAGGCGGGATGCCAGGTCGATGTCAGAGCG
>JAUVXG010000240.1 GCA_030603685.1 Pleomorphomonas sp.
CCGGCGAGATCGAGCGGTTGATCGCCTATCAGATCGGCGCGGCGACGGCACTGTCGGCCCTAGCCGGCCATCCCGTCACCTATGTCAAGCTGCATGGCGCGCTCGCCAACCTCGCCGTGGCCGACGCCGACATCGCCGCCGCCAGCGTCAGGGCCATCAAGGGCGTCGACGCCTCGCTCGCCTGTCTCGCCATCGCCCACGGCAAGCAGGAGCGGTGCGCCCGCGACGCCGGCCTCCGCACCTTCTCCGAAGTGTTCGCCGATCGCGGCTATCAGGACGACGGCAGCCTGATGCCGCGCGATCGCCCCGGCGCCTTCGTCCACGACCCGGCTGAGGCGGTGGAGCGGGCCTGCCGCATGGTGCTGTCCTGCGAGATCATCTCGGTGGACGGCAAGGCGCTGCCGACCTCCGTCGACTCCATCTGCGTCCACGGCGACAGCCCGACGGCACTGGCGACGGCGCGACGTCTCGCCGAACGCCTCGCCGCCGAGGGCGTCGCACTCGCCCCCTTCGTGGGCAAGCCATGATGGACGCGCTTCTCGACCGCCTCGTCGCGCTCCTCCATGACTCTGGCCTTCGGGAGATCGAGTTCGAGGAGGGCGACATCCACATTCGCCTCGTCAAGGACGACGGCGGCGTTCGGCCGACGGCATCCGCCGCGCCCATCGTCGCGACCGAGCCGGATCCGATTCCCGCCGACGATCACGCCATCATCGCCGGCCTCACCGGTACCTTCTATAGGGCGTCTTCTCCAGACGCTCCGCCCTTCGTCGAGATCGGCGACCGCGTCGAAGAGGGACAGACCATCGGCCTTCTCGAAGCCATGAAGATGCTGACCCCCATCGAGGCCGACCGCGCCGGCCGGGTCACCGACATTCTCGCCGACAACGGCGCGCTGGTGACGCGCGGCGCACCACTCATCCGCCTCGCCCCGGACGACGCGTCATGACCTTCGAGGAGATCGAAGCCGCCGTCCGCCGTCTCGACAACAGCGGCATCGCCACTGCCGACCTCTGCGTCGGTGCGGCGCGATTGAGGTTGCGCTTTGCCGCCGACGAGAGGCCCGAGCCGGTTCCGATCGAACCGCCACCCGCTCTCGTGGTCGCTCCCTCGCCCGGTCGCTTCCGGCCCTGCCATCCGCTGGAGATGGCGCTGCGCTTTGCCGAGGGTGACCGGGTCAGGAAAGGCGAGACGATCGCCTATGTCGAGGCCAACGGCCTCCTGCTACCGGTCGTCGCGGTCGCCGACCTGACGCTCGGCCGCGCCCTGGTGGAAGACGGCGAGGCCGTCGGCTGGGGAACGCCGCTCTACGAGACGCGATAGAGCGCCGCCGCCCCTCGCAGCCGGTCGAGCCACTCGGCGACCTCGCGAAGGGCCTCCAACGCCTCGCTCCGCCCAACCACGACAAAACGCAGGTCGTCGCCCGGCATCGCCTGCCCGAGCCGCCAGAGATCGGTCTCGATCACCGTTGCGATCTTGGGGTAACCGCCGCAGGTGTTGGCTTCGGCAAGCTGGACGATCGGCCGGCCTGCCGGTGGCACCTGCACCGTTCCCGGCACGATGCCGTGCGACAGGAGCTCGCGCCGCCGTTCGCGCACGAGCTCCGGTCCGTCGAGCCGGCAGCCCTGCCGGTCGGCCTCGGCGGTCACCCGCCAGTTCGTCGTCGCAAACAACCGTCGGGCTTCCTCGGAGAAGTCAGGCCACTCGGCGGCCGGCAGCACGCGCAATGGCTCGTCAGATCGATCCCGGCCGGGTGGCGGCAACCCACCGATGCCGCCTTCGGGCAAGGCTCCGGAAAGTCGCTCCCCCACTGGCAACCGGTCGCCACGCCTCAGCCCCCTGCCCTCATGGCCGCCATAGCCGCTCTTGAGTTCGGTCGCCCTGGCCCCAAGCAGCTCCGGCACGTCGACACCGCCACCAACGGCGACATAGACGCGGGCGCCGACCGTGGGCGGCGCGATGGTCAGTTCATCGCCCACCTCCGCCTCGGTCGCCCACCAGGGCGGCAGACGGCGGCCGGATAGCCGCACCTCCGCCAGGGCACCGGTGACGGCCACCATCGTCGCCGAGGCAAAGCGCAGCCGGAACGGAAAGGCGGCCACCTCGATCGCCGCCGCGTCAGCGGCATTGCCGAGCAACGCGTTGGCCGCGTCGAGCGCTTGTATGTCCATGGCCCCGGAACGGGAGACGCCGCTCGACAACAGGCCGCGCCGCCCGCGATCCTGCACCGTGTTCAGCGCGCCGGATGACAGGATCTCGATCACGGCTCCACCCCCGCGACCGTGAAGCGCACCCTGTCGCCCGGCTTCAGCGTTGCCGGCGTGGCGCGATGCGGATCGAACAGCACGAAGCCGGTATGGCCGAGAATGTGCCAGCCCGACGGCGCGGTGATCGGCATGATTCCGGCCTGACCGCCGCCAATGATCACCGCGCCCTTCGGCACGCCCTGCCGAGGCACCGCCCGGCGCGGCATGGCGAGCGTCGGATCCAGACCGGAAAGATAGGGAAAGCCGGGCATCGCACCGACCGCCGCCACCTTGTAGACGGCGGCCGAGTGCCGCTCCACCACGTCGGCAACGGCAAGGCCGAGATGCGCCGCCATCTCCTGAAGGTCCGCCCCGCCGTAGACGACGGCGATCTCATGCTCTCGGCCGGCTTCATCCGCCGCCACGGCGCCAGCCCACCCCTGGGCAAGGCGGCGCTCGATCTCACCGGCATCGACCAGAAGCGGATCGAAGACGACCATCAGGTTGTTCATGCCGGGGACGATATCCTCGACGCCCTCCACGCCGTCGAGATTTGCCGCCAGCGCCAGCAGGCGGGCCTGTCGCCCATCGTCGAAGGCATCACCCATGGCAACGTCGAGCAGAAGTGCGCCGGTTCCGGCTTGAGAAAGGGTGAAATCGTCGGCCAAACCGGTCCCCTTGGGTAGAAGTCGATTATCGGTGGCCAATGCCCGCCGCGCAAGGGAGCCACGCGGCAATGCGGTTGGTCGTTGCTTGCCGAAAGTCTATACTCCCGCCCAATAGCTGACCGGGAGACGTCGGCACACCCTGGAGCGAAGGCCAGCTTCGCTCCTGCCTTTTATGTTCGTCAGCCTCCGCTCGTGCCGAAGTCTGCGGCTTTCCGGCCGGATGCTCTTAAGGACCGCACAATGACCCCTGAGACCCAAGCCCGCCTCGCCGCCCTGCGCGAGCGGATGGTCGCAACCGAAACAGACCTCGTCGCCGTAGCCCCGGGCTCGCACATGCAGTGGCTGCTCGGCTTCACCCCGGCATCCGACGAGCGCCCCTGCCTGCTTCTGGTCTCGCCGGGCGGCACCGCCTTCCTGATGCCCGCCCTCAATGCCGACGACGTGCGTCAGCACACCGACATCGACTTCTTCCGCTGGTCCGACGAGGTGGGGCCGCATGTGGCGCTCTGCCAGGCGCTGGCCGCCATCGGCGCCAACGCCCCCGACCGCGTCGCCCTCGACGAGACCATGCGCGCCGACTTCGCCTTGCTCGTGCTCGATGCCCTTCCCACCGGCGTGTTGCGCACCTTCACCGCCGACACGTTGGGCGGCCTGCGCATGCGCAAGAACGAGCGGGAGTACGATCTCCTGAAAATGAACGCCCGCATCGCCGACCGGGCGATCGAAGCCGCCGTCGCCGCCCTGAAGCCGGGCATGACCGAAAACGAGCTCGCCGCCATCATCCGCAGCCATTTCCTCAAGGAAGGCGCGGCGCCGAGCTTCTGGATCGTCGGCAGCGGCCACAACGGCGCCTTCCCGCACCACACCGCCTCCGATCGCCATATCGTCGAGGGCGATGCGGTGGTGATCGATATCGGCGGCATCAAGTCGGCCTTTCCGAGCGACATCACCCGCGTTGCCGTCGTCGGTCGCCCTCCGGAAGGCTTCGCCGAGATCCACGCCGTCGTCGAGCAGGCCGTCGAGGCCGCCCTTGCCGCTGCCAAGCCCGGCGCGCTGGCCCGCGACGTCGACGCCGCCGCCCGCGGCGTGATCACCGCGGCCGGCTATGGCAAGTTCTTCACCCACCGGACCGGCCACGGCATGGGCATCGACGGCCACGAGCCGCCCTACATCACCTCCACCTCGGAGACCGTGCTCGAGGAAGGCATGGTGTTCTCCATCGAGCCGGGCATCTACCTGCCCGGCCGCTACGGCTGCCGCCTCGAGGAGATCGTCATCCTGAGGAAGGACGGCCCGGAAATCCTGTCCGGCCTGTCGCGCGACATTCTGGTGGCGAGGGGATAGCCGCCGGCGCCTTCTCGAAAAGCGTGGTGTTCACCCCTCTCTCCAACTCTCCCCCACAAGGGGGGAGAGGGCGCGGCTTGGTTCTAGAGCAACACCAGCAAAAGTGGGAACCGGTTTTGCGTCCGGAGTTGCGTAAAAACAAAGAGATAGAGCACGTTGGCGAACCGAAGTTCGCCGGACGCGCTCTAGCCAGAACCTATGTCTTTGAAAGATTGCACCTTTCGGCTCGACGAGCTCTCTCCCCCTTGGGGGAGAGTTGGAGAGAGGGGTAAAGGCCACAGGCCTTCATTCTCCCGCGTCCCCTCAGCCCTTCCCGGCCACCTTCTCGCTGAGCACGCGGTTGGGCGACACCTTGCCGGCTTCCTCGTCGGCAATGTTGCCCATCGTCGTCTTGGCGATGGCGAGCAATGCTTCCTCGGTGAAGAAGGCCTGGTGGCCGGTGATCAGCACGTTGGGGAAGGTCAGCAGGCGCTGGAACACGTCGTCCTGGATGATCTCGCTGGAGAGATCCTCGAAGAACAGGTCGGCCTCCTGCTCGTAGACGTCGAGGGCGACACCACCGATCCGCCCGCTCTTCAGGCCGCCGATCACCGCCTCGGCGTTGATCAGGGCGCCGCGCGAGGTGTTGATCAGCAGGAAGCCATGCTTGGCGCGGGCGATCGCCGCCTCGTCGATCAGATAGTGCGTCTCGGGCGTCAGCGGACAATGCAGGCTGATGACGTCCGAACGTTCCATCAGTTCCTCCCGCCCGACATAGGTGACGCCGATCGCCTTGAGATCGTCCACCTCGTAGCGATCATGGGCGACCACCTCGCAGCCGAAGCCGAGCCGATAGGCCCGCGCCACCAGCGCGCCGATGCGGCCTGTCCCGACGATGCCCACCGTACGGCCGTGCAGATCGTGGCCGAGCAGGCCTTCGAGCGCGAAGTTGTTTTCCCTCACTCGCGCCCAGGCCCTGTGGATGCGACGATCGAGCGCCAACAGCAAGCCGACCGAGAACTCGGCGACCGCGTGCGGCGAATAGGCCGGCACGCGCAGCACGGTGATGCCCTTTTCCTCGGCCACGTCGAGCGCGACGTTGTTGAAGCCGGCCGCCCTGAGCGCCACGATGCGCGTACCGCCGGAGGCCAGCGCCGCGATCACCTCGGCGTCGAGCGTATCGTTGACGAAGGCGCAGACGGCCGGGAACCCCTCGGCGAGTCGCGCCGTCGTCCGGTCGAGCCTCGGCTCGAAGAAGGTGAGGTCGTGGCCGTAACCGGCGGCTGCTCGGCTCAGGAAGGTGCGGTCGTAGGGCTTGGTGCTGAAAACGGCAACGCGCATCGGGCTCTCCGGGTCGGTGGTCCGGAACGAACCTATCAGGCGCTCACGAC
>JAUVXG010000291.1 GCA_030603685.1 Pleomorphomonas sp.
CAACGGGCCGAAGGGTGAGGTTTCGATGAGGGCGGCGTCGGCTTCGACGGGCAGAGCCACGGCGATTTCCGCGCCCGAAGGCCCTTCCAGCGTGACCCCTGCGTCCGGCTGTGTCTCGTCCGGTGGCGGCAGAAGTTCTCCGGTGCCGGACTTCACGCCGACCGTTGCAATGTCTGCGCGGGCATAGCCGGTTTCAGAGGTCTCGATCTTGGCGCGCGCATAGGGCTCGCCGCCGAGCGGATCGTTCACGACCATCAGCCAGACGGCAAGCCCGGCAAAGAGGCAGGCCGTGATGACGGCGGCGATGGCGCCCACCGGAACGCGAAGCTTCCGGCCGCCGGAGCCGCCGAAGCCGAGAGGATTGGTGAGATCGTTCATGGCGCGAAATCCGGCTCCGGGCGACCGTCCTGATTCGGTCTCCTGGAGCTTAGTTCAATCCTGGGCGGCACGGTATGCTGCCGAAACGCGACGGGCCGGAGAAGATCTCCGGCCCGTCAACTTTCGTGGCTCCTCGGCTCAGTTGGCGACGGGATCGTCGCCCTTGGGCGGGAAGGCGGCATTGGCCTGCAGTCCGCGCAACAGGTCGAGCGCCAGGTTGAGCTGCTTGTCGTCCTTGGGATCCGGCGGCACGTAGGCCTGGCTGCCGGAGGCCTCGGTCCCCTCGGTCTCGCTCTTGAGGTGACCCTTCAGCGATGCTTCGCCCTTGGTTTCGGTTATCTGGTTCTTGAGGTCTTCGGGCAGATCCTGAAGGACCTCGATGTCCGGATGGATGCCCTTGGCCTGGATGGACTTGCCCGACGGCGTGTAGTAGCGGGCAGTGGTCAGGCGGATGGCGCCATTCGAGCCGAGCGGGATGATGGTCTGCACCGAGCCCTTGCCGAAGGAACGGGTGCCAAGGATGGTCGCCCTGCGATGGTCCTGCAGCGCTCCGGCTACGATCTCCGACGCCGAGGCGGAACCACCGTTGATCAGCACGATCACCGGCTTGTTCCCGACCAGTTCGCCGGTCTTGGCGGCATAGCGACGGGTGTCGTTGTCCTGGCGACCGCGCGTCGAGACGATCTCACCCTTGTCGAGGAAGGCATCGGAGACGGCAATCGCCTGATCGAGCAGGCCGCCCGGATCGTTGCGCAGGTCGAGCACGTAGCCTTTGAGCTTATCCTCTGGAACCGCGGCATTGATCTTGTCGATCGACGTCTTGAGGCCGTCGAAGGTCTGGGCGGTGAACTGGGAGATGCGGATGTAGCCGACATCCTCCTTCACCTCGTAGCGCACCGACTGCATCTTGATGACGTCGCGAACGATCTTGACGTCGAAGGGCTTGTCGGTGCCGCGCGCAACCGTAAGGGTGATCGACGAGTTGACGGGGCCGCGCATCTTGTCGACCGCTTCGTTGAGGGTAAGGCCCTTCACGTCGGTGCCGTCGATGGCGGTGATCAGGTCACCGGCACGAATGCCTGCCTTGGCGGCGGGCGTGTCGTCGATCGGTGTCACCACCTTGACGAGGCCGTCCTCCATGGTGACCTCGATGCCGAGCCCGCCGAACTCCCCCTTGGTCTGGACCTGCATGTCCTGGTAGCTCTTGGCGTTCATGTAGCTCGAGTGCGGGTCGAGCGAGGTCAGCATGCCGTTGATGGCCGCCTCGATCAGCGCCGGCTCGTCGGGCTCCTCGACGTAATCCGCCCGGATGCGCTCGAACACGTCGCCGAACAGGTTGAGCTGACGGTAGGTATCGACGCCGGCGGCCACGGCCGACCCGAAGCCGGGAAGACGGTGTTCGAGGGTCAGGGTGGTGACGCCGGCACCGATAACGGCGCCCGCTGCGAGTAGCGACAGTTTTCTGATCATCCGCTGACCTTCCGATCCTGCGACGCGACCCACCAGGGAGAGGGGTCGATCGAAGTTCCACCTTTGCGAAATTCGACGTAGAGCACGGGCTGCGTAACGCTGGCATCCAGCACGGCCGCGCTGGCCAACCGCTGGTTTCCCATGACACCGACGGGCTCGCCCGTCAAAACAAATTGATCCAGCTGGACGTCGATCCTCTCCATGCCGGCAAGCACGACATGATAGTCGTCGCCAGCGTCGAGGATCAAGAGCTGTCCGTAGGACCGGAACGGACCGGCATAGACAACACGGCCGTCGGCCGGCGACACCACGCGAGCGCCGGCGCGGGTGGCGATCGACTGGCCTTGAGAGATGCCTCCAAGGCCGTTGTCATCCCCGAAAGACTGCAGGTTGACGCCCCGCACCGGTGGAATCAGACGTCCCTTGGCTTCAGCAAAGGCAATGGCCGGTCCGAGACGGCCGCCCGTGCTCGGCGCGGGAGCGACGGTGGCGGGCGATTCGGGCCTCACGACGGGAAGCGCCTTCTTCATGCCGGCGATCAGCTCTTCGAGGCTTCGGGCATTCTTTGCCAGTTCCTCGGCCTTCGCTTTCTCGGCTGCGAGATCGGCGGCGCGTGCCTCGCCTTCCTGCTTCTTCTTGTCGATGAGCAGCGTAAGGCGCTGGCGTTCCTCGGCGATGGAGGCGGCATCTGCGCGAAGGCGATCGCGTTCGGCGGCGGCGCGTGTTCGCTCGGCGACGAGGGCGTCGAGATCTGACTGCAACGCCTCCGCCTCAAGACGGATCTCGGGCAATACGGCGCCAAGCACGACGGCCGAGCGGACGGCCTTTAGCGCGTCCTCGG
>JAUVXG010000150.1 GCA_030603685.1 Pleomorphomonas sp.
GACATGCTGAAGACTGGGTTTGGCGGCGGTTCGTGGGTGAACGAGCCCTCCCGCTGGAACATCGACGGCGACCAGTTGACCCTGGCCACCGAAAACGAGACGGATTTCTGGAGCGAGACCTATTACGGCTTCGTGCATGACAACGGTCATGCCTATCTGCTGCCGGCCGACGACGGATTCACCGCCCTCTTGCGCATTCGCGCCGATTACACCGCCAACTTCGACCAAGCCGGCCTGATGCTGTACCTCGACGACAGGCATTGGTTGAAATGCGGCGTCGAGCTGACGGACGGCGACCGCTTCCTGTCCGTGGTGGTCACCAACGGCCGCTCCGACTGGTCGGTGTGCCAGCCCTTCCGCGAGCTCGACGATTTTCGCCTGCGCATGACTGTCAAGGCCGGTTCGGTACTGGTTCACGCCTCTCGCGACGGCCTGGCCTGGTCTATGCTGCGGGTGGCGTCCTTCGCGCCGGCGCCAAGCTACCGTGTCGGCCCCATGGCCTGCTCGCCATCGCGGGCCGGACTGGAAGTCACCTTCTCCGACTTCTCCATCGGCCCGGCCTCCACCGAGCCTCTGCACGCCGAGATGTGAGGCGAAGGAGCTTCTCATGACCGAGATACCCGCGATCCGGCTGGCTGGTGTCGACAAGCTGTTCTCGACGGAAGCCGGCGGGACGGTAACGGCCCTCGATGATGTCGACCTCGATGTGGCGGCGGGAGAGTTCGTCGCGCTGATCGGCCCGTCCGGTTGCGGCAAGAGCACCATCTTGCGGCTGGTCGCCGGCCTCGATCGGCCAAGCCGTGGAACCGTGACCGTTCATGGCGGCGAACCGGGTGCACTCAGCCGTGCCCACAAGCTGGGCTTCGCCTTTCAGGACGCGGCGCTGCTGCCGTGGCTCGACGTTCGCGACAACATTGCCATGCCCTTCCGCCTTGCCGGCATCGAGACGAACAAGGATCGCGTCGTGATGCTCATCGATCTCGTGGGGCTTGCAGGTTTCGAGCGGGCCAGACCGGACGAACTGTCCGGCGGCATGCGCCAGCGCGTCGCCATTGCCAGGGCGCTGGTGCTCGAGCCGGAGGTGCTTCTGCTGGACGAGCCGTTCGGCGCGCTCGACGCGGTGACGCGGCGGCAAATGAACCTCGAACTGCAACGCATCTGGAGCGCCACGCAGACGACGACCCTTCTGGTGACCCATGCCGTTGACGAGGCCCTGTTCCTTGCCGATCGCGTGCTGGTGATGAGCCCACGCCCGGGGCGTGTCGTCGAGACGGTGCCGGTACCCTTCGGCCGGCCGCGAGCGCCGGCGCTCCTGCGCGAACCCGCCTTTCATGCTCTGGAGGACCAGTTGACCGAAGCGCTCATCCCGAATGCCTATGGTGAATCGGCACGCATCCAGCCTATTGCGTAGCCGCTTCCGAAACGCTAGGTAATCCCTCACGTTTCGGTCGCGGGGCATAGCGCAGTCTGGTAGCGCACCTGCTTTGGGAGCAGGGGGTCGCAAGTTCGAATCTTGCTGCCCCGACCAAACGGCGGCCCTCGATCGCGGTCCCGCGGCCGGCGGGCCGGGACGGCGACAGAGGAGAAGGGCCAAGATGACGGCGCGAATCTACAAGCCTGCCAAGACCGCCATGCAGTCCGGACGGGGCCGCACGGAGCGTTGGTTGCTGGAGTTCGAGCCCGAGAAGCCCAAGAGCATCGAGCCGCTGATGGGCTATACCTCGTCGCGCGACATGAAGCAGCAGGTGCGCCTTTCCTTCGACACGCGCGAAGAGGCGATCGCCTACGCCGTCCGCGAGGGCCTTGCCTACCAGGTGATGGAGCCCAAGGAGCGGACGCCGAAGAAGCTCTCCTATTCCGACAATTTCAAGTATTCCAAGGCCGAAACCTGGACGCATTGACGCGTTCGGTCCCCGGCACGCCCGTTGGCAGTCGGCATAACGGCTCCATAGCTCAGCTGGATAGAGCAGCCGCCTTCTAAGCGGCAGGTCGCAGGTTCGAGCCCTGCTGGAGTCGCCAATCACATCGCAATCGCAAGACCTTCCTCTAGGCCGCCAAGCTGCTGGCAAACTCGGTTATTGCCGGGGCATCATCGGCTTTCAGGGCGAAGGCGCAGTTCTTTCCAGTTTGGAAACCAAAAAAGCCGCTCTCGCTCGAGGATGGCGCGAAGCGTAGTGATTGCGGATTGACTCCAAACCATTCCCGGTAGTTGTGTCGCGCCAACTTCATAAAGGGAATGGGGTATAATCTTGAAGCGTTATTCGGTTTTGGCCGTCGCATCCGCGGCGTTGGCACTTTCTGCCTGCGTGACGGTCGAGAAGACGTCGTTTGCAAAGCAAGCCGGACAGGAAGTCCTCGTCCGCTCCGGACGAGACGCCATTCTGTCGCAAACGGGCTCCACGCAGCTCATTGTCGCACCGGCATCTCGCACCGAGCAGATGCCAAGGCCAACCTATGTGGCGCTGATCAGAAACACCGGGAAAAAGCCCGTCACCCTCCGCTACTCGGACATCTCCGTCATCCAGACCGACACCGGCAAGCCGCTCAAGGTGTGGACCGTAGACGAGTTGCAGTCCGAAGCGCGCGGACAAGCCATCGCGCTGGCGCTGCTCGGCGGCGTGGCCGGCTCGGCAAGCGGATACTACTCGGGTTCGGGGACCATCAACGGTCAACACTACACCTACAGCGGCTACAATGGCGCCGCAGCCTCGGCCATCGCCAATGCCAACGTGAGATCCGCCACGGCGGAGGGTGAAATCAATGTTGCGGCCCTCGAAAGCAACATGCTGATGGACAACACGATTCTGCCCGGCGAGTCATATGGCGGCGCGTTCGTGTTCGACGCTGCAAAGGTGGCCAAGACGTCCGATCCGAAGCAGTACACGATCACCTTCAAGATCGGGCCCGACGTCCACAAGATCCAGCTGGCGGTCACCAAGGAGAAATCGAAGTAACCTCGGATCCGCACAGTTTTGCCGCCGCCGGAGCCGATCGGTCTTCGGCGGCGCTTTTTGCCGGCCATCATGCCTGTTGCCTTGTCGACGCCTTCTTTACCGGCGACACGGCAAAATGCATAGACGCATAAGGATGGCAGGAGCGAAGAGATGAAACTGGAACACATCGGACGCAAGTTGTTCCAGATGGCGGGTATTCTCTCACTCGCCGTGATCGTGTTGCTGTCCGTTCTGCCCGGCGCCGACCGTCCGCACGTCTTCGGCTCGGGCAACGTCGAGCATCTGCTTGCCTACGCTGGCGCTGCCTTCTTTGCCTCGACACTGCCAGCCTTGCGAGGGTGGCGAATCGTGCTGTTGCTCTCGGCCGCCTCTCTGCTGTTCGAGGGCATCCAGGCATTCATACCCGGCCGAGGCCCCGGTCTCGACAACTGGATCGCCTCGACACTCGGCGCCATCGTCGGGCTGGCCCTTGGCCGCGCCTTCGTCACCGTGGCGCGCACGGCTCTGTCGATCGCGTCTCGCTGAGTCTCAGCTCGCCGCCACAAACTCCACGCCCGACTGCCGAAGCGCCGTGGTCAGCTTTTCCGGCGGAGCCGCATCGGTGACGAGCGCATCGACATCTCGCCAGGGCGCATAACGCGAGGGAAAGATGGCGTCGAACTTGGAATGGTCGGCCACCACGACGCACTTGGCGGACCGCGCCACCATCGCCGTATAGACCGCGCCGCATTCGAGCAGCGCCTCCGACGGGCCATCGGCGGCGAGACCCGACGCGCCGGTGATGGCATAATCGGCGTAGAAGTTGCCGAGGAACGAGACGGTGTGCACGCCGACGGTGGCGCCCTCGCTGGCGTGATAGTCACCGGGCAGCATCAACACCTTGATGGTCGGGTTGAAGGCCAGCACCGTCGCCACGCCGAAGGAATGGGTAATGACGGTGATGTTTTTCATCTCGACGGCGATGCGGCGGGCAACGTGGACCGTTGTGGCGCCCGAGCCGATCATCAGCACCTGGCCGTCACCGATGACCTTCAGGGCGGCGCGCGCGATGCGCTGGCGCTCGTCGACGAACAGACGGTGTCGTTCGGTGACGGACGGCTCGCTGGAGAGCGGCCGCACGGCCCCGCCGTAGGTCCGGTTGAGAAGGCCCTGCGTCGTCAGTTCATCGAGGTCGCGGCGGATGGTCTCGGTGGAGACATCGAGCCGGCGGGCGAGCTCGGCGACGCGAAGCGACGGACTGGAATCCAGCTCGGCCAGGATCTGCGTCTGCCGCGATGATTTGGTTCGCTTCATTTTGCGCGCCATGTTCCCGTTTGCCGACCGGGTGTCGATTCGGCCATCCTCTTGATCTCCGAGGTTTTCAGGTCGAGGGGAAGACGGTCAAGGCGTCTTATTGTCCGTCTCGATCGCTGGCGGGCGCCCCGCCCATGGCTCTTTGGGCGTCACCCTTCCCGCGCCCGCAGTTCGGCTCGCCGGCGAAGAAGGAAACGGACGAGGCCACCGCCCAGGAGAAGCGCCGCTGCCGTCAGCGTGCTCATGGTACCGAGTGCCGGCACCATCGGCGTATAGCCGGCCACCATCTTGGAATAGAGCCACTTCGGGATCGTCGAGTCGGCGCCGGCCGTGTAGAGCGACAGCGGGAAGTTGCCCCAGGACAGCAGGAAGGCGAATAGCGCGCCCGACCAGATGCCCGGCCAGAGGATGGGCAGCGTCACCGTGCGGAGGGTGAAGAGACGCGAGGCGCCGAGGTCGCTCGCCGCCTCCTCCAGCACGGGATCGAAGCTGAACACCTGTATGGCGATGACCAGTGTCACCACCGGCACGATCCAGACCAGATGGGCGACGACGGCGGTCTTCCAGGTGGGACTGATGCCGAGTGCGTTGAACCAGAGCAGCAGCGCGAGGCCCAACACCGGCTGGGGAAAGAAGATCGGCAGCAGCAGGAGGCGCTGGAAGGCGCGGCGGCCCTTCCAGGGATAACGGGCGAAGGCCAGCGCACCGAAGAAGGCGAAGAGAACGCTGAGCACGGTGACGATCAGCGCGATCAGTACCGAGTTCTGGACGAGAACGTGGATCTCGAAGGAATCCCAGGTCTTGCCCCACCACTCGGTGGAAAAGATCCGGATCGGGAAGGCGAAGTAGCGCCCCTTGGAGAGGCCGGCCAGTGCGCCGCAGGCGATCGGCAGGTAGATCGCCAGAACGACGAAGGCGGTCCAGGCACGGATCAGAAAATGGGTCCGGGTACGTCCGACGGTCTGCATGGCTCAACGCTTTCCGAGGATCTTGTCGAGGTCGAGCCGCGCCATGGCGGAAAGCGCGAGACCGGAGACGATGAGAACGAGGATGAGAGCAAGCGCCGATCCCATCGGCCAGTTCTGCGCGTAGGTGAAGGCCACCTCGATATCCTGCGTGATGGTGATCACCGACTGGCCGCCGAGGATCTTGGCCTCGGCCACCGCACCGGCGGCCAGCACGAAGGTGAGCAGCGCGCCAATCAGAATGCCGGGCATGGCCAGCGGCAGCTCGACCTCACGCCAGATCATGAACCGCCCTGCCCCCAAGTCGCTGGCAGCATCGACGAGGTCGCGCGGGATCATGGCGATGCCGAGCGTCATCGGGAAAAGCATGAACGGCAGGTAGACGTAGACCATGCCGAACAAGGTGATGCCCGGCGTGTAGAGCAGCTCCGGTCCGCCGGAAAAGCCGAGCCATTTCAACGCGCCATCGAGCACGCCGTTCTTGATGAAGAACAACACCCAGCCGTAGAGTCGGACGTTTTCCGAGACGAACAGCGGGAAGACGAAGAGCACCGACACCAGGCCGGACCACTTGCCGAACACCTTGTTGAGGCCGAAGGCGATCGGATAGCAGACGACGAGAAGGATGGCGACGCAGGCGAAGGCCAGCGCCAGCGCCCAGACGAACGACGTCCAGACGGAGTTGCTCGGATCGAAGATCGACGCGAAGTTCTGAAGCGTGAAGGAGCGGAAAACGTCGAAGCTCTTGGGAGTCGCGAAGGCGTAGGCGGCGACGGTGACCAGCGGCGCGAGAAAACCGGCGACGAGCAGGACCAGCACCGGCAAGGAGGCGCGGAGACCGGGCGAGAGTTTCGGCGCCGGCGCGGACAGCGAGTTGTCGGCCATGTCAGCCTCCCACCACGATGGCGTTGCCGGCATCCCAGCCGATCGTCACCTCTCCATTGCCCTTCCAGGCCGCGGCGCGCGGCACCTCGATCAGGAAGGTGCGTCCGGTGCGGCTTCTCACCTGATACTGCAGTCGCGAGCCGAGCGAATACTCGTTGAAGATGGTGCCGGTGAGGGTGTTGTCGGCGCCGGCCTCTTCGGTCACGAAGCGCATGTACTCGGGGCGGATGACGACACTGGCCTCGTCGCCGTCAATCGAAACATCCGGCGCCACCGCCACCGGCTTGCCGTCACGGCGCAGCCAGCCGCCATCGGCACGACGGATCGGGACGACGTTCACTTCGCCGAAGAACTCGGCGACGAACCGGTCGGCCGGGGTCGAGTAGATCTGCTCGGGCGTGCCGATCTGCACCACCTTGCCGGCGCGCATGACGCCGATACGGTCGGACATCACCATCGCCTCTTCGAGCGAGTGGGTGATGTAGACGAAGGTCTTGCCGCTTTCGCGGTGCAGATCCTTGAGCTCCTTTTCAAGGAGCTTCTTGAGCTTGTAGTCCAGCGCGGACAGCGGTTCATCGAAGAACAGAACGTCGGGGTCGTAGGCGAAGGCGCGCGCCAGAGCCACGCGCTGCTTCTCGCCACCCGAACAGAGCATGACGTTCTTGGAATAATAGTCTTCCGGCAGGCGCACCTTGGCCATCAGCTCGAGAGCCCGCTTGCGCCGCTCTTCGGGCGCCATCTTGCGGACGCGAAGCGGGAACTCGATGTTGTCGCCCACCGTCATGTGCGGAAAGAGCGCCAGCGACTGGAAGACGAGGCAGGTCGGCCGCCGGTTGGACGGCACGTCGTTGATCAGCTCGCCGCGCAACGTGATGTAGCCCTCGCTCGGGCTTTCGAGGCCGGCAAGCATTCTGAGCAGCGTCGTCTTGCCGGAGCCCGACGGACCGACGATGGTGACGAACTCCCCCTCCTCGATGTCGAGACTGATGCCGTCGACCGCCGCGAAGCCGTCGAACACCTTGCGGACGTCGACGAGTTGCAGCACCGGCCGAGGCGTTTTCGAGACGGCAGAGGAATCGGACAGGGCGGAAGCGGCAACTGACGACATGTGCAAGCGATCCTGAAATCAAACCGGGGGGAGCCGTCCGCCCACCGGCGGACGGTTTTATGCAGAGGCGATCAGCCGCGCTGGCGCTTGGCGCCGAGCATGATCTCCAGCGCCTTGTCGTAGTCGGGCACGATGTCGTACTCGGCCGAACGCGCCATTTCCTCCTCGACGCTGTCCCACTGGATGGCATCGAGTTCGTCCTTGGTGAACAGATCGAAGCAGGCCTTGTTGCCCATCTGCGCCACCGGGTTGAAGGTGCCCTCGGCGAAGGCCACGGTATGCGCCACCTCCGGATCCTGAACGTACTGAAGGAACTCGGCGGCCAGCGGCGACAGCTGCGGGTTGTTGACCGTCGAGGTGATCTCGATCCAGGCCACGCCGCCCTTGCCGTCGATCGGCCCCTTGAGAGGCGTCACCGCGCGAAGGTTCGGATAGCCATCGGCACGCGCCGGCGACACGGAATAGGTGCCGCCGGTGAAGTGCAGGTCGATTTCGCCCGAGATCAGCGCCTGGTTCATGGTGGCGATGTCGCCGACCATCTTGGCACCCTTGAAGATGCGAACGGCGGTCTCCTCGAACGCCTTGAAGTCGGCGTCCGTATGCTCGACGAAGGGGTTGATGCCGGCGGTCAGGAAGATGTCGAAGACATTCCAGTCATCGGACTCGAGAATGCCGTACTTGCCGGCCAGCGACGGGTCGTTGAAGAGGTTCCAACCCTGCTCCTCGGCGGTAGCGCGGCTGATCTTGTCGGTGTTGACGACGAAGGAGTAAGGCCCGAAGCGCTGGGCCATGCCCAGGAGATCCTTGCCGTCGTCGCTCATCGCCCAGCGGTAGGGCGCCTTGAACTCGGGCAGCATCTTGTCGAAGTAGGGTTCGAAGGTTTCGCGCGGCAGCGGCTTGATCAGACCGGCGGGCGCCATGACCTTGCGCGCCCAGGGATTGTTGACGTTGATGAGATCCCAGACCGCGGTCTCGCCAGCCCGGAGGCGGTTGATCATCGTCGGATCGTTGGTGAGGCTTTCGGCCTTCACCGTGGCGCTCTTGGCCGACCGGAACGGGTCGAGCACCTGCGCCGAGTTGTAGCCCTCCCAGCAGAGAATGTTGAGTTCGCCCTCGCGAGCGGCGAAGGCCCGGCTCGCGGAGAGCAGCGGGCCGGCGAAGGCCGCCGCCCCCATCATCTGCAACATGTTGCGCCTGGACATGGGACCCATCGGAAAACCCTTTCCTGCTGACGGTTGGTTCTGGTCCCTTTTGTTATGTTGGAAGTCTGTCGCAAAAATGTGTTGTTTACAACATCAAATTCGTTGGGCATGCTGAAAGGCATCGAAGGGCAGCCGTGCGGTGAGCGAGGGACTCGAAGGTTGTATGGTCCACGCCAACACGCGTCAAAATCCCTTGTTTTTCGGGAATTCTTAGGTCCTTCAGTCGATCGCATCTTTTTTGGACGACCGTTGCCGCAGGCGTAATCGATGTGCCGGAATTTTGATCAAACAACAACAGAAGGTGGAACAGAATGTTGAAGTCGCTACAAGGAAGGACGGTGATTGTCACCGGCGGCAGCCGGGGCATCGGCAAGGGAATCGCCCTTCGTTTTGGCGAGGCCGGCCTCAATGTGCTGGTGGTGTCGCGCAGCGAGTCCGATGCTTCGGCGGTGGCAAAGACCATTGGACCGAACGCCAGCGGCCTCGGAGCCGACGTGTCGACGCCAGAGGGATGCACGGCGATGGCGAAGGCCGCGGTGGATCGCTATGGCGCCATCGACGTCCTATGCGCCAATGCCGGCATCTTCCCGGCGGCCAAGCTGTCCGAAATGACGCCGGCCGACTTCGACCACGTCATCTCCACCAACCTCCGCTCCACCTTCCTCAGCGTTTCGGCGGTACTCCCGGCGATGACGGCGGCAGGCAGCGGTCGCATCGTGCTGACATCGTCGATCACCGGTCCGGTCACCGGTTATCCCGGCTGGTCGCACTATGGCGCCAGCAAGGCCGGCCAGCTCGGCTTCATGCGCACGGCGGCGATCGAACTGGCGCCGAAAGGTATCACGGTCAATGCCGTATTGCCCGGCAACATCTTCACCGAGGGCCTCGAGGGCATGGGGCCGGACTATATCGCCAAGATGGAGGCTTCGATCCCGGCGAGGCGCCTCGGCACGGTGGCCGACATCGCCAACGCCGCACTGTTCCTGGCGTCGGAGGAAGCCGCCTACATCACCGGGCAGACCATTACCGTCGACGGCGGCCAGATCCTGCCGGAAAGCCTGGGGGCGCTTGAGGCAATGGAGGGCTGACCGGCCCCTGACCTTCCAGACATCGAAAGGGCGACACTCGCGTCGCCCTTTTTTCAGTTCATATGAAGATGGGTTTGGAGCGTCCTTATCGCTCCGACAAGATGCCCCTCAGCGTCTCGACAAAGAAGTCGGCGTTCTCCTTCGCAAAGCAGAGTGGCGGACGGATCTTCAGCGTGCTGCCCCAGAGGCCGGCGGCACCGATCAGGATGCCGCGCTCCTTCATGGCATTGATGGCGAAGGTGGCGAGCCCCTGGTCGGGCCGCCCGTCGGCATCGATGAAGTCCAGACCAATGAAAAGGCCTGCTCCACGCACCGCACCGATATCGCGGCGATTGCCCATCACGGTCGAAAGACCGGCTTTGAAATAGGCGCCCACGTCGCGGGCATTGTCGATCAGCCCTTCCCGCTCGATAACGTCGAGCACCGCCGAACCTGCGGCAGCGGCCACCGGGTTGCCGCCGAAGGTGTTGAAGTAGCCCGTCTCCTCGCAGAACAGCGACAGAAGGTCAGGTCGGGTGACGACGCCGGCCATCGGGAAGCCGTTGCCCATCGGTTTGCCCATGGTGACGACATCAGGAACGATGCCGTGCCGAGAGAACCCCCAGAGGTCGCCGCCGGTACGGCCGAAACCGGGCTGCACTTCGTCGGCGATGAAGAGACCGCCCGCCGTGTGCGCCACGTCGACCGCCGCCCGCAGGAAGCCCGGCGGATCGGCGAAGATGCCATCGGATGAGAAGATGGTGTCGACGATGACGGCGGCGAAGCCGACATCATTCGCTTCGAGATCGTCGATCGCAGCCTGAAGATTGCTCGCAAAGAAGGCGGCAACGTCGCCGCCCGGCGCCAACGCCGGGTCGGGCTCGGGAATGATCCGCACGAAGTTCGGCACCGGCTTCGATTTCATCGACGAGGGCGAGATGGCCGTCACGTGATGCGTGTTGCCGTGATAGGCGGAGCGCGTGACCACGAAGCCGCGCTTGCCCGTCGCCGCCTCTGCGATCCGCATGGCGAGGTCGTTGCTCTCCGAGCCGGTGCAGGTCATGGTGAGGTTGGAAAGTGGCGCCGGAAACTTCGACAGCAGCCTCTCGGCATAGGCCTCGACCGGCCCGGTCAGATAGCGCGTGTGGATATTGAGGACGGCGATCTGCCTTGCCACCGCCTCGGCAACGGCCGGGTGAGAGTGACCGACCGATGGCACGTTGTTGTAGACGTCGAGATAGCGCTTGCCATGGGCGTCATACATGAAGACGCCCTCCGCCCGGACCATCTCGATCGGCTCCTTGTAGAAGAGCACCGATGACGCGCCGAAGGTGGCCTGACGCTTGGCGACGCGCGCCGCCAGCTCCGGTTTGAGCGACGCGCCGTCCGAAGCCTCGAAGCGGTTGAGGGCGAGGATCTGCTTGGTCGAGCTCATGCCACACCCTTCAGAAAGTCGGCTGCGAGATAGCGGTCGGCGAGATCGATGGTGCCGGCGGTGTAGGCTGTCCCCATCGCCTGCGCCGTCGGCGTTTCCGAGTGCGAGGCAATCCAGGCGGTCAGCTGCATGCGGCGCAGCATCACAAGCATGGGCAGCGCCGCCGCCTGCTCGGAATCGAGCGGCGCGACACGCGCATAGCCATCGAGCCAGGCCGCCATGAGCTCGGGGATGAAGGGCTCGGTTTCCATGAAGGAGATCGAAGCGGCAAAGTCGTAGGCAAACCAGGAGAAGCCGCAATCATCGAAGTCGATGACGCCGAGCCGATCGCCGTCGACCAGGAGATTGGCGGCGCGCATGTCGGCGTGGATCAGGCCGAAACGATCGAGTGATGTGCCTTAGGCTGCCGTCTCCCTGTGGAGCCGGGCCGCCACCTTTTCGAGGACGGCCCGGCCGGCAGCGTCGAGACCGAGCGCAGCGCGCCAGTCGCCCCAGTAGGCGTTCGGGCCAATGATGGTGTCGAAGGTCCAGGTCTTGCGGGCGAAGCCCGGCGGCGGGGACCACGCCCGGCTGTGCGCGTGGAGACGGGCGGAGATCTC
>JAUVXG010000019.1 GCA_030603685.1 Pleomorphomonas sp.
AGATCCGGGAATCCGGATAAGGGTCGGCGTCGTCGCGGCCAAGCCGGGTGAGCGTGTGGGCAAGGTCGGCGAGCACCACCGGCTTCACCAGGAAATCCTGGAGCCGCAGCCTGAGGAAGCCGCGCGCGACCTCGGCGTCGAACACGCCGGTGATCGGAAGGAAGCGCACCGATGGGCCGGCCTGTCGATAGAGCTCGGACAGACCGGCCACCGGCCCGTCGGGAAAGGCGTCGAGATCGGGGACCACCAGACCGCAGGCCGGGTCGGCGAGTTCGTCGGACAGCTTGTCGGGCGCCCGCACCTTGAGGTCGCCGACGTTGGCGCCGGATGTCCGAAGGGCGTCTGCCACCAGGACGGCGAAATCCTTGTCGGCGGTCACGACGACGACGGTGCCGAAGTTGATCGAGGATTCGGCCATCGGCGTCACCGTACCAGGTCCAGGATGTAGCCACCGGTCGATGCGCCGTTGGCGGCGAGATAGGCGGTCGGGTCGGGTGGAACTTCGGCGTTGCCGCGCGCGAACGCGTCGAGGTCGCTGCCCGGCAAGGCTCGATCGAAAGGCGTGGCAATGGCGGCGCCGGCGCCGAGCGGATCGACGATGTGAGGCGTCACGATGATCACGAGGTCGGTTTCCGAACGCTTGTAGGCGGTGGAGCGGAACAGATTGCCGAGCACCGGCACCGAGCCGAGCCAGGGTACGCGATTGTTCGACACCGAGCGCGAGTTGGTGAGCAGGCCGGCGATCACGAAGCTCTGGCCGTCACGCAGCTCCAGGGTCGAGTCCGAGCGGCGCACCTTGAGTCCTGGAATGGTGATGCTGTTGATGGTGACCGCCGCCGAGTAGTCGATCTCGCTCACTTCCGGCTTGATGTTGAGATGGATGAGGCCATTCGGCGCGACCGTCGGGGTGAAGTCGAGGCCGACGCCGAACTTCTTGAATTCGACGGAAACCGAGTTGTCGTCGCTGGCTACCGGCACCGGAAATTCACCGCCGGCGAGGAAACTCGAAGTTTGGCCGGACAGCGCCACGAGGTTGGGCTCGGCAAGCGATCGGGCGAGGCCGCGCGCTTCCAGCGCCTGTACCACCATGTCGACCGAAAGGCCGCCCGACAGGACCTGACTGACGATCTCGCCGAACGGGGTGGAGCCGGAGGCGAGCGTCGAAGAGCCGACGCCGATGGCGAACCCATCGCTCTGGACTGCCCAACCCAGGCCGAGCTCCCGACTGGCCGAGCGTGTGGCTTCCAGAAAGCGAACCTTGAGCTGAACCTGCTTGCCGCCGCCGATGTCGACGGCGTTGACGACCTTCTCGCCACCGAACTCCTTGGCGATGGCGCCGGCCTCGTCGATGGTCTTCTGATCGGCCGCCATGCCCGAGAGCACGATGGAGCCGTTGGCCGAGGAGACGTCGACCTTGGCGTCGGGCAGTTTTCGCTCAAGCGCGGCTTGCAACCGGTCGGTATGCAGGGCGATTTCGAAATCGGCGGCGCCAACCACGTTGCGTTCCTTGTCGAACAGCACGATGCCGGTCACACCCCCTTTCGAGCCGAGCACCATGAACGACTTGTCGGTGAGCGGCCAGGCGTCGGCCAGCGCGGGATCGCCAACCACGATTTCCGAGAAGGCGGACGTCGTGACGATCATCTGCGGCACGCCCTTGGCGATCGAAAACGACTGGCCCGAGGTCGCCGCCGTCATGCGGATGGGCGAGGCGGCATCGGCGGGCAGGGTGGCGACCAGCACCAGAGCGAGGAGAGCAGCGACGTAGAAGCCGACGCGCGTCGAGAGGATCATTGAGGTTCTCCGGCGGCGATCGATGCGGAGGGAGGAGAGGGCGCTTCAACAGGCCCAACCGGCTCACCGGGTGGCGTCACGAGGCGGCTCGGACCGCCATCTTTCACGGGCACGGAGTACTGGGTGAGCTCGGTCGCCCGGCGCACCCACACCGTGGCGTCGGTCACCGGTGGAGTGGGCGGTATCTCCGCCTTGGCGTTTTCGGTCTTGCGGGCGGTGGTGAGGTCGGCGACGCTGATAGGCCGGAACGCTTCGGCCCTCACCTCGCCGGCGCGCCTCAGCACCAGCGACAGGCTGCCGACGCTTTGGGCCAGCACCAGCTTCTGCGCGGCTTCCGGCGAAACCTCCACGGTGGCGGTGTGCGCGACCATCGGCTCGGTGCTTTTCTCGTCGGCCATCTGGTCGATCGACAGGATGCGCACGTCCTGGAGAATGACCTCGGCGACCTCGCCGGTGGTCAGCACGACATCGACCCGGTCGCCCGGCAGGACCAGGCCGCCGACGCCGGCCACGTCGTTGACGCGAAGCGTCACGGCGCGGTTGCCATCGGAGATCAGTCGGGAAACGGCGGCGCGTTCGCCGGGACCGGTCAGCTTGGAGGCGAACAGCGGCTCGCCCTGCTCCAGCGGATAGAGCACGGTGCGGTCGCCGTCCTTGAAGAGATCGTCCTTCGTTGCGAAGGCACCGGGCGGCAGGTCGCCATCCGGCCATGGAATCTCGCGTACCGCCTGGCGGGAGAGCGGTGCGCCGAAGCGCAGCGGTTCGGCGGCCACCACGAGAGTTCCGAACGTTACCGACGGTCGCGCCGCCTCGATCTCCCTGAGACGGGCGGCTGACGCATTGTCGAGCCAGCGACCGCCCGCCCAGACGGCGCCGCCGCCGCAGACGACAGCGAGCAGGATCATGACCTTGAAATTGGCACGCATCGAGACACTCATCTTCAGATGCGACCAAGCTAGCAGGTTTGCGATAAAGGCCGGTTCAATCGGTTCGTGGCTTTTCCGCAATCATCTCAAGGTTTTGTTTACCATGCCAATGCCGGTTCTTCGCCGGTGCAGCTTGCGGCAGACAAGAAGGGGGACTAAGCCGATTGGTGACGGTTCATCGGCTGCGGAGGAAAGAGTGTCGGCTTCTGAAGGCGTTTCAGGCGCGGCCTCGGCCGGCGGCATTCTGACGATCGGCGTCGAAGCCATCGTCGCCAACTGGCGCAGCCTTGCCGCCCGCGCGGCGCCGGCCCGTTCGGCCGCCGTGGTCAAGGCGGACGCTTACGGCCTCGGCGCTGTGTCGCTGGTCGGACCTCTCTACGATGCCGGCTGTCGCGACTTCTTCGTGGTCACGCTGTCGGAGGCCGGGGTACTCCGCCCGCTGCTGCCGACGGATGCGACCATCTACGTCCTCAACGGCCTGCTGCCGGGCACCGCTGCCGCCTATGGCGACGGCATTCTGCCGGTTCTGAACTCGCTTTCCCAATGTCGCGCCTGGGCGGAAGCCAATCGTGGCAACCGACCGTCGGTCATCCAGGTCGACACCGGCATGTCGCGCCTCGGCCTCGACGTCGCCGAACAGCAGGTGCTTGCCGATGACGCGGGGTTGCTCGCCGCCACGGGCGGTCGTCTCGTCATGAGCCACCTTGCCTGCGCCGACGAGCCGGACAAGCCGGCGAGCGGCGAGCAACTCGCCGCCTTCCGGGCCGCCCGTTCGCGCCTGCCGGGGCTTGCCGGTTCGCTCGCCGCGTCGAGCGGCATCTTTCTCGGGCCGGATTATCACTTCGATCTCACCCGTCCCGGCGCCGCGCTCTACGGCATCGAGACGAGCCCGCTGGCCACGGGGATCAGACCCGTGGTCGATCTCAGGGTCAGGGTCGCCCAACTTCGGGAAATCGAAGCGGGCACCTCGGTCGGCTACGGCTACACGTTCCGCGCCAGCAGGACGATCCGCCTCGCAACATTGGCGACGGGATATGCCGACGGCTGGTGGCGCCGCTTCTCCGGCGGCGCCGTGGCCGCCTATCACGGCGATACGCGGCTACCTTCGGTCGGCCGCGTTTCCATGGACAGCTTCTCGGTGGACATCAGCGCCCTTCCGGACGGCACGCTTGCCGAGGGAGATCTTCTCGAGCTGATCGGTCCCCACCAGAGCGCCGACGATCTGGCCCGAGCTGCCGGCACCATCGGCTACGAGGTGCTGACCTCGCTCGGCCATCGCTACCATCGCGTCTACAGCTGAACTCAGGGGTGGGCGATGACCGCGAAGGCCGTGGCACCGCCCGACCATGGCCCCCCGGCCGCGAAATCGACGATCTCCACCTCCGAGTAGCCGGCGGCCAGCACTTCCTCGGTGATACTGGCGGGCGTGTAGTACTGCATCCAGTTGTAGACCTGAAAGCTTCGGTCGGGCGTTACGATGAGATAGCGGTCGAGGCCAATCGCCTGGTCGCGGTAGAGGTGCGTGGTCTTGAAGCCGACGTAGTCGCCGGCCGACCAGAATCCGTTCATCAGGCGTGGCGCGAAGATCGTTTCCTCGCTCAGCTTATCGAACATGCCGGTCGAGAAGACGTCGAACACGAAGACGCCGCCCGGCTTCAGCATGGCCTTGACCTTGCCGAGGATCAGCCCGCGCTTGTCCGGCGCCATCGCGCAGAAGTCGCCGTAGATCATGGTGGCGAGGTCTTGCCCGGAGGGCAACTCGTCCCTGAGATAGTCGGCCTTCTGGTAATCGATGGAAAACCCGGCCGTTTCCGCTGCCTTGCGGGCATACGCCAGCGAGTTGGTCGAGAAGTCGAGGCCCGTCACCAACGCGCCGCGTTCGGCATATCGTCTCGTATAGAGCCCGGGGCCGCATCCGAGATCGGTGACCGACAGGCCGGTGAGGGAAAGGCGCCGATCCAGCCAGTCGACGAAGGCCTCGATGGTGCCCGGGCGCCGCGAGGCGAGGTCGCTGGTTTCGTCGAGGTGGAAGCGCAGCATCTCGGCCGCGATATGCGGGTCGGTCCACAGTCGCTCTGTGGTCGAAACGGAAAAGGGGGCGGGGCGGGCGAGGAAGTCGGCGAGAATTTCGTACATGATGGCGCACGGTAGGCTCCGCTCGCCCAGGACGAAAGCGAAATCTCGGTTCCAAAACAACGACCGCGTCCAGGTGGAACGCGGCCGTTCTGTTCAAGAGATCAGCCGATCAGGGCTGCTTGCCGATGTAGGCGAGAATGCCGCCGTCGACATAGAGGATGTGGCCGTTGACGAAGTCCGACGCCGAGGAGGCGAGGAACACCGCCGGTCCCTTCAGATCGTCGGTGGTGCCCCAGCGGCCGGCCGGGGTCTTGGCGCGGATGAAGGAGTCGAAGGGATGGCCGGGAACGCGCAGCGGCGCGGTCTGCGGCGTCTCGACGTAGCCTGGACCGATGCCGTTGCACTGGATGTTGAAGGCGCCATACTCGGAGGCGATGTTGCGGGTCAGCATCTTGAGGCCGCCCTTGGCCGCGGCATAGGCCGACACGGTCTCGCGGCCGAGTTCGGACATCATCGAACAGATGTTGATGATCTTGCCGCCGCCCTTCTTCATCATGCCGGGGATGACGGCCTTGGCGACGATGAACGGCGCCGTCAGGTCGATGTCGATCACCTGGCGGAAGTCCTTGACGTCCATCTCGTGCATCGGGACGCGCTTGATGATGCCGGCGTTGTTGACCAGGATGTCGATGGTGCCGAGATCCTTTTCGACGTCGGCCACCAGCTTCTGCACGGCGGCCTCGTCGGTGACGTCGGCGATGTAGCCCCGGGCGTCGATGCCGGCTTCCTTGTTGGCGGCCACGCCCTTGGCAAGGAACTCCTCGTTGACGTCGTTGAAGGCGATGATGGCGCCGGCCTCGGCCAGCGCGCTGGCCAGCGCGAAGCCGATGCCGTAGGAGGCGCCAGTGACGAGCGCCACCTTGCCTTCAAGCGAGAATGCGTTCGGGTAGGTCATTGAAGTCCGTCCTTGTTCGCTTAGCGCAGGTCGCCGATGGCGATGTGGTCCATGTCGTCGAAGGTCTGGTTCTCGCCGCCCATTGCCCAGATGAAGGTATAGGCGCTGGTGCCGCAGCCGGCGTGGATCGACCAGGACGGCGAAATGACCGCCTGCTCGTTCTGCACCAGAATGTGGCGGGTCTGGTTACCTTCGCCCATCATGTGGAAGACGGCCTGTCCCTCGGGAATGTTGAAATAGGTGTAGATCTCCATGCGGCGCTCGTGGGTATGGGCGGGCATGGTGTTCCAGACGCTGCCCGGCGCGAGCTGGGTCAGACCCATGGAAAGCTGGCAGGTCTCCAGCACGTCCGGATGGATGAACTGGTTGATGACGCGCTTGTTGGCGGTGGCCTCGTCACCGAGCGGCTTCTTCTTGGCGTCGGTCATCGACAGGAAGGTGGTCTTGCAGGCTTTGTGGGCCGGGGCCGACACCATGTAGAACTTGGCAGGCGCCTTGGCATCGTCGCTCTTGAAGACGACGGACTTGGTGCCCTTGGTGATGTAGAGGCAGTCCTGGAAGCCGAGGTGGAAGGTTTCGCCGTCGGCTTCGATGGAGCCGGCGCCGCCGATGTTGAAGATGCCGATCTCGCGGCGCTCCAGGATATAGGCAGTGCCGAAGTTCTTCATGCAGTCGATGCCCTTGTCGAGCGGCACCGCTTCGTTGACCGGCTTGCAGCCGAGCGTCACCATGCGGTCGACATGGGAGTAGACGGCGACGACCTCGTCATCGACGTAGAGGTTCTCGATCAGAAACTCCGCGCGCGTTTCCTCGGTGGTGTAGCGCTTGAAGTCCTTCTGATTGGCCGAATAGCGAATATCCATTGTTGCCTCCGATGGTGAGAGTGGGTGATCAAGCCAGGATCTTGACGACGACCTTGCGGACCTTGGCCGGCGCGCCGATGGCGCAACCGGGGCGGTGGATGTCAGTGGGATGGAAGACGGCATAGGCGCCGGTGCCGAGCACGAGATCGCTCTCGTCGGCTGCCGTTGAGAAGAACTGAACGTCGCGACTTTCGAGAAGGTCCTCGGACACCGGATTGTCGCCGGCGAGCGGCGCATAGCCGATCACTTCTCGTCCGCTCGCCACGTACTGGATGTCGATATAGCGGGCGTGGGATTCGGGGCGCTTTTCGGCCTTGGGCGCCGTCTCGTAGTCCTGGATCAGGGCGTAGAGGCGGTCGCCGTCGATGTCGACGCGGCCGGCGGGCAAGGCGTTGATGTCGGTCTCCGCGAGAAAGCGAAGCCCCCGCCGGATGGTCTCGGGCAGGTTGGCGGCGTCGCGGTCGAGAGTGGCGATATGGCTGAGATACATCGGCTTTCTCCTGGAGCGGTGGAGCCGGCGGTCGGCGCCGGCCCTCCTGCGTTACTCTGCCGCTTGCAGTTCCTGGACCGGCGCAGGGGCGGGGGTGGCGCCTCTGGTGCGCTTGGCCCAGATGCCGGTCAAAATCGGCACCAGGATCGCCGTGGTCAGGCAGGCGGCGGCGACCAGCGAGGTGGCCGTGGCGGCGGCCGGCTTGAAGGCGGGCACCATCTCCGCGATGATCATCGGGTTGGCGACCGCGGCGCCGGCCGTGGAGGACGCAGCGAGGCCGGCGGTGCCGTTGCCGCCACCGATCAGCTTGTCGGCCAGCATAAGCGGAATGCCGGTGATCACGATCACGATGATGCCGAGCAGGATGCCGCCAAGGCCGGTCTGGGCGATGACGTGCAGGTCGATGCCGTTACCGAGGGCAAAGCCGAAGAACGGGATCAGCGTATGCACGCACTTGCCGAAGAACTCCTTCAGGTCCTTGTCGAGGTTGCCGAGCAGGAAGCCGATCAGGAAGGGCAGCACCGCGCCGACGAACAGGTGCGGCTCGAAGGTGGCGACACCGGCGGCGCCCAGGATGAACATGGACACCAGCGGACCGGACTCGATGGACATCAGCACGAAGGCGCCAGCTTCTTCCTTGGTGCCGTATTGCTGCATGACCGCCGCATAGAGACCGCCGTTGGTCATGTCCATGGCCGCGCAGATGGCCAGCGCCGAGAATCCGGCGAAGAGACCCGCCTGCACGCCTTCGATCGGCAGGAACTGGGCGGCGGCATAGGTCGCCGCCCAGGCGACCAGCGTCTTGACGACGACGAGGTTGCCCGATTTGCGCAGCACGGTGCCCGTCGCACGGAGATCGATGGTGGCGCCCATGCAGAAGAACCAGACCGCGAGGATCGGCACCGTGCCGGAGACCAGGCCGTTGGTGAAGGAGCCGAAGTATTTGCCGGCTTCCGGATAGAAGGTCTTGCACAGTGCGCCAAGGATCAGCGGCACCAGCATCAGTCCTCCTGGGACTTTATCGATCGCTTTCTTGATGTTCATGATGTCTAGTCGTCTCTAGCGTGAAAAATGGTGTTGGCGCGGGCGGCGATCAGCGAAGCCGGGCGATTTCGGAAGCGAAGACGTCGGGCGTGGCGTCCTTCGGAATGATGGCGCCCCGGTGCTGCACGACGGCGCCGGCGACCGCGTGGGCACGAAGCGCGGCTTCCGCCGGAGCGAGGCCAAGGCTTCGGCCGAGGAGATAGGCAGCCGAGAAACTGTCGCCGGCGGCTGTGGTGTCGACGACCTTGTCGACGGCCATGGCGGGCACGGTCTCGATCTTGCCGTCATGGATCAGCGTGCAGGGCTTGGCGCCGTCCTTGATCACCACTTCAAGGCGCGGCATGGCCGCGAAGTGGCTGGCGCCGGCCTCAGGCGTCGGCGCGATGCCGAGGACTTCGAGTTCCTCCACCGTCACCAGGACACGGCTTGCGAAGGCGATGACCTCCTCGTAGGTGGCGCGCGTCGTCTCGACGCTCTCCCAGAGGAGAGGGCGGTAGTTGCAGTCGAAGTCGACGGCGATGCCATCGCGGGCCAGTTCGCCAAGGCGAGCGATGAGCCGGGCCCGGCTCTGAGGTCTCAGCACCGCGAGGCTGATGCCGGAGAGGTAGATGTTGCTGTAGCCGGAAAGCGCCGTGAGGATGGCGTCGGACCCCTCGGTTTCGAAGGTCTCGCGGACAGCGGCTTCACCGCGCCAGTAGTAGAAGCGGCGTTCGCCCGCGGCGTCGGTCTTGATGAAGTAGAGACCGGGGCGGCGACCCGGACGACGCAGCACCAGGCGGTCGCCGACGCCCTGGGCGCGCCAGAAGGCTGCCATGGCATCGCTGAACGGATCGTCGCCAATGGCGCTGACGTAGTCGACGAAACCACCGAGGCCCTCGCCGAGTCGGGCCATATAGGCGGCTGTGTTGAAGGTGTCGCCGCCGAAGGACTGTGTGATGCCGCCGTCGGGCCGCTCTTGCAGCTCGACCATGCATTCACCGATGGCTGCCACGCGAATGTCCTTGGCCACGTCATCCTCCGATCGTTCGCCGTCTGATTGGAACGGGCGCTCCGGCTGTCCGTCCTCGTTGGCTGGAACATCTATTTGCCGGAGCTCCAAGTCAATACGCATTAATCCATGTCTAACTTGAGGAAAAGTTGCCGATACCAAAGTCTAAACATAAATACAAAACAAACCGACCTGAAGAAATAGACCGACAGACAGAAATATTTGACTCGTGTTAAATCAGCTTGCCTATAATAAATACAATCTTATATACAAGATATATAAGGTATATGCGGTTAGATAGCTGATTTTTGTTTGTGTGTGAAACTCGGGCAAGCTGGAGAGGACTGCCTCACACTCACGGCGTGGTCAGGCCGGCTCTGCATTTCCACTTGAGACAGGCCCATTTATGCTGACGAGGCCCGTATGCGCCGTTTTCGGGCGACATCCGTATCGCCCCTGATCCGCGAGCTTGGCACTAACCCGCTCTGACTATTTTTCATATATCTGGAATACGAGATGGAGTCGCGTCGCTGGCGAGGGATTGCCGCGACGGGATGGTGGGTCGCACGTTCCCGTCGACGCGTCGAGGAATCGAGCGATCCTACCAACGCAAGGGCAGCCCATGGAGCGAACCCGATGACGACATGGACCATGAACGACGGCGGACGATCCCCGGCTGCCGGCACTCCGGTCGGCGAAACGGCCGCTCAGTTGGTTCACCGCCGGTTGCGGGACGACATCGTTTCCATGCGTCGTCGGCCCGGCGACGTCATCTTCGAGAAGGAGATCGCCACCGAGGCCCGCGTCAGCCGGACGCCGGTCCGCGAAGCGTTGCTCCGCCTCGCCGACGAAAAGCTGATCGAGATCGTACCCAAGTCCGGAACCATGGTCTCCCGGATTCCGGCCGAGATTCTGCCCGAGATCATCGTCGCCCGCGCCGCGCTTGAGGCTGTGACCGTAAAGGCGGCTGCCGAGAGCGCCAGAGGCTCCGACATCGCCGGCCTCAGGGCGATCATCGAACGGCAACGCGAGGCTCTCGGCATCGGTGATATCGATGGTTTTCATGCTGCCGACGAGCTGATGCACCGGGCTATTGCCGAGGCGGGCAAGCTGCCGGGCCTGTGGGCGATGATCGTTCAGATCAAGGTTCAACTCGACCGCTATCGTCGCCTGACATTGCCGCAGCCGCATCGCATGGAGCGGGCGCTCGGGGAGCATGAGGAGATTGTCGACGCCATCGCCGACCGCGATGCCGCCGCAGCTGCGGCGGCCATGGATCGCCACCTCGACGGACTTCGCATCAGCCTCGCGCCGATCCGCGACCTCAACCCCGACTATTTCTCCGGCGATGTCAGTGCCGTCTATGACCGCTGGGCCGGCGAAACGGCCTGACACCCTGTCGCCCTTCACCGGGCCGGAGTGCGCGGGGACCGACAAGATGACGCCTGGGCAAAGGCATGGAGCGCCGATCCGTCTCGGTCAGGTCGAACAACGCTCTATGGGGCGACGTTGACCACGCGTCGCCCGTCGATTTCCATGACGTCGCCCTCGACGCGAAAGACGTCGGACAGAAGCGTGCGGGTGATGACTTCCGTGGGCCGGCCGTCGCTGACGACGCGTCCCGCCTGCATGACCACGACCCGATCGGCGTAGGCGGCTGCGACGTTGAGGTCGTGCAGCACGACAATGACCGTCTTGCCGGGCTGGTCGCCCATGCGGCGGAACAGCCGCATCATCGATACGGCGTGATGAATGTCGAGGTTGTTGAGCGGCTCGTCGAACAGGGCATAGTCGGCATCCTGGGCGAGAGCCATCGCGACGAAGGCCCGCTGTCGTTGGCCGCCCGAGAGCTGATCGAGAAAGCGGTCGGCCATGGTCTCCATGCCGACGAAGTCTATGGCTGCCTTCACCCGTTCCGCGTCCTCGCGGGTTGGGCGGCCTCGATTATGGGGGAAACGGCCGAAGGCGACGAGGTCGCCAACCGTCAGGCGGGCGGCGACGTGGTTTTCCTGGCGCATTACCGATAGCCGGCGGGCGAGATCACGATTGGGGGCCTTTGAAACGTCGAGACCGTCGACCCGGATCGCGCCCGAAGTGGGCTTGATGAGGCGGCTTGTCAGCGAAAGCAGCGTCGACTTTCCGGCGCCATTGGGGCCGACGATGCCGATCACCCCGCCACGCGGAATGGCGAGGCTGACATTGTCTACGACCACCGTTTCGCCGTAGCGTTTGCAGATCTTGTCGATTTCGATCATCGCCGTCCTGCCCTGAACAGGATGAGAAGGAACGTGATGCCGCCGACGAAGTCGATGACGATGGACAGCGCCGTGCCGAAGCCGAGCAGTCGTTCGAGCAGCATCTGGCCTCCGACGAGCGTCATGACGGCAAGCCCGACCGCAACCGGCAGAACGCTGGCATGTCGGGCCGAAGGCACCAGCAGATAGGCCAGGTTGGCGACCAGCAGGCCGAAGAAGGTGGTGGGTCCGACCAGCGCCGTCGAGGCCGACACCAGGATGGCCACGAGCGCGAAGACGATGGCCGAAAGCCGCGTCGTGTCGACGCCGAGGCCGGTCGCGCGCTGGCGGCCGAGCACGAGAACGTCGAGTTCGGAAAGGCGTGGCAGCACGATGATCGTCGCCATCACCGCCAGCAGGGCGGCGACGCCGATCAGCGCCGGATCGACGACGTTGAAGGAGGCGAAGGCTCGCCCTTGCAAAACCAGGAAATCGTTGGGGTCCATGACGCGTTGCAGGAAGCTCGACAGGCTGCGAAAGAGCGCGCCGAACAACAGGCCCGAAAGAACCACCAGGGGCAGGTTCCGGTCTTCGCCCCGGAAAAGCAGTCGGAACAGCAGGCCGGAGAGGCCGACCATGACGAGGCATTCGACCGAGAAGAGCAGCCGTGGATCGATCGCCACGGCGCCGGCGCTGCCAAGAGCGGCCACAAGCGTGGTTTGCAGGAGCAGGAACAGTGCGTCGAAGCCCATGACGGCCGGTGTCAGGATGCGGTTGCCGGTCAAGGTCTGGAACAGCACCGTCGACAGGGCGATGGCATAGGCCACGGTGATCAGAGCGGCAAGGCGAACGCCCCGGTGGGCGAGAACGAAGCTCCATGAGCCGCGGACGCCAACCGTCATGAAGGCTATCATCGACAACCCTGCGAGGAGCGTGACGGCGACCGTCACGAGGCGGACGGAGCGGACGCGTTCAGGCGGCATGGCTGCGCCGCCAGAAGATGAATGTCAGGAAGCCGAGGCTGCCGACAACGCCCATGATGGTGCCGACCGGTATTTCGTAGGGTGCGATGACGAGCCGGCCAACGACGTCCGACGCGAGGACCAGTACGGCGCCGCCCGTTGCCACCACCGGCAGGCTGCGCCGCAGATCGTCGCCTAGGAACAGGCTGACGACGTTGGGGACGATGAGGCCGACGAAGGGGACGGCGCCGACCGTCACCACCACGGCGGCGGTAACCACCGAGACGATGATCAGGCCGAAGACGACGAGCCGCCGATAGTTGAGACCGACGCCGGTTGCCACCGCCTCGCCCATGCCCAGACTGGTGAAGCGCGCGGCGGTCGCATAGGCGATCGCCACCAGACCGGCAATGATCCACAGGAACTCGTAGCGACCGCGCAGCACGATGGAGAAGTCGCCGCTGCCGAAGGCGCCGAGCGATTGCAGCAGGTCGAAGCGGTAAGCGAGAAAACTGGTCATGGCATCGAAGATGCCGCCGAGCATGATGCCGACCAGCGGAACCATCAGCGTGGAGCCGAGCGGCAGCCGACCGAGCAGCACGAGGAACACGGCGGAGCCGGCGAGCGCCACCAGGGCTGCCACCAGCATGCGTACAATCACCGGGGCGCCCGGCATCAGGAGCAGCGTCAGAAGGATGCCGAGGCTTGCCGACTCCACCGTGCCGGCCGTCGATGGCTCGACGAAGCGGTTGCGGGCGATCATCTGCATCAGGATGCCGGACACGGCGAGCCCGGCGCCGGACAACAGCAGGGCGAGCGTGCGCGGTACGCGGCTTGCGGCGAGCACAAGCGCACCGTCACCTTCCATGGTCAACACGTCGGACCAGGCGTAGCCGCCACCGATGACGAGGCTCGCCACGGCGAGGAAGATGGTCGCGATCAGCATGACGCCGAGCAGGAACGGACGAGGCGAAGCGGTCACTCGGCCGCCTCGCGGAACGGCATGGCTTGCCGACGTCGGAGTTTGGGCGGCACGCCGTAAGCCTTCTTGAAGGCGGTGGCAAAGCTCGACGGCGCCGAATAGCCGGCCATGAAGGCGGCGCAGGCGATGCTGACGCCGCGATTGTCGAGCGCGTCGCGGGCCGCGTCGAGGCGCCGACGGCGAACGAAGTCGAACACCGTCATGCCATAGAGTTCCTTGAAGCAGCGCTGGACGACGCTGACGGAAGCTCCGACCGCCTGGGCGACGGCGTCGATGGTGAGCGGCTCGTTGATATGGTCGAGCAGGAAGATGCGGATGCGTTCGCCGAGCAGTGACTGGGCCGGACGGGGCAGGGTGTTCTCCTCGCGGCGCAGGGCCAGCGTACTGAGGGTGAGGCACACGAGATCGAGCGCGCGGGCGCGTCGGTAGAGCGGCAGCGCCTCTCGCGGCACCCAGGCCGGCGGCTCGGCAGCCAGTCGAGCGATGCGGACGCTGTCGTCGTCGAGGCGCCAGAGATGGTGGTTGCCGTGCCCGGCGAGGAAGGCAGCAAGCGCGTCGCCGTGGCCCGCGCCATCGAGGTCGAGCGTCGCCGTCCAATCGCTCGGCGCGGTGATCATCAGTTTGTTCATCCGGTCTTCCGACCAGGCGAGTTGGACCAGACGAGCCGGATGGACGAGCGACAGTGCCAATGCCACCGGACCGGCGTCGGCGGAAACGTCGAACCGTTGGCCGTCGATCTCGAAGCGCTGCCAGCCCCGGAGATAGATGAACAGGCGGAAACCCGGCTGGATTTCGCGCACGCTTCGTTGACCGGCGATTACGGGCGTGAGCCGGCAGGCGAGCGAGATGCCGTCGTTTTCCGATGTCGCCATCGACAGTTCCATGAACGCACCCAATGCCACCCGAGGCGCCGTCCGACAACACGCGCAAAGGGCTCGGCTGTTTGCGAGAAAGAAACCGCCGTTTGCGCTGAAGACCGGATCGTCGACAGCTTTCCATCCCCTTGTTTATATACATGACAAAGTCAGTCAAGTTTAAGGGGAACTACTTATGCGAACGCCTGGCAGTCGCAAACGGTTGGGTCGAGGCAAATGACAGGCAAATCCGGTCTTCTCTCGGCCTTGTTGGCGCCGCTTCTCCTGGTCGTCGGCCTCGACCTGGCCGGCGCGGCAACAATCACTGACGCGCAGGGAACGCGGGAACTGCCGGACAGCCCGAAGACCGTCGTCGTCTTCGACCTTGCTGCCCTGGATACGCTCGATGCGCTGGGCGTCGAGGTGAAGGGCGTGCCAGATTGGGCAATGTCCGGCGAACTTGGAAAGTATCGCGGCGACGCCTACGCCAAGGTCGGCTCGCTGTTCGAGCCGGACTTCGAGGCGGTGGCGGCGCTCGAGCCCGACCTGATCGTCGTTGGCAGCCGCAGTCAGAAGCACTTCGCCGCGTTGTCGGAGATTGCGCCGGTCCTGGACCTGACGGCCGACAACAACGACTTCCGTGGCTCGGTCAAGCGCAACGCCGAGGCGATCGGCAAGCTGTTCGGCAAGGAGGCCGAGGTCGCTGAACGGCTTCGGAAACTCGACGTCACGACGGCCCGCCTCAGAGAGATGACCGCAAGCCAGGGCAGGGGCCTCGTGGTGCTGACCACCGGCGGCAAGATCAGCGCCTACGGTCCCGGTTCGCGCTTTTCCGAGGTGCACGATCTCTACGGCCTTGCTCCCGCAGATCCGACCATTGAGGCGACCACCCACGGCCAGGTCATTTCCTGGGAGTACATTCTCAAGGTCAATCCGGACTGGCTGATCGTCATCGACCGCGACGCAGCCATCGGCAGGGCCGAGACGCCGGCTCGTGCATTGCTCGACAACGAACTGGTCAATCGGACCCGCGCCGCCACGGCTGGCCACATCATCTATCTCAATCCGGTCGGCATGTATCTGACGAGTTCCGGCCTGCGCGCCGAGCAGGCGATCGCCGACGGCTTCATCGCCGCTTTCGGGCAGCCTTGAACCCGTCACCTTCGCTTTCCCGGAGTTCGTTCCGATGAGCACGCATATGTCGCCCCGTCTCGCCGCCACGCTTTTTGTCCCGAGCCGAGACCCGGCGACCTTGCGGGCTCGTCTCGTCGATCACGTCGGTCGCCACGCGCGCGTCGAGACGGTCGAGGGAGGAGACATCCTGCTGTCGAGCGAGCTGGGACTGTCTCGATTGACGCTCGATGTCGGCGGCCTGCTCATCGCAGCCGAGAGTCGAGACCCCACCGGTCTCGCCTACATCAAGATGATCATGGCCGACCATGTGCTGGAGTTTGGCGAAGCCGGCATTGCCTTGCGTTGGATCGGGGGCGGAGCGGCCGGTTTGCCGCTGCCGTTCTTTCGGAAGATGACCGTAACCGCCGTGGCGACGATCGGTCGCTTCCGGCGCCTGACGCTCAAGGGCGACGATCTCGGCCGCTTCGCCGAAGGCGGGCTGCACGTCCGCCTGCTGTTGCCGGCCGAGGGCGTGCGTCAGCGTTGGCCGGTGACCGGCGATGACGGGCGGCCCTGGTGGCCGGACGGCAATCCGCCACCGGCGCGCGTCTACACCTTGCGCCGCATCGATGTCGCCGCCGGTGAGGTGGAGATCGACATGTTGCTGCACGCCGACCATCATGATGCGCCGGGTGCCGCCTTCGCCGAACGGGCTCGGCCGGGCGACGTGGTCGGCATGACGGGGCCCGGCGGCGGCGATCTGCCCGAGGCCGCCGACTATCTTCTCTTCGCCGACGAGACGGGGCTGCCGGCCGTTGCCCGCATGCTGGCCGAAATGCCGGCTGGCCGCCGGGTCCGCGCGATCCTTGAGGTCGAGGACCAGAAAGATCGGCAGGTCCTTCCGGGTGCGGCCAAGGCGGACTTCGTCTGGCTGCATCGACGGGATGGCGCCCGGTTGGAAACGGTCGCCGCGGCCATTGGCGCCGACGATCTTCCTCCCGATGTCGTCGTCTGGGGCGGCATGGAGCACACCGCTCGCCGCGCCATCTATCGCAGGGCGATCGATATCTGGGGCCTGCCGCGCGACCGATTGCGGCTTGCTTCCTATTGGCGGCGGGGGCAGGCCGGCGGAGATCACCATCACGACGACGCGGCTTGAGGCCTCGGTGTATCGGGAACATTCCCGTCGCCGCTTGGTTGAGCATCTCCATCGCCGCGTACGGCGTTTGAAGGCGCGTAACAGCTTCCGAACGCCATCCTGTGCAACTTGGCGGTCAATCGGGCCGTATCCAAGTTGCCTTGTGCGCCGAAGCCGCCCGCACAATGGAGAGCATCATGAGATCGGATATCCGACCCGGAGCGAAATTCCCGGATTACGTCCTGCCGGACCACACCAACACGCCTCGGCGTTTGTCGGATCTGCAAGGCGACCAACTGATGGTCGTGGTGCTGACACGCGGTTTCTTCTGCCCAAAGGATCGCCAGCACATGCTGGAACTCGTGCGTTTTCATCCTCAGTTGGTCGTCGGCTATACCCAGCTCGTCACCATTACGACGGACGACTGGCACACGACCAACAACTATCGTCAGCAAACCTCCGCGCCTTGGCCTTTCCTTTATGACGAGGATCGTGTTGTCCAGAAAGATCTGGACATCAAGGAGTACACCGATACCAGTCATGACGTGATGATCCCGCACACGATCGTCCTGGGCCGTCAGCTCGAGGTTTTCAAGGTCTACAACGGTTACTATTACTGGGGGCGTCCCTCGACGGCCGATTTGCATGCGGATCTTCGCGAGATCGGGCAACGGACCTATCGGGACTGGGATATCACGACGCCTGAGCTGCGCCAGAAGTGGGAGAACGGTGAAAAGTCGGCATTCTACCCCTACGGGGAGAACTCGATTTCGATGGAACAGCTCATGCTTCAAATGGCGGGCGCCGTCGATCAGTACGCCGGCAGCGCCAAGGGAGGCTGAGGATCGCTTTCATGCTGTCGGATCGGGGGCTGCGCCCGCGGAGTGCGCGTCCCGTTGCGCCGACAGAGGGGCCATTTCTCTTCTCTTGTAAGTACAAAGTGCTAGAGCAATATACTTATATGCTTTCGTATTATGCATGGTGGTGTCAGGAATGACTGCAATTCGTGCGTGACAAAAGCAGGATTTGCCTCGACCCTTCAGAGGTGGGAAGCCGGTCTCCTCCCTGCCGGCCCCGACCTGAGGAGCCATGGCATGATCGTGGCAGTCCGCCAACCGCCTCGCCTCGCCCCCGTCGAGACGTCACCTGTAGTTCGCCGGGAAGGCCGGCAGAGCGCCGAGATGGCGCTGTTCGGCCTTTACGAGATATCGAAGATCCTCAACGCGCCCGTTCGCCTGGAAAGCATGCTGGCGAGCGTGGTCAACATCCTGACTTCCTTCCTCGCCATGCGACGAGGCATGATCGTCGTCATCGACGAGATTGGCGAACCGGAGATCGTGGCCACGGCCGGTTGGGCCGGCGAGGTGAAGGGCCGACCGATCGACAGCCTGCCGCAGGCGGTCATCGACCGCATCGTCGCGACACAGACGTCGCTCGTCGTTCAGGATACGGCCACCGACCCACTGTTCGCCGACACGCCGGCCGCCCACGATCCCAGCCGCGTCTCTTTCGTCGGCGTGCCGATCAAGGACGACGTCAAGGTGATCGGCACGCTCAGCATCGACCGCGTCTGGGACGGCTCGACCGACATTCGCATCGACGAGGACCTGCGCTTCCTCGCCATGGTCGCCAATCTGGTGGGCCAGGCCGTGCGCCTTCACCGCGTCGTCGCCGCCGACCGCAAGCGCCTGATCGACGAACGGTCGCGGCTCGAGAAGGCGCTGGACGAGAAGCCAAAGCCGGCCCGCGTCCGGGTCAGCATCGGCGGCATCGTCGGCGACAGTCCGTCGGTGCGCCGCGTGATGGAGACCATCTCCATCGTCGCGCCGTCTAACTCGACGGTGTTGTTGCGCGGCGAGAGCGGTACCGGCAAGGAGCTGTTCGCCCGCGCCATCCACGAACTGTCCAGTCGCAAGACCAAGCCCTTCGTCAAGCTCAACTGTGCCGCCGTTTCCGAGAGCGTGCTGGAGTCCGAGCTGTTCGGTCACGAAAAGGGGGCTTTCACCGGAGCCATCGCCCTCAAGCCGGGGCGCTTCGAGCTTGCCAACGGCGGCACGTTGCTGCTCGATGAGATCGGCGAGATTTCGCCGGCCTTCCAGTCGAAGCTGCTGCGCGTTCTTCAGGAGGGCGAGTTCGAGCGCGTGGGCGGTACCCGGACGCTGAAGGTTGACGTGCGTCTCATCTGCGCCACCAATCGCGATCTGGAAGCGGCCGTCGCAAAGGGTGACTTCCGCGCCGACCTCTACTATCGCATCAACGTCGTTCCGGTGTTTCTGCCGCCGTTGCGCGAGCGGCCGGGCGACATCCCGCTGCTTGCCCGCGCCTTTCTCGACCGCTTCAATCGCGAGAACAGCCGTCGCCTGAGCATCACCGACAAGGCGCTCGATCTCCTCGGCAAGTGTTACTTTCCGGGCAACGTGCGCGAGCTGGAGAACTGCGTCCGCCGCACGGCGACCCTGTCCCGCAGCGATACCATCCGCCGCGAGGACTTTGCCTGCGCCCACGGCGAATGCCTCTCGGCGACCTTGTGGACCGGCGCCCACCACGTGACGGCCGACGAACAGCTTACGGCCTTGAAGCGCGGCGAGGTGCTGGTGCCAGGCCTCAGGCCGCCGGCGCCGCTGCCACTGGCGCGACCGCAGGACGCGGCGTCCTATCCCGAACCGCAAGCCGAAAGCCCGCTGTGCGAGCACGCCGGACCCGACTGCCCCGCCATCGGTCATCGGGCGGGCGAGAAGGAACGGTTGATCGATGCCATGGAGAAGTCCGGCTGGGTGCAGGCCAAGGCCGCCCGCATCCTCGGGCTGACGCCCCGCCAGATTGGCTATGCGCTCAAGAAGCATCGCGTCGAGCTGAAGAGGTTCTGATCGTCCCTGTCGGAAGTCCGACAAGGGTGTGTCGCATCACGGCGCTTCTGGTATTTCGACGCCGTAAGCAACTGACAGTAAAGGTATTTATTTCTGGCACATGGCTTGCGACGTCGATGACGAACCTGTCACGGAGATCCCGCCATGGCCATGTCCATCAATGCCGACGATTGCACCACCTGCGGCGCCTGCGAGTGCGAATGTCCTTCCAAGGCCATTCGCATGAAGGGCGGCGTCTACGTCATCGACCCGCAGAAATGCACGGAATGCGAGGGCGTTGCTGCCGCGCCGCAGTGCGACGAGGTGTGCCCGTCCGGCGCGATCGCCAAGGCGGCCTGACATGCCCTTCGTCGAGCGAGAGCCGGAAATCGAAATCGATGGCCCGCCCCGCTTTCAGCCCGGCGACAAGGTGGTCGCACGCCACAACGTGAAGAACGACGGCACCTTTCCCGGACGCGATATCGGCGAGCGCCTCGTGCACAAGGGCGATGTCGGCTACGTCAGGGACATCGGCACCTTCCTTCAGCAGTTCTACATCTATGCGGTCGAATGGGTCGATCGCGGGATCTTGGTCGGCATGCGCGCGCGCGAGCTTGGCGCGCTCGATGCCCTCGAGAGGACGGAGCGTTCCGCGCAATGAAAGTGATGATCCGCCAGTCTGCAAAGGGGCTGTCCGCCTACGTCGCCAAGAAGGATCTCGAGGAGCCCATCGTCTCGCAGGAGAGGGATGATCTCTGGGGTGGCGCCGTCACCCTGAAGAACGGCTGGGTGCTGGATCTGCCCGACATGCCCTCCGAAACCCGCCTGCCGGTGACCGTCAACGCCCGTCGGCGCGGCGAGGACGATTGACATGAGCGCGCGGCTCGCCGGCGGCCAGCTTGAGACCATCTCCGGCGAGACCGCTCGCGCCGCGCTGATCGACCTGCGCGCCGACCTTCTGACCGATCGCCTCGCCCCCTACCTTGGTCCCGGCCTCCTGGCGCTGGATGGGCCGCCGCCGGTTCCGGCCTCGCCGGAGGAGGTCGCCGCGGCGCTGCAGAAGCGGGTGCCCGTCCCTGGTCGCATCCGTGGCAACATGTGGGCCGTTGCTCAGTACATCGAAAGCCATCGTCATCGACGTACGTTGAAGAAGCTGATGGCCGATGTCTTTGCCGGCGAGCCCAGGCTCTCCGCCTTTCACCGCTATCTGGCCAAGCTCCCTCTCAGCCTCGTGGTCGACAGCTGGTACGACGGCACGTTGGCCGCAGCCATGGCGGACGCGGGACGGACCGATGTCGTGGACGTGCAAGGGCAGTCGCGCGCCGCTATTGGCGAGGATCGCTGGTATCGCGCCATCGACCTCGCTGGTGTCGACGCCGAACCGGATGACGCAAGGACATTGCTCTACAGGCCGCATGGCGGCATCCGTCCGATTGGCGACGTGCTGGTTTCCGACAGCGATTACGTCGAGTCTCTGACGGAGATCGACATCCAGACGCCGATCCCCGAGGAGGTTCGCACGCGACGGTCAACGCGCGGCTTCCTGTTCCTCGGTTGTCGCTTTCACGACCAGATGCTCCGGACCTACGCGCGCCAGATCGTCAAGCGGTCGGCGGGGCCGCATGCCTGCGTGGCCGACCTTGCGACCCTGACGGTCAATGAACGCCGCTTCCTCGCAGCGGAAGGCATCGCCCTGATTGACCTGCCACTCGCGTCGGCGACGCAAATTCTCATCGGATGATCCTTCAGGCGGACAGTCGCTCCAACTCCCCTCCGTCCGCCCATCTGGCCGCCCTCCGGGGTGGCCTTTTTCATCCGGTATTCCCGTCCTTCCGACATGGACTGTCGACTTTTGTCGGACCCGCGACAGTGCCTGTCGCCGTTCCGTATGCCGGGAACGTGCCGGTATATTATTGATTTTGCGTGGTTTTGTTCGGAGTTCGGCAACTGGCACGGCCCTTGAAAATAGCTGGGTGTGAGGCGGCTTTCCGCTGCCGACCGAATTGGCATCCCCTCCCGGTGCCTTCGAGAAGACAAGGAACCATCACCATGGCTGCACTCCGCCAGATCGCTTTCTACGGCAAGGGTGGCATCGGCAAGTCGACCACCTCCCAGAACACGCTCGCCGCCCTCGTCGAGATGGGGCAGAAGATCCTGATCGTCGGCTGCGATCCCAAGGCCGACTCGACCCGCCTCATCCTCAATGCCAAGGCGCAGGACACTGTCCTGCATCTCGCCGCCGAGCATGGTTCGGTCGAGGACCTGGAACTCGAGGACGTGCTGAAGGTCGGCTACAAGGGCATCAAGTGCGTCGAATCCGGTGGCCCGGAGCCGGGCGTCGGTTGCGCCGGCCGCGGTGTCATCACGTCCATCAACTTCCTCGAGGAGAATGGCGCCTATGACGACGTCGACTACGTCTCCTACGACGTGCTCGGCGACGTGGTGTGCGGCGGCTTCGCCATGCCGATCCGCGAGAACAAGGCCCAGGAAATCTACATCGTCATGTCCGGCGAGATGATGGCGCTCTACGCCGCCAACAACATCTCGCGCGGCATCCTGAAATACGCCAACACCGGCGGCGTGCGCCTCGGCGGCCTGATCTGCAACTCGCGCCAGACCGACCGCGAGCTCGACCTGGCCGAAGCGCTCGCCAAGCGCATCAACACCAAGCTGATCCACTTCGTGCCGCGCGACAACATCGTCCAGCACGCCGAACTCCGCAAGCAGACGGTCATCCAGTACGCCCCGGATAGCAAGCAGGCTGACGAGTACCGCCAGCTTGCCACCAAGATCCACGAGAACGGCGGCAAGGGCACCATACCCACGCCGATCTCCATGGAAGAGCTGGAAGACATGCTGCTCGCCTACGGCATCATGAAGACCGACGAGCAGATGATCGCCGAGCTTGCCGCCAAGGAAGCCGCCCGCCAGGCCGCGGTTCCCGCCTGATCTCCGGGAGGACGCGTGGGCGCCGGGCCTTGACCCCGGTGTCCGCGCCTTTCCCGCCCCCTTCCGCGAGGACATTTTCATGAGCGACAGTTACGAGAACGACGGCAAGGCCCACGAGCAATACATCACCGAGGTCCTCGCCCAGTATCCCGAGAAGTTCGCCAAGCGGCGCAAGAAGCATCTCTCCGTCGCCAAGGCGGCGGACGTCGAGCCGGACGCGCCCGTCGGCGAGGAAGGCCCGCTGCTCACCGAGTGCGAGGTCAAGTCCAACATCAAGTCCATCCCCGGCGTCATGACCATTCGTGGCTGCGCCTACGCCGGTTCCAAGGGCGTTGTGTGGGGCCCGGTGAAGGACATGGTCCACATCAGCCATGGTCCGGTCGGCTGTGGTCAGTATTCCTGGTCGCAGCGCCGCAACTACTATGTCGGCACCACCGGCATCGACGCTTTCGGCACCATGCAGATCACCTCCGACTTCCAGGAGAAGGACATCGTCTTCGGTGGCGACAAGAAGCTCGACAAGGTGATCGACGAGATCGAAGTGATGTTTCCGCTGAACGGCGGCATGTCCGTGCAGTCGGAATGCCCGATCGGCCTGATCGGCGATGACATCGAGGCCGTTTCCCGCCGCAAGGGCAAGGAAATCGGCAAGACCATCGTTCCCGTCCGCTGCGAGGGCTTCCGTGGCGTGTCGCAGTCGCTGGGCCATCACATCGCCAACGACGCCATCCGCGACTGGGTGCTCGACAAGAGCGCCGAAGCCGAATGGGAAGCCGGTCCCTATGACGTCAACATCGTCGGCGACTACAACATCGGTGGTGACGCCTGGGCTTCCCGCCGCTTGCTCGAAGAGATGGGCCTCCGCATCTGCGGCAACTGGTCGGGCGACGCCACGCTGGCCGAGATGGAGCGCGCGCCGAAGGCCAAGCTCAACCTCATCCACTGCTACCGCTCGATGAACTACATCTGCCGGCACATGGAAGAAAAGTACGGCATCCCGTGGATGGAGTACAACTTCTTCGGCCCCTCGCAGATCGCCGCCAGCCTGCGCAAGATCGCCAAGCACTTCGGCCCGGAAATCGAGGCGAAGGCCGAGGAGGTCATCGCCAAGTACAAGCCGCTGGTCGACAGCATCCTCGAAAAATACGGCCCGCGCCTCAAGGGCAAGAAGGTCATGCTCTATGTCGGTGGTCTTCGTCCCCGTCACGTCATGACCGCCTACGAGGATCTCGGCATGGAGATCGCCGGCACCGGTTATGAGTTCGCCCACAACGACGACTACCAGCGCACCGGTCACTACGCCAAGCCCGGCACGCTGATCTACGACGACGTCACCGGCTACGAGCTGGAGAAGTTCGTCGAGAAGATCCGCCCCGATCTCGTCGGCTCGGGCATCAAGGAGAAGTATCCCGTCCAGAAGATGGGTATTCCCTTCCGCCAGATGCACTCCTGGGACTATTCGGGCCCCTATCACGGCTACGATGGCTTCGCCATCTTCGCCCGCGACATGGATCTCGCCATCAACAATCCGGTCTGGGACCTGTTCGACGCTCCCTGGACGGACGGCGGCGAGCTGCTCGCAGCGGCCGAATGACCTGCCTCCCTCTCCCTGAAAGGGGAGGGGGCTCCCAAAGTCGATCCCTTCACCACGCGCCCGCCGCGTGACCGATACTCCTGTGCCCGTTTGGCCGCCGTATGGCGCGGCGCGGGCGATGAGGTCAGACCATGCCCCAGTCAGCCGAAAAGATCCTCGATCATGGCCCCTTGTTCCGCGAGCCGGAATACCAGGAAATGTTCGCTCGCAAGAAGGCTTGCGACGGCGCCGCCAGCATCGATGCCACCGCGCTCCAGTCCGAGTACACCAAGGGCTGGGACTATCGGGAAAAGAACTTCTCCCGCGAAGCGCTGGTCATCAATCCGGCCAAGGCCTGCCAGCCGCTTGGCGCGGTGTTCGCCGCCGCCGGCTTCGAGAAGACCATGAGCTTCGTCCATGGTTCGCAGGGCTGCGCCGCCTATTTCCGCTCGCATCTGTCCCGCCACTTCAAGGAGCCCTGCACGGCGGTCTCCTCGTCGATGACCGAGGACGCGGCGGTGTTCGGCGGCCTCAACAACATGATCGACGGCCTCGCCAACTGTTATTCGCTCTATCAGCCCAAGATGATCGCCGTCTCCACCACCTGCATGGCCGAGGTGATCGGTGACGACCTCTTCGGCTTCATCGGCAATGCCAAGCAGAAGGGTTCGGTGCCCGAGGACTTCGACGTTCCCTTCGCCCACACCCCCTCGTTCGTCGGTAGCCATATTGACGGTTATGACAATGCCATCCGCGGCATCCTCGAGCATTTCTGGAAGGAGAACCCGGCGGTTGCCGGATCTTCGGAGACCATCAACATCGTCCCCGGCTTCGATGGCTTCTGCGTCGGCAACAACCGCGAGCTCAGCCGCATGCTCGACCTGATGGGCGTCAGCTACAAGCTGATCGGCGACGCCGCCGACCAGTTCGACACGCCATCGGATGGCGAGTACCGCATGTATGACGGCGGCACCACCATCGACGACCTGAAGGCCGCCAAGGGCGCCAAGGCAACCCTCGCGCTCCAGCACTGGAACAGCCGCAAGACGCTGGAGTATGCGGCGAGCGTCAACCAGGAGACGGCGAGCTTCCACTATCCGCTCGGTGTGAAGGCGACCGACGAGCTTCTCATGAAGATCTCGGCGCTCTCCGGCAAGACCATCCCCGAGGCGCTTCGGCTCGAACGTGGACGCCTCGTCGATGCCATGGCCGACAGCCAGGCCTATCTGCACGGCAAGCGCTACGCCATTTTCGGCGATCCCGACTTCGTGCAGGCGATGGCTCGCTTCATCCTCGAAACGGGTGGTGAGCCCGTCCACTGCCTGTCCACCAACGGCGGCAAGGAATGGGCCGAGGACATGCAGGCGCTGTTCGACAGTTCGCCCTTCGGCAAGGACTGCAAGGCCTATGCACACAAGGACCTCTGGCACATGCGCTCGCTGCTCTTTACCGAGCCGGTGGACTTCCTGATCGGCAACAGCCACGGCAAGTATCTGGAACGCGATACCAAGACGCCGCTGATCCGGCTGACTTTCCCGATCTTCGACCGCCATCACCATCACCGCTTTCCGGTGATCGGTTACCAGGGTGGCCTGCGCGTGCTGACCACCATCCTCGACAAGCTGTTCGACAAGCTCGATGCCGAGACCAACATCGCCGGCGAGACGGACATTTCCTTCGATCTGACCCGCTGAAAACAGTCTCGATACGCAGGACGAGGGTCGGCCCGGCAACGGGCCGGCCCTTGTTCGTCGGATAGGTCAAGCTCCGCTGCGTCGCGCGTTTGCAGCCGAGCGGAGGGCGGAAAGGCGCGAGGCACCGACTGATGGCTTTTGAGGGGCGCGATATCGTAGTGGTTGATTTTATTCTCGTGAAACGATAATTAATAGCCGCTCTTCAATAAGAGGAAACCCCCGTGTCCGCCCATCGTCTCCTCATCGCCGCAACCTTGGCTCTCTGTCTTTCCGCCTGTGGCGCCGTACCGCTAACCTCGTTGCCGAGCCTTGCCCGAATAGACCCTCGCACGACCGACTTCTCCGCCATGATGGTGGCTCTGGCTGCTCCTCGCTCCATCGAGGCGGTCGCCGGCAGCGTACGCGTCGAGTTCAAAAGCCGTGTCGATGACGCGCCGGAGAAAACGGACACCTTCGCTCTCGCCCCGACGACGGCGCCCGTGGATCTCACCGACATGGTGGGCGCGCTGCGCGACAGCGAAAGCCTCTCCATCTACGCCTTGCCGCCGGAGGAAGCCTCCCGCCTGACCACCGCCCGCGACCGCCTGATCGCCGAGCGGGCCGCCGGCCACAAGGTGACCGCGTCGATCGGCGTGACGGCGCGAAGCTTCTGTCTTTCCGGTGGAGTACCCACCGGCGACCTTCTGGTCACCACCTATCTGCGCACCTCGGAAACTGGGCGCTTCGTGCCGTTGCTCCGCGATTTCGATCTTGCTTCGCAGCCGGATCTCGCCGCCGGCCTCAGGACGCTGCCGCCGTGCACAGCCGCCGACGCTCCGCCTGTGGCCGAGGCGGCCGATGCGTCGCAAACCCGACAATGATGTGTCGCAGGCATTCCCGTCAGGGAGCACGCGGATTCGGCACGAGGCCAAGGCGCTCGCAATTTCAAGTCGTTGGTAGGATGGGCGCCACTGGCACGTCGCTTGCGAAACAGGTTCTGTGACCGCAAGCGACGAGGCGCCCATGTCCCTGAAGGCCAGGATTGCCAGTGTGTTCGACGAGCCGGCTTGCCCGACCAATCGGGAAAAATCCGAGACGACGCGCAGGAAGGGCTGTTCGAAGCCCTTGACGCCCGGCGCGGCGGCCGGTGGGTGCGCCTTCGACGGCGCCAAGATCGTCTTGCAGCCGGTGACCGATGTTGCCCACCTCATCCATGGCCCTCTGGCCTGCGAGGGCAACTCCTGGGACAACCGTCATTCGGCCTCCTCTGGCTCCGACCTCTGGCGGCGGTCATTCACCACCGATCTCTCCGAGCTCGATATCGTCATGGGCAATGGCGAGAAGAAGCTGTTCAAGGCCATCCGAACCATCGTCGAGCGGCACGATCCACCGGCGATCTTCGTCTACTCCACCTGCGTCGCCGCGCTGATTGGTGACGACATCGCCGCCGTCTGCAAGCGTGCCGGCGAACGCTTCGGCCGTCCTGTCGTCCCTGTCGAGGCGCCCGGCTTCGCCGGCTCGAAGAACCTCGGCAATCGTTTGGCTGGCCAGACGCTTCTCGACCATGTCATCGGCACCATCGAGCCGGACGACGTGACGCCTTACGATGTGAACATCCTCGGCGAGTACAATCTGCTCGGCGAGTTCTGGTTCGTGAAACCGCTCCTTGAGGAGCTGGGCATCCGCCTGCGCGCCGTCATCCCCGGCGACGCCCGCTATCGCGACATCGCCACCGCGCACAGGGCCAAGGCCAACATGATGGTCTGCTCGTCGGCCCTCATCAACCTCGCGCGTGGCATGCAGGAGCGCTGGGGCATCCCTTATTTCGAGGGGTCCTTCTACGGCATCGCTGACACGTCGGCCGCCATCCGGGACATCTGCCGCCTGCTGGTGGAGGGGGGTGCCTCCGCCGATCTGCTCGACCGGGCCGACGCGCTGATCGCTCGCGAGGAGGCGATTGCCTGGCAGCGCATCGAGCCGCTGAAGCCCCGGCTCGCCGGCAAGCGAGTGTTGCTCAACACCGGCGGCGTCAAGAGCTGGTCGATGGTCGATGCGCTTCAGGAGGCCGGCATGGAGGTGATCCGCACGTCGATCAAGAAGTCGACGGAGGAGGACAAGGCTCGGGCGCTGGCCGCCCTGAAGGACGAGAAGCATCTGTTCGATCGCCTGCCGCCGCGCGAGATCTACCGGATGCTGGCCGATGGCGAGGCCGACATCATGCTGTCGGGCAGCCGCACCCAGTTCATCGCACTGAAGGCAAAGACGCCCTGGCTCGACGTCAATCAGGAGCGCCACCACCCCTACGCCGGCTACGAAGGCTTCGTCGAACTGCTCAAGCGGATCGATCTGGCCGTCAACAGCCCGGTTTTCCCGGCCTTGCGCGCGCCGGCGCCGTGGGACGAGACCGGCCGGTTGCTTGAGGGCACCGACACGCCGGCCGAAGTCACCCACAGCTTCCGCAAGTTTGCCGACGGCGTCCTCGAAGACGCCGACGATTGCTGAGGAGATGGTGATGTCCGCGACCGAAGTCCGCTCTCTCTCCACCAATCCTTTGAAGTCGTCGCAGCCGCTCGGCGCCGCCTATGCCTTTCTCGGCATCGAGGGAGCCATGCCTCTCCTCCATGGCAGTCAGGGCTGCACGGCCTTCGCGTTGGTGCTGTTCGTTCGTCACTTCAAGGAAACCATCCCGATCCAGACGACGGCGATGAACGAGATTTCGACGGTGCTCGGTGGCGCCGACCATCTCGAGGAGGCCATCGTCAACATCCGGACACGCGCCAACCCCAAGCTGATCGGCGTCTGCACCACGGCGCTCGTCGAAACGCGTGGTGAGGATTTTGCCGCCGACATCGCCTCGATCGTCGATCGCCGCGCCGACGTGCTTGGCGACTGCCGCGTCGTTCTGGCCGAGACCCCCGATTTCCGCGGCTCGATCGAGGAAGGCTGGAGCGCCGCCGTCACGGCAATGATCGACGCGTTGACCCAGCCCGCCGTGCGGCGCGATCCCGAACGCCTCGTCATTCTCGCGCCCAGCCATTTCACCGTCGGCGACATCGAAGTCATGCGGCAGACGGCCGAGCTGTTCGGCTTCGTACCGGTCGTCCTGCCGGACATCTCCGGCTCGCTGGATGGAACAGTTCCTGATCGCTGGATACCCTCCGCCTACGGCGGCACGACCGTCGCCGACATCGAGACGCTGGGCGCCGCCTGTCACTGTATCGCCATCGGCGAGCACATGCGCCGCCCGGCCGAGGCCCTGAAGCGCGAGACCGGCCTCGCCTACACGCTTCTGCCGACGCTGACCGGACTCGCCGCTGCCGATCGCTTTGTGGCCTTGCTCGCCCGGCTGTCCGGCCGCCCGGTTCCCGCGTCGATCCGCCGTCGCCGGTCGCAGCTCCAGGATGCCATGCTGGACGGTCATTTCCACTTCGGTGGCCGCAAGATGGCCATCGCCGCCGAGCCCGACCTTCTCTACCAGATGGCGAGCTTCTTCGCCGAAATGGGCGCGGAGACCTCCGTTGCGATCGCGTCGACGCCGGACAGCGCCATCCTGGAAGCCGTGCCGGCGGAGGTGGTTGTCGGCGATCTCGGCGACCTTGAGCAACGTGCGGTCGGCGCCGATCTCTTGGTCAGTCATGCCCACGGCCGACAGGCGTCGGAACGGTTGGGCATACCGTTGTTCCGCGTCGGCTTTCCAATTTTCGACCGTCTCGGAGCCCAGCATCGCCGGAGCGCGCTCTACGAGGGCACGCGCGACCTGATCTTCGAGGTGGCGAACACCCTGATCGCCGCCGACCACCATCACCCGACACCCGAAAGCCTCGATCCGCTCCGCAACCGGGAGACACTCCATGACAGCCGTCCGTCGCCTGAGCCTCGTCGACACTGACGAGGTGACCGATGCCGCGCCACCGCCCGGCTCGGTGCGTGTCGCCATCGCGTCAACCGATCTCAAGGGGCTCAACGCCCATTTCGGATCGGCGCCCAAGTTCGCCGTCTACGACGTGACGCCCTCCGGCTGGACTTTTGTCGAAGCCGTCGAGTTCGAGGGTAACACCGAGGGCGACGGCACCCACCGGACCGATGGCGACGACCGCATCACGCCCAAGGTCGACGCGCTCGCCGGCTGCCATCTGTTGTTCTGCCTGGCCATTGGCGGCCCGGCCGCCGCCAAAGCGGTGGCGCAGCGGATTCACCCGATCAAGGCGCAAGCTGCCCCCATCGACGACGTGCTGGAAAAGGTGCGCGCCATGCTGACCGGCAGCCCGCCGCCCTGGCTTCGCAAGGTGTTGCAGGCCGCTGGCGTCGGCGCCCCTCGTCCCGATTTCGAGGATGATTGACCCGATGAGCGACATCGCCCCGCCGATTTCCGACCTCGACCATCCCTTCGTGAAGACGCTGGCCCGGCTTGTCCGCGCTGCCGATACCAACGGCATCTGGGACCGCAAGTCCGACGCGGAAGTGCTCGCCGACTTCATCGTCAGCCGCGAGGAACGGCGGTCCCGGCCGATCATCGACGATCCGGATCCCGACATCATCGACCGCGTTGAAGCCTTCTATGGCGCGGTCAGTCTCGCCGTCGAGCAGGTCTCCGGCCGGGTTGCCTCGCCCATCCTGAAGCTGAACCACGAGGGCTTCGGCCGCGTGCTGCTAACGGCCGGCCGGTTGGTGGTGCTCTCAAGGACGTTGCGCGACGTCCACCGCTTCGGCTTCGACGACTTTGCCGCGCTGGCCGTTGCCGGCGGCAAGCTGGTCGACGAGGCCACCGCCATGATCGGGCGCTTTCCCGAGGTTGCCGATCTCTGAGTTCTCTCGAACCATCCGAGCTGGAGACATTTGATGGCCGACTACACCACCCGCGACGGCAGCCCCTGGACGCCGCTGTTTCTCGTTTCGATCGATGGCGGCGCCTGCATCGGCTGCGCCCGTTGCTTCAAGGTCTGCGACCGCGACGTCATGCATCTCTACGGTGTCGACGATGAGGGCGAGATCCTCGGCAAGGTCGTCGAGGACGACGATGATGATTTCGATGGCGAGCTCAACCGCAAGATCATGGTCGCCGACAATGACGGCGCCTGCATCGGCTGCAACGCCTGCGCCCGGGTCTGTCCGAAGAACTGCCAGAGCCACGCCGCGCCCGACAAGCTGGCGGCATAACGCTGCCCTCCAATGTCAGAAACTTGGCAGAAGCGGCACGACGTTGCCGCTTCTCGCATTTTGTCGGGCCAGCAGCTTCTGCCGCCTGTCGTCGGTTTCCTGCCACCAGGCACGTACGACGCGCAGGCGGCAGGCGAGCAGGGTGCCGATGCCGCCGGTAAACCGCAGCCAGGCGTCCACGTCTTCCCGGCGGATGGCCGTCAGGATAGGCAGGCCAAAGGCCGCGAGCGTGCCGAAGGCGTCGGCATGGCCGCCACCGCCGATTTCCGCCGCGCCGAAGCGCGGAATGACCACAAGATCGCTCCGCGCTTCGATGGCGGCGAGAATGCGTCGCGTCGTCAGGGCGGGGGCGGCCGGCGCATCGATCGCGCGCGACTGCCGCCACCGGTCGCCGACGACCAGATCGACCAGCGTCACGTCCCTGCTCGGTGGCTCGTCGTCATCGGGCAGGTGGACGATGCCGCCGACACCGCGCCCCGCCGTCTGTAGTTCATCGGCGAAGAAGGCAATGAGATGATCCACCGAGGCGCCCTCCTCGAAAACGATTGCCGCCAGTTCGGACGCATTTATCCCGGCAGGGTCGAGGGCGGGACAGCGGTCGAGCAGGCGACGGGTCATGTAGGGCTCCTTGTCGGATGTGCGAGGCGATGAAGGGCGCTTCGCAAGGGCCGGGCCAATTGTCTTGATCGCTATTGTTTTGGATATATAACGAGGCGAGACATCACGAACATACGGAGAAGGCTATGCGGCTCTCGGCGCGTAATATCCTCAAGGGCAAGGTGGTGGCCCTCACCCGCGGCGCGACCACCACGCATGTCAAGGTCGAGATCGTGGAGGGCATGGTTGTTACGGCGTCCATCACCAACGAGGCGGCTGACGATCTCGGGTTGGTGGTTGGCGCGGATGCTGCCGCCATCATCAAGGCGTCCGACGTGATGATCGGTGTCGACCTATGATTTCCCGAACCGAGATCGAGCACCTGCTGGCCGAGGATGTTCCGGCCGGCGACCTGACCACCGATGCCCTTGGCATCGGACATCACACGGGGTGCATGACCTTCACGGCGCGCCATGACATGGTGCTCGCAGGCATCGAGGTGGCGGCGAGCATGATGGACGGCCTCATCGTCGATCTTCATGCCAAGGACGGCGACTGGCTGTCCGCCGGAACGCCTATTCTCGACGCGCGTGGACACGCTTCCGGTCTGCATCGCGCCTGGAAAGCGGCGCAGACGCTTCTCGAAATCCTGTCGGGCATCGCCTCGCCCACCCGTGCCGTGGTCGAGGCGGCGGCCCCTCTTCCGGTCGCCACCACGCGCAAGACGGTGCCCGGCGCCCGTGCCCTGTCGCAACTGGCCGTCCGGGCCGGTGGGGGCATTCTTCACCGCCATGGCCTGTCGGAGACCATCCTCGTCTTCCCGGAACACCGTCTGTTTCTCGGTGGCGAGAGCCTGTCCGATATCGCCGCTCGCCTCCGGCGAACCCAGCCCGAGAAGGCGCTGACCGTCGAGGTCGGCACGATCGACGAGGCGGTCGAGGCCGCCGTCGCCGGCTTCGACGTGGTCCAGCTCGAAAAGTTCAAGCCTGAAGCGGTGGCCGAACTGGTCAGTCGTCTGCCGGAAAGAGGCAAGCGGGCGCGCATCGGCGCGGCCGGCGGCATCGATCCGACCAATGCGGCGGCCTATGTCGCGGCCGGTGCCGACTTCATCGTCACCTCCTGGCCCTACACCGCTCGTCCCCGCGACGTCGCAGTCCGCCTGTTTGCCGACTGAGCCGGCACGGCCCTTGCGCTGATCCCCTCCAGACGCTCCCGAACTCCGACAAGATGGCTTCGTCTTGTCGGTTTTCCGACAGAGTTGAAGGAGGTGACACATGCCGGCCTCGATCTTCGCACGGCTCTACTCGACGCTCAGCGCCGCGGCCCGCCCGGCGCGGGATGAGGCGGAGGCGTTCGACAACCATGTGCTCGCCTCCATCCTCGCGGCGGCACTGACCGAGGCGGCGACGCCCGGAGCCCGCGCCATCGACGGTCTCGGTCTCTCGCAGGCCGAGCTTGGCCGGCTCGTTGATCGCTGTTTCCCCGGCTACGCTGCTCCCGAGCTTGTTGGGTTTGAGCCAGCCAGGCCGGCGGAAGAGGAAGCGCTCCTTGTCGACCTTCTGCTGGCCCATCGCTCCGGGCCCGAGCCCGTGGCGACCTGGCTTGCCACCCTGGTCGCGCGACGGGCCATGCGGCCGGATCACCTCTGGCAGGACTTGGGGCTGAACGATCGTGGCGAGCTCAACCGCCTGCTCGCCTGCCACTTCCGCTCCCTGCATGCCGGTAACACGGGCAACATGCGCTGGAAAAAGTATTTCTATCGTGTGCTCTGCGAGGCCGAGGGGTTTTCGCTCTGCGCGGCGCCGTCCTGCGCCGTCTGCACCGACTTCAACGACTGTTTCGGCGCCGAAGATGGCCTGAGCCGGCTGGCCGGCCTCCGTCGCCGTGTGGAACAGGCCGCATGAAATCTGTCCGGCGACATGTCGGTTTTCCGACACGCTGTTCGGATGTGTTGAAAATCAACGGCTTAAAACATGGCACGGGCCATGCACTCTCAGGTTCGACCCTTCGTTTCCGGGATGTGAGGACATGACCATGATCGAACTCACCGAAAGCGCCGCCGATGCCGTGCGAACCGCTCTCGCTGGCGCCGACGGGCAGGCCGAGGGCCTGCGCATCATCGTCGAAGCCGGAGGCTGTGCCGGCCTCCGGTATCGCATGGGCCTGGAGACGGACGAGCGCCCCGGCGATCTCGTGGTGGAGCAGGGCGGCGTCCGGCTCTATCTCGATCTGCTGACCCAACGCCATGTCGATGGCTTGGTGGTCGATTTCGTCGAGGGCGTCGAACAGTCTGGCTTCGTCTTCGACAATCCGAACGCCGCGTCCCGCTGCTCCTGCGGCAAGTCCTTCTGCTGAGAGGCGCCATGACCTGTCCTATCGACCGCCCCGTTCCCGACGCCGCCGGCATCCTCAAGAGAATGAGGCGTCTTTCCTCGGCCGAGGACTTCTTCGATGTCCTTGGCGTTCGCTTCGATCCGGAGCGCCTCGCCGTCTGCCGCCTCCACGTCATGAAGCGCATGGGCGAGATGCTGGTCGGCGACGACCTCGAGGATCTACCCGACGCTGTCGCCGCCGCCCGCGCCCGCTCCATGCTGGAACGTGCGTATCGGGAGTTCTCCGGCGCATCGCCGCTCGAGAAGCGGCTTTTCAAGGTACTGAAGGACCGCGACCCCGCACGGCCGGCCACACCCACGAGCCGGCCGTTCGTGTCGCTCGGCGATGCCCTGCGGCCGATCGACGGCGGCTGACCTTCGGGACTTTGGAGCGGTCTTTATCGTGAGCGGAGCGATGGTCAGCGATGAGGGAACGCCGGATGGCGGCCTGATCGGCCACTCGACCAATCTGGTCGGCTTGTCGACGGCCTTTCTCGCCGACATCGCCTTCAACGCTCGCCCGGTTCCCGTTCATGTCTCCGGCGTGCGCGAGATGAACGGCGGCCTGTTCGAGATGCTCGGGCTCGCTGCCGATCTCGCCGAGGCCGGCGATGCCTTCTCCGCTTACATGATGGCGATGTTCGGCATCGATCGCGAGCAGCGCGAACCGGGCAACGCGGCGGGACGGCGGCGCTATCGCTCGTCCTATCTGAGGCTGATCAAGGGCTGGGGGTATGACAGCAACGGGCCGGAGGGCGCGGTGCTGAAGGGCTGGGTGGAGAGCCGTTTCGGCATCTTCCCGACCTTTCATCGCGAGCGTCTGGTGAGGCAGGCGCCGGCTGCCTGGGCGGCCTATGTCGCCGAGAAGATGTCGAGCCGCTTCCACAACAACGCCATCATGGCCCAGCTCGACCTGCTCTACGAGTTTTGCCAGTGGGCTCTCCTCCGCTTCGCGTCTCCGGCGGAGACCCATCTGACGCTTTACCGCGGCGTCAACGACTTCGACGAACACCCCATCCGGCAACGGATCGACCGGCGCCGGATCGTCATGCGCCTCAACAGCCTTTCATCCTTCACGGCAGAGCGCGACATTGCCGATTGCTTCGGCGACGTCATCCTGACGGCGCGGGTGCCGCGCGAGAAGATTCTGTTCTTCAACACGTTGATGGCCTCCCACCCCCTCAAGGGCGAAGGGGAGTATCTGGTGATCGGCGGCGACTACGAACTTGGCGTATCGCGATGAGACGATTCGTGTTTCCGCAAGTCTCCGCAGGCAGCGGGAGGCCGACATGATCGATGCCGGCGTTGCAGACCGGGCGCTCGCCGCCTTCCTGGGTCTCGCCATTGGCGACGCGCTCGGCGCCACCGTCGAGTTCATGACGCCGCGAGAGATCGCCGCCGAGCATGGCGTGCTGCGCGACATCGTCGGTGGCGGCTGGCTTCATCTCAAGGCGGGAGCGGTGACGGACGATACGGCAATGTCGCTGGCGCTGGGGCGTTCGCTTGCCCGCAAGGGAGAACTCGACCTGACCGATCTCTGCGAGGAGTTCGCCGCCTGGCTCAGGTCGGGGCCGCCCGACGTCGGCAACACCTGCCGGCGCGGCATCCGCCGCTACATTCAGCGCGGCGTTGTCACAGGCCCGCCGAACGAGGGCGATGCCGGCAATGGCGCCGCCATGCGCGTCCTGCCGGCGGCGGTCGCCAGTTGGCGCGATCCGGTCCGCGCCCGTCGCTGGGCGGTGGAGCAGGGACGCGTCACCCATAATCATCCCCTGTCGGACGCCGCTTGCGACGCCCTGGCCGGCATGCTGGCCGCGCTGATAGCAGGGAGAGGGCGAGGCGCCGCCGCGCGACTTGCCGCCGGTCTGGTCGGCCGTTACCCGACCTTCCGCTTCGTTCCCTATCGGGGGATGTCTTCGGCCTATGTCGTCGATACGCTTCAAACCGCCTTCGACGGCTACTTTGCCACCGACAGCTTCGAGGACTGCGTGATCCGCACCGTCAATCATGGCGGCGATGCCGACACCACCGGCGCCATCGTCGGAGCCCTGGCCGGCGCGACCTATGGTCTCGAAGCGATTCCGAGACGCTGGCTGAAGACGCTCGATCGCGACGCGGCCACGGCGATCCGGGACTTGGTGCCGGCCCTGCTGGCGATTGCCTCGGGCTGAGGGGCTTGGCGAGAAGGTCACGAAACCCGCCTCTCCCAAGTGGAGAATGCTGCGCTCGTTATGAACGTTAAGGTTGAATAAATCTTCTGATTGTTTCTGGTTGCTCCGTGCTACCGAGGTGGGCATTTTGCCTCGGGCATACGGGGATGGAATCATGGCTTTGGTTGATACGCCGCCGGCGTCGGCGGATAGCTTCTCGCGCGCTTCGTTCGCAGGCAGCGCTTCGGAGTATTTCGGTATCTGGATCGTCAACGTCCTGCTGACCATCGTGACGCTCGGCATCTACTCCGCCTGGGCCAAGGTTCGCCGCAAGCGCTATTTCCATGGCAACACCGTTCTTCTCGGACGGACATTCGAGTATCACGCCAAGGGGCTCCAGATCTTCGTTGGCCGACTGATCGTCTTCGGCGCGCTGATTGCCATCAACTTTCTCAGCATCATCCATCCGCTGTTTGCGCTGGCAACCTGGCTGCTGATCGTGATCGGCCTGCCCTGGCTCATCAAGCGCAGCTTGCGGTTCAATGCGCGTGTGACCAGCTACCGTAACGTCCGCTTCGACTTCGTGGGTTCGACCGGCGGCGCTTTCGTCGCGGTGACGCTCGGGGGTATCGTTGCGTTTCTGTCCATCGGCATCCTGGCCCCGTTGGCGAGCCGCTGGCTGTGGCGCTACATCCTCAACAATCTTCGCTACGGCGACCGGAGTTTCTCATCCGAGCCGCGCCTCGGGGCGCTCTATCGCGTATGGCTGCTTCCGTTCCTGTTGTTCATTCTCGGCGGCGCGATCATCGGTGTGATCATCGCGGCGGCTGTCGCGATGGAACGGGGCGGAAACCAGGGTATCGACGGCCTCATGGTCTTCATGATGTTTACGCCGTATCTCGCGCTGCTCGTCTACGCCCTTGCCGCGCTCGTCTATCGCACCGGCGTCCGCAACGTCGTGCTGTCGGCCGCGCTTCTGGACGGCCGCCATGAATTGCTGAGTGACATCCCCAGACTGCACTATGCATGGATTGCCATCTCCAACATCCTCGTTACGGTGCTGACGCTCGGCCTGATGCGTCCCTGGGCCGCCGTGCGCATGGCGCGTTTCACCAACGAGCATACCGGCATCCGTATCAATGGAGACCCCGGCGAGGTAATGTCGCAAATCGAGGCGAGCGGATCGGCTGTTTCCGCCGAATACGTTGACATGGAAGGCTTCGATTTTGGCTTCTGACGAGCCGATCGCGGCTGGCGAGTGGCATCCGCCAAACACCAGCCGCTCGATTCCCGCCGATCTCCGAGAAAACGGGGATGGGCTGTCGGTCATCGCCAACGGTGCCGTTTGCGCCGCCGCGTCCGAGAGAGCGGTCGAGGTCAGCCCGCGTGTCGGCTCGATTCCCAGAAGGCTGACCTTTCCGGACGGATCCGTCTTCGAGACAGCCGACAACGACAGTGTCGACGCCTGGCTTCGCCGGTACATGGGAGCGAGGTCCGGTCTGATCCATGGCCTGGAGGCGTTCCGCCCCCGGCTCCTCGTCTTCGTCGTCGCCGTCATCCTTTTCGCCTTCGCGATTTATCGCTATGCGGTTCCGGCATTGGTCGAAGTGGCGGTGGTTGTGACGCCCCCCTTCGTGCCGGAAATGATCGGCTCCGGTGCACTCGCCTCGCTCGACCGAACCATGCTGGGCCCCTCCCATCTGCCCGAGGACGAGAAGCAGGCGATCCGGGATGGATTTGCGCGACTGACCGCAGCGGCCGAAGGCGGACCAGCCGCCTATACGCTCAACTTCCGCGACGGCGGATCGATCGGCCCCAACGCCTTTGCCCTGCCGGACGGCAGCCTCATCCTGACCGACGATCTGGTGAAGCTGGCCGATGGGGACCGGGAAATGATCCTTGGCGTGCTGGGGCACGAGATCGCCCATGTCGAACGCAAGCACAGTCTTCGCCAAATTTACCGCGTCGCCGGCGTGACGGCGATGATCTTGCTGATTGCCGGCGATGTCGGTTCCGGGCTGGAGGACATGCTGACCCAGGGTGGCGCGATCCTGGCCCTGTCCTACTCGCGTGCCGCCGAGGCGGAAGCCGACCGCCGCTCCGTCGAGATCATGCGCGCCGCCGGCTACGAGCCAACGGCCCTCGTCCGCTTCTTCGACCGTATCGAGGCGGTTTCGAGAACGCGTGGCGAAGTCAGCTTTCTATCCACCCACCCGGACACGCCCGAGCGCCGCGCGGATGTCGTGGAATACGCCCGTGAACTGGAAAGCGGAGCTCTAGCGAGGTAACCCGCAGGATAAGTGTCTGTTCTCGCGGTCGTCCCGGCGCTCGAAGGCTCCAGGAGCGAGGGCTCCCCGACAGCCAGGCCATTCGTCACCACCGCGACTGCCGCGGCATGACTTGCGGCGCGATGTTGGCACAGCCCGTCGAGACACCTGGTGAAGGCGGTGGGTGAGGACGCCGGGCATTTATGTCCATTTGCTCCTAGGATTTGCAGTGGCGTGGACGTAGTCGCGGCTCAGCTGCAGCGGGACGCAGATATCACCTAAGATTTACCGAGCCAGTCTGCAGATGCGAGCGACATGCATTGACGAACGGACATTTTTGTCCGATTTTGAATGCATGACCAAGCTCAGAAAAGACGCCGAGGAGAACCGTGCGGTTATCCTCGCGGCGGCCGATCTTGTTTTCGCAAGCCATGGCATCACCGTGCCGCTCGACCTCGTTTGCAAGCAGGCGGGGGTCGGCCGGGCGACGCTCTACCGGCATTTTCCGGATCGCCACCATCTGATCGTAGCCCTTCTCGAGCGGGGGCTGGAAGAGACGGCAGCCAAGGCGGTCGACCTCGGTGATCGGGAAGACGCTTTCTTCGTTCTGCTCCGCTTCCATGCCGAACGCATCCATTCCCGCTCGTCGCTGGTCGATTACTGGCGCGTTCTCGATCGAGGCGCGCCGGAGGTGCGGCGTGTCCGCGAGCGCTTTCACCAGATCTTCTCGCCGTTGATCTTTCGTGCCGTCGAAGCAGGAACTTGCCGTCCCGACATTCAGGTCGAGGATGTCACGCTTCTAGTCAGCATGCTCGGCTCCGCGCTGCGCGGCCGCTCTGCCGACGAGCAGGCAAGGCTCAGCCTCAGGGCGTTCGAGCTGTTGGTCGAGGGGCTGCGCCCGCGGCCGACCGGGCACGCACAGGCGGCGAGATGAGCCCCGAACCGCTCGACCCGCTACCCGATTGGGATCCCGAGGAGCGGCCTCGCATGCCGGGGTCGCCGGCCCTCGTCAAGCACTCGCCCGGCCGGCGCCTGGCCTATGGCCTGGTCGGTCTGCTGGTGATCGTGACGAGCGGGCTCGGCACCGGTCTCGTTTCGGCCAACCTCCAGAACATCCAGGGTCACCTCGGCCTGACGCCATCCGAGGCGGTCTGGCTGCCCGCCGTCTACGTCATGTTTAACGCGTCGGCCAACCTGATCCTCTTCAAGTGCCGGCAGCGCTTCGGCATTCGCCATTTCGCCGAGGCGAGCATCGCCGCCTATGTCCTGCTCTGCGTTCTGCATATCATGGTCGCGGATTACCCGACGGCGCTGCTGCTGCGCGCCGTGGCCGGCTTCACGGCCGCGCCGATGAGCGTGCTCGGCATGTTCTACCTGATGCAGGCCTTCCCGCTGAAGCATCTCGGTCGCGCCCTCTGCCTCGCCCTGGGGTTGATGCAGGCAATGACGCCGCTGGCCTGGGTTCTGTCGCCATCTCTCGCCAGCACCGGTGACTTTCGGGAGATTTATCGTCTGGAGCTCGGCATGGCGCTTCTCAGCCTGGCGGCGATCGTCATCGTCAAGTTGCCGCAGGGCATCCGCATCCGCGTTTTCGAGCCGCTCGACTTCCTGTCCTTTGCCCTGATGGCACCAGCGATCGCCCTGGTCGGCGCCGTGTTCGCCCAGATGCGCTATGAGTGGTGGGAAGACAATCCGTGGATGGCATATGCCATCATCGCCGCCATGGCGATGGCCCTGATGGCGGTGCTGATCGAGCATCATCGGGCTCGCCCTCTGATCATGACGCGCTGGCTCGGAACCAGCGATGCCTTCCGCTTCGGCATGGGGGCGGTCGGCATGCGCTTCCTGCTGTCCGAGCAGAGCTACACGGCCCCGGGGCTTCTTCGCACGCTCGGCATGGGGCCGGACCAGTTGCAGCCTCTCTATGCCGTGATCTTCGTCGCCACCATCGCAGGGGCCGTGATCTCGGCGCTGATGTTCGGTCCCAAGCGCGTGCTGGCAATCCTCGGCATCTCGATCGGTCTGGTGATTGCCGGCAGCTATCTCGAGCATAACGCCACCAATCTCACCCGGCCTCACGATGTCTACATCAGCCAACTGATGATCTCGCTTGCCACCGGCATGTTCATGGGGCCGCTGCTGCTCATGGGAATCACCAAAGCCTTGTCGCGCGGCACCGACCACATCGTCACCTTCTCGGTGCTTTTCAGTCTGTCGCAAGGGATCGGTGGCCTTGCCGGCCCGGCGGTGCTGGGGACCTATCAACTCTATCGGGAGCATGAGTACTTGGCGGTCATCGTCAATGCGCTCGATCAGGCCGATTCCCAGGTCGCGCAGAGGATCAAACTCTATCAAGGCGCCTACGCCAAGGCGATCGTCGACCCGGCGCGGCGTGACATTCAGGCGCGGGCGCTGCTCGCCCAGGCCGCCACCCGCGAGGCCAATGTCCGGGCCTACAACGATGCCTCGCTTCTCAACAGCGCGATCGCCTTCTGCTTTCTTTTTTGGACCTTCGCCAGTGACGTCTTCCGCGTCCTGACGGGCGGCATCGAAAGGGCCCGGCGGCTCACCCGCCGACGCCTGTCTGTCGCCCGCTACCGGCAGTCACGCAAACTCAGGACCACGCCGCAATGAACCAGCCCGTCCGTCCACCGTCGCCGGAGGCGACAACTGCCATCACCAGCGCTCGCCGCAGCATGGATACCGAGACCACCGATGCGGCTCCGTCCCCGCAGCGGTCCGCGCCGCCGCCCAAGGTCGCCAAGGCCGGCGTCGCAACGGTCTTTGGCATGCTGCTCGTGGCGTTTGCCGGCACGGCGGCCGTGTTGTGGGCCTGGCATCTCTGGCCGTTCACCAACACCGTCGAGGTGACGGAGAACGCCTATGTGCGCGGGCAGGTGACCGCGCTGGCGTCGCAGGTCAGCGGTTACGTGACCGAGGTGCCGGTGCGCGATTTCCAGGTCGTGAAGGCCGGCGACCCCCTGGTCCGCGTTGACGACCGAATCTACCGCCAGCAGGTGGAACAGGCCGTGGCACAGCTCGACGTTGCCAAGGCGTCGCTCGCTAACGTCAACCAGACCATGGCTCAGAATGTCGCCACGGTTGCCGTCCGCAAGGCCGCGCTCGATCAGGCAGCCGCCCAGCTTGCTGAGGCCAAGGCGGCCTACGAGCGTGTCAGTTCACTTGCCCGGAAGGGGATCCTTGCCGAAACCGATCTCGACAGTGCCGTGGCCGTTCTCAAAGTCGCCGAGGCCGGCGTATCGGCGGCCGAGGCCAACGTCAGCTTGGCCGAGGCGCAGGTGCGCGCTACCGACGTGTCGCGATCGGGGCTGACGGCGCAGGTACATGCGGCCGAGGCGGCCGTCGATCTTGCCAACATCAATCTCGGCAACACGGTGATCAAGGCGCCCGCCGATGGACAGATCGGCGAAAGTTCGGTCAGGAAAGGGCAATACGTGACGGCCGGCACGCAGCTGATGTTTCTCGTGCCGCCTACGCGCTGGATTGTCGCCAACTACAAGGAAACGCAGACCGCCCACATGAAGGTGGGGCAGCCCGTCACGATCGACGTGGACGGTCTCGATGGCGTGTCCTTGCAGGGCATCGTCGAGGAGCTGGCCCCGGCCACCGGATCCGAGTTCAGCGTCCTAAAGGCCGACAACGCCAGTGGCAATTTCACCAAGGTGGTTCAGCGGATCCCGGTTCGCATTCATCTGGCGGATGGTCAGCCGCTGACGGAGAGGTTGCGGCCCGGCATGTCGGTCATTGCCAGGGTCGAGACGGCGCTCGCAAATCCGTCCGCTTCGGCAGGTGGCCGGATGTAATCGCCTGCGACATTGCGGAAGCAATCCGCGCGGGTCCGGTCACCGCCGCGACTGCTGCAGCATGACGTGCGGCGCGATGTCCTCGAGCGACAGGATGGTGTCGACGCCGCCACGGGCGATGGCCTCCTTCGGCATGCCGAATACCACACAGCTTTCCTCGTCCTGCGCGATGGTATGGGCGCCAGCCTCCTTCATTTCGAGCATTCCGCGGGCGCCGTCGTCGCCCATGCCGGTCATGATGACGCCAATGGCATTGGGGCCGGCCGCTCGGGCGGTCGAACGGAACAGCACGTCCACCGACGGGCGATGGCGCGACACCAGTGGCCCGTCTTTCACGGCAACGTGGTAACGGGCGCCTTGGCGCTCCAGCAGGAGGTGCCGGCCACCGGGGGCGATCAGCACGTGCCCGCGCAGGACCGGGTCGCCATCCTCGGCCTCCTTGACGCTCACCTGGCACAGGCCGTCGAGCCGCTTGGCGAAGGCGGCGGTGAAATGCTCGGGCATATGCTGCACGATGACCGTGCCGGGGGCATTGGCCGGCAAGGCCATCAGGAACTCGCGCAAGGCCTCGGTGCCGCCGGTCGAAGCGCCGACGGCGACGATGATCTCGGTGGTCTTGGCCATGGCGCGATGGGCGGCGGGAGGCAGCATGGCGTCGGCCGTCAGCTTCGGCGCCGGCGTCTTCACCCCGGGGGCAGCGGCCGGCGACGCATTCTTCCGCCGGCCCAGGCGGGCGCGAGCGGCGCTCTTGACGGTGTCGCAGATCAGCATGGCCTGCTCGGCGAGGTGATCGGCGGCGGCGATCTTCGGCTTCAGGATGACGTCGACCGCTCCGGCCTCCAGCGTCTGCATCAAGGTCTCCGAGCCCTCTTCGATCAGCGACGAGCACATCACCACCGGAATGGGGTGCTGGGCCATCAGCTTCTTGAGGAAGGTGATGCCATCCATGCGTGGCATCTCGACGTCGAGGGTGATGACGTCCGGAATGTCGTCCCTGAGGCGCTTGGCGGCGACGAAGGGGTCGGCTGCAACGCCGATCACCTCGATCTCCGGATCGTTGCCGAGGATGGTGGACAGCGTCTGCCGAACGGACGCGGAGTCGTCGACGATGAGGACGCGGACGCGTTTCTGAGGGGGCAACGTCATCTCGCTCCGGCGGTGGGCCTCACTCGGCGGCGATGCCCCGTCTCGGGCTGCGCCACGCTGGACCCGTCTGGCCTAACATGGGGGTGATCGAGGCGGCAAGTCGGCTTTGGAAGCAGCGGCCCGGCATGCGGAAGCAAGCGGTAGCCGGTTGGATCGCCTCAGGTTCTCTGGAAGATCGTGTTGGCCACCGTCCGGACCGGCAGGTTGAAACCGGTGATGGACTCCGAGTGACCGATGAAGAGATACCCCCCGGGCGCCAGGCATTCGCACAGGCGGGACAGAACCCTGGCCTGCGTCGGCTTGTCGAAGTAGATGAGGACGTTGCGGCAGAAGATGACGTCGACGGGCTCGCCGATCGGATAGGTTTCGTCCATGAAGTTCATGCGCGCAAAGCCGACCTTTGATCTGATGGCCGGCGCCATTCGAACCAGGTTGCTCGTGGGGTCGCTCGATCGGCGGACGAAGCGTCGCATGTAGTCGTCGGGCACCGGAGCAAGCATGGATGCCGGATAAATTCCCTTGCGGGCGGCGGCGAGGACGTCGGTGGACAGGTCCGTTGCCAGGACGAAGTAGTTGAGGGGGCCCGAGCTTTCGGCGAAATCGGCGGCGATCATGGCTGCCGTGTAGGGTTCCGCTCCCACCGAACAGGCTGCGCTCCACAGCCGGAGCGAGGTCCGTCCATTCCGCACGAGCGCCGGCAAGGCCTGTCGCTTGAGGAACTCGAAGTGCTTGGGCTCGCGGAAGAAATCTGTCTTGTTGGTGGTGACCGCGTCAATCAGCGCCACCGCCTCGACTTCCAGGCCGTCATTGTCGAAGAGATAGGTACAATAGTCGTCGAGCGAGGCGAAGCCGGTCGACCGCAGGCGCCGGCGCAGGCGGCCTTCCAGCATGGTCTGCTTGCCGGGCGGCATCTTGATGCCGCTGTAGCTGCT
>JAUVXG010000034.1 GCA_030603685.1 Pleomorphomonas sp.
AGCGAGAACACGTCTGGCGCCCCCCGCTATCCGGACTACCCGAAACCGCCCTTCCCCAAGCAGACCCAGCAGCTTCCGGGCAGCTTCAGGCTTCTTGAGCCGGCGCCCGACCATGGCGAGGAGAGCTGGCGCGGCTCCGGCCGGCTTGAGGGAATGGTCGCCCTGATCACCGGCGGCGACAGCGGCATCGGCCGGGCCGTCGCCATCGCCTTCGCCCGTGAAGGCGCCGACGTGGCGCTATCGTTTCTGGAGGAGCGTGAGGATGCGACGGACACCGCGCGCCTCGTGACCGACAGCGGGCGCCGTTGCCTGCAGTTGCCCGGCGACATTTCCGATCCCGCCCATTGCCGCGACATGGTCAAGCGAGTCGTGGACGAATTCGGCCGGATCGACGTCCTCGTCAACAATGCCGCCCATCAGGACAGTTTCGAAAGTCTGGACGAGATTTCGGATGAGGAATGGCAGCGAACCTTTGCGGTGAACATCCACTCCATGTTCTACTTGGCCAAGGCGGCGGTGCCGCACATGCAGCCGGGCGCCTCGATCATCAACACCGCTTCAGTCAACGCCGACAGCCCGAGCCCCAGCCTTCTCGCCTATGCCACGACCAAGGGGGCAATCCAGAACTACACCGGCGGCCTCGCCCAGTTGCTCGCGGAGAAAGGCATTCGCGTCAACTGCGTTGCCCCGGGGCCGGTGTGGACTCCCCTCATTCCGGCCAGCATGTCGGCAGAGAAGACGTCGCAGTTCGGCAGCAACTACCCCATGAAGAGGCCGGCGCAGCCGGTGGAGCTCGCGTCGGCCTATGTGATGCTGGCCGAGCCCATGTCGAGCTACGTCTCCGGCGCCACCGTCGCGGTTACCGGAGGCAAGCCGATCATCTAGTGCCGATCATCTAGTGGATCCACTCTGGGATTTGCATCCGCCGGAGACATCGGTCAGGCAGAAATATCATCGAGGGCGCCCCCGAGTTTCGGCCGGTTGCCGGGACTCGGGGGCGTTACCCGAGACGGTCCGGAGGTCGGACCATCGTGGCAGGTCGGAACAATCCGTTGATCTGCCTGTTGTCGATCGAGACCGGCGAGTTCGTTGTCACGGACCGCCGATCGCTACCCCTTCGGTCCATGCCCCCTCAGCCGCGACGGACCTCCCCTGTGGGGAAAGCACGAGAGAGAGCAGAACGGGAGATTTCTAGGGAGATTACGGTTTCGGCGCGCTTTGCCAGGTAATATGATTTTCAGAAGGTGCGCCTATGCTGTAGCGATCATGTCATCAAACAACTCTTCTTCAGATGATCCGTGCGACGAGCAACTGACCGAGGGCGATCTCTCCCGGTTGCGAGAGACCGCGCGACGGCTGCTCGACGCCATCGCCGCCGAACCGGTGCCCGAGCGGCTGCGCCAACTGGCCACCGAACTTGGAGAGCTGGTCGATCGTCGGCGGGAGAAGGGGACGGACGATACTTCTCAAGCGGACTGACCGTGGCAAGCCGCCGCGATAAACGCGACGGCCTGCGAGCAACCGACGAGGATCGGATCGAACCGCGTCACCGGCGAGCCGGAATGCCGGCTTCGTCGCGCGCCAGGAAAATGCGCGTCGTCTGGTCCATGTGATCAAACAGCCAATCGGCCATATCCTGCTCTTCGGCGAGATTCTCTTCGAGAATGGGGATCGCCGTGGTGTCTTCGAGGACAGCGGCCGTAGAGATCAGAACCTTGTAGGCGGCGATTTCCATCTGCTCGAAGGTATAGCTCGCCATGACGCCCTTGATCACCTCGTCGTCGGCGAACATGCCGCCGAGGGCCTGCCCGAGGGCCGAGGCCTTGCCGAGCGTATCCTTCACGACGGAGGCGCCGCTGTCACGTCCCTCAAGCAGCTTGCGCAGGGACTCGGCCTGGCGCTCCGTCTCGCCTATGTGCTTTTCCATCCTTGCGCAAAGAACCGGGTAGTTCTCGAGGCGCGACAGCATGCCGCGCATCATCGTAAGGGCCTGCTCCTCCATGGCATGGGCGTCACGAAGCCATGCCATATAGTGTTCACGGATATCGTCCATGGGATTCACTCTCCTGGATGTGGCGACAAGTCTGTTCGTCTCTCGCCCCGGAACGCCTGACTGGCTTCTCCGACCGTGGCGACCGACCGAATCGTTGCGGCTCGCCGCTTTCCTGCGGCAGCTTCGGCGCATCCTCGCGGCACGCGCTTAATCCAACCGGCAACCCTTGCAGAAGTTCCATTCCCTCGAGTTCGCTTTGGAGGTCGTGTCGCAGGCGGCTAGATTTCTTCGCCCATGGCCGTGCGCAGCATACGGCGGCCGCGGTTGATGCGGCTTTTGATCGTGCCGATGTCGCATTGGAGGATTTCGGCGGCGCGGGCGTAGCTTTCTTCCAGAACCACCACGAGAACAATCGCCTCGCGATAATGGACGGGCAGCTCCTCAAGGGCCGTTTCGAGCTCCTTGATGCGGACTTGCCATTCCTGATGGGCGGAAACGGTCGGCTGCTGCGACGCACAGTCCTCGTCGCCGGTTCGCTCCCTCGTCCGCTTGATGCAGTTGGAGTAGAAGCGGTTTCGCATGATCGTGAACAGCCAGGCCCGCATGTTGGTGCCTGGCGTGTAGCTTGAGATGTTCTCGATCGCTCTCAGCAGGGTTTCCTGGACCAGGTCGTCGGCGTCGGTGGCGTTGCCGCACAAGGAACGCGCAAAGGCGCGCATGGCCGGCAAGTAGGAAAGAATATCATCGGACATCATGATGCGCTTTTGAGTTTCGAGCCGACGTGAACCAAGGAGGACGGCTCGCGAGTTCGGCCGCCCCGCTGAATTGGACGAAACAACTCCAAGTGAATTCCCCAGACACGAAACGGTTCCGTCACGTATCTCCGCCAGCCGAATTTCGCTGACCGATGCCGACAACCGTCGGTTTACGTCGGGCATGCTTGTGCCGGAGCGAAATACCGCGATGCAGACGGTGGAACTATTGCCGTTGCGACGCGTTGGAAAGGCGTTGCGGGACGTCGCCAACACCGTCTCCGCCATCCTCCAAAGTCACAGGCAGGGTGCCGTCTCCCGGCTCCGCTTGATCGATAGTGCTCCCAACGTCCGAGGAGATTCCGATGAAACTCGCCTCACTCTGCGTGGCCGCCGTTATCGCCTTCAGTACCGGCGCGCTTGCCCAAACATCGACGGAACCGGCCGCCACCCCGGCTCCCAATCCCGCCGCGCCGACGACGCCCGCCACGCCACCGGCGCAGACGGTTCCGGCCGACGAGAACCTTGAGCCGGGCGCCAACAGCTTCACCGAGGCACAGGCGAGGTCCTGGCTCGAAGAGGCCGGCTACACCGATGTCAGCGGTCTCGCTCAATCCGAAGACGGCATCTGGCGCGGTCATGCTCGCCGCAACGGCACCACCGTCAGCGTAGCGGTCGACTACAAGGGTACGATCAGCGTGGACTGAGGGCGCTCGCTCACGCGTGGCCATAGAGCCCCGTTCGACCTGGACGAACTCAGAACGGCACTCCAACACATTGCTTAACAAGCATCATCTGCTCGGCCCTCGTCTCACTCCGGTCGGATGATGCTCTCAAGCCAACAGCCATTCCGACCACTGGGAAGGATAGCAACATGAGTACGCACACCCGACTTTACGACACCTGGTCCGACGCCATGACGGTCGTGGATCGCCTCCGCGCGGCCCGAATCCCCAATGACGACATCTCGGTCATCTCCCCCGAGAGCGACGAGAACCGCGTGAGCGACGGTGCCGAAGCGACGGCTGCCGGCTCCGGCATCGGCGCCGTGCTGGGTGGCGGCGCCGGCGCGCTCGCCGGTGTCGGCATGCTGGCCATCCCCGGCCTGGGTCCGATCGTGGCAACGGGCTGGTTCGTCTCGACGCTCGCCGGCCTTGCCGCCGGCGCGGTGGCCGGTGGCGTGGCCGGCGGTATCGTCGACGCCCTGACAAGCTCCGGCCTGACCACGGAAGAAGCGCAGGTCTATGCCGAGGCCATCCGGCGCGGCGGCACCATGGTAACGGTGCGCGTCGATGACAGTGAGGATCCCATGGTGGCCCGTCTTCTCGACGAGACGCCGCCGGTCAACCTCACCGAGCGCGAGCAGCTCTACCGCGAGAGCGGCTGGACGGGTTTCGACCCGGCGCTGGATCCGCGCGCCAGCGATCTGACGCGCCGGCCGCCGCCGGGCTGATATCCTGATCCCGGCATGATGACCGCCCGCACTGCCCCTTCCGAGGCAGGCGGGCGGCCTTGCATGTCGAGCCAGACGAACGCATCCCCTGGGGGACCCCGCCCGTTCGGCTTATTCGGCGATGCCGCGCTGGCGCAGCCACGCCCGCATTTCCGCGATCTCCCGCGTCTGCGTGTCGATGATCTCGCGGGCGAAATGCTGGTTCTCAGGGTCCTTGCCGAACTTGAGCACAATCTCCGCCATGTCGATCGCCCCCTGATGAGGCGGGATCATGCCGCGAACGAAGGCGGCATCCGGATCGGGATCGGCCATGCCGCTCATCATCGGTCCGTGCATGCGGTCCATGGCCGCCTGATAGGCCGCCTCGGCGGTCGCGGCGTCGGACACCCCGTCGCTCATGCCGGTGACGCCATGGGGATGCTCGGCATTCGGCGTGTGCGTGAGATGCTCGGCCGGCGCCGCACCGACGTTGCCCTCGGCGCCATAGATGGCGACGTGCAGGCCCCAGTAGCCGGTGGCAAAGATGACGAGGGCCGCCGCGAGGCCGGCCGGCACGCCGGCCAGGGCCCGCTTCACCGCCGGCAGGAAATGCACTTCGCGGGTGCGATCGGCGGCGATGGCGACGATGATCGCCATGATCAGGGCGTGACCGATCAGGTCGACGCGGCCGAAGGGATAGACAGCGGCATTGAAGATGACGAAGAGGGCGATGGCCGACAGGCGGCGCACCAACGGCGTCCAGATCAGGCCGAAGCCCATGGTGAACTCGGCGACGCCGGCCATGGGGATGAACACGTCGCGCGGCATGCCGAATGTCAGGAAGGGCTTCTCCACCACCAGCGGATAGAACCAGTCGGGATAGGCGAACTTCTCGAGGCTCGACCACATCAGCGCAATGGCGACGCCCCAGCGCAGCACCTCGAAGCGACGCGCCCGCAGGTCGGGGTTCGGCAGCGCCTCCAGCACCAGATAGGCGGCCACGCCGACGCCCAGCGCCAGGTAGTCGAGCAGATGGAAGATGTCGTAGTCGCGGAGCGCCAGGAGCCAGAGGCCGATGATGCCGGCGGCGGCAAGCGGCTGCGTGCGGCGCGAGAAGATCAGCGCGGCGATCAGGAGCTGCATCCACGACACCCACTCCGCCGGCGTCTTGAGGTCGGGCGTCAGGTAGACGCCGCCGATGGCGAAGATGGCGACGAAGAAGGCGCCGATGACGACGCGGACGAAGTCGTCGAGCCGCAGCCAGAGCGGACCGGTGGCGCGGTCGAGCCCCTGCAGGATGGCTTCCCCGGCCGACGACCGCTCGACGAGACGGGTGGCGAGGAAGAAGACGAGGACGAGGAGAATGCCGGTCCAGAACCAGACGTTGCCGAGCGTCGCCGCGATGGGCTGCGGCGGCGCGCCGACGATGTAGGGCGCGAACCACTTGACGTGGGCAGCGGCGGGCGAAGCGGCAATGAGCGGCAGCAAGGTTGCGCCGCCGAGGGAAAGAAGGAGTTTCGGGGGGAATGGCCTTCGCATCGCAGCTCTCCATCGCTGGGTTTCGCGCGTCCGGCGCAGCAACCTGCCCGCACCGTCTCAGCCGATCCCTTGCGTCGTCGGCCGAGGTCCGGCCAACGACGCGATGGCCGGACCGACATCGCGCGTTCACTGGTGGCGATCTAACGATAATATGAGAATCGTTCTCAAGTTAGCAGTAACCCGAACTTGTTTGGAATCATTCCTAACAGGATAAGAAGGCCTATACCGCCTTCACGAGAAGACCGGAGGCGAGGGCCAGGAAGGCCTCGGTGGCTTTCGGCAGAACCTCCTGCGGCCTGTCGCTGGCGGCGATCCACAGCGCGGCATTGAGGGCGCCGCCGCTCAACAGCCTGGCCACTGCCTCCGCATCGAGAGGCTTCACGACCCCTTGCTCGATCAGACGCTCCACCGCCTGTCTGGTGACCTGAAGGCAGCGCCCCTGGCTCGGCCAGCGCGAGGGATCGCCCAACACGGCGGGGCCGTCGAGAAGCACGATGCGCTGAACCTCGGGATCGAGGGCCATCTCGATGTAGGCCACGCCTTCGGCCAGCATGCCCTGCCAGCCGTCCCCTTGCCGGGCGCCTATCTCCTGGGCGCGCGAGGCCATTTCCGTGTCGATCTGGTCGACGACCGCTGCCATGAGCCCGCGCTTGTCGCCGAAATTATGGTAGAGCGCGCCGCGCGTAAGCCCGACGCTGGCGGTCAGCTCGTCCATGGAGGCGGCGGAATAGCCCTTCTCCGCGAAAGCCTTTCGCGCCGCCGCGATCAGCTTGCCGCGGTTCTCTTCCATGGTCTCCTGACGCCGTGCCATTCGGCTTCCTCCAATTCGCATACGTCGCGTATATGAGATTGACATACGGCACGTATGTGAGTTACTTCACATACGCATCGTATATCAAACGATGAAGCGCGGGAAGCCGAGCCGTGGCAGCGCCCGCATTCCTGTTCCAGCAGCAAAGCGAGATCGACATGGCCCAACGTGACGCCGTTTTCCCCGCCAACCGGCACGCCCTTTACGAAGCGCACGGATACTCAGCCGCCATCCGCTCCGGCGATCTGCTGTTCGTGTCCGGACAGGTTGGCAGCCGTCCGGACGGATCGCCCGAGCCGGACTTCGGCCGCCAGGTTCAACTGGCCTTCGACAACCTCAAGGCCGTGCTGGAGGCGGCCGGTTGCACCTTCGACGACATCGTCGACGTCACGACCTTCCACACCGATCCGGAAAAGCAGTTCGGAGCGATCATGGCCGTCAAGGAGCGGGTGTTCAGCGAGCGCCCCTACCCCAACTGGACGGCCGTCGGCGTCAACTGGCTGGCCGGCTTCGACTTCGAGATCAAGGTGATCGCCCGGATTCCCGCTGCAGCAAAGCCGTAAGGCGCCCGCCCCTCGGAGCCGCCGCCCTCTCCAGCACGGAACCCCGTTGGTGGCAGACAAGCTCCAACGGGTTCTTTCCGAGTTCGGCGCGCCGACGGGAAAATGCCGGGCGGAAGAATTCTCGATGCATCGGCCTCGCCGGCTCCGCTCCACTCTTGGACGACGGCCCGACAGTCTGCGAGAGGAGCGCCGCGGGCACGGCGGGGATAGAGGCCACATCAAGCGGCGCGGTGATACCCAGCCTGCTATGTGCACTTCGGTGTGAACGTAGGGCTCGCTGTGGAGCGCTCAGGATGACACGAGAGATGGAGAAAAACAGGTAAAGCGAGCGGCGCAAACGCTGCTAGTCTATTGTCTCATCTGTGTTGAATTAGTGAGATGGTGCCTGAGGGCGGAATTGAACCACCGACACTACGATTTTCAGTCGCATGCTCTACCAACTGAGCTACTCAGGCACTTGCCGCGATCCACCGGGCGTTTGGTTGCGTCCCAACGGCGAAGCACGGGCCTTATAGATAGTCCGCGCGGACCTGTCCAGAGGGTTTGGCGGGAAAAATCAACTACGCCGGCAAGGAATGGAAAGGCGAGCCATTTCAAGGGTAAAGAGCACCCCATCCAACCGTCCTCCGGCGGCGATCCGGCTCAGGGACGGCCGTCGCCCTCGTCATCGGGCATGGGAAGATCGTCGTACTCGACGACGGGGATCGAATAGGACCCCTTCAGCCACCTGTTGAGGTCGACGTCCTTGCAGCGCTTGCTGCAGAAGGGTTTGAAAGCGGGATCGGTCGGTTCGCCGCAGTTGGGGCAGCGGCTGCCCTTCGGCGCGACCATCAGGCGATCGCTCCGTCGGCCCAGCGCGCACGCACCGGGTAGCGGGCGGATTCGAGCAGATTGGCCGTCTCGTGCAGCGGCAGGCCGACCACCGAGGAGTAGGAGCCCGACACGGACGCGACGAAGGCGCCGGCAAAACCCTGGACGGCGTAGCCGCCGGCCTTGCCCTGCCACTCGCCGGAGGCGAGGTAGTCGGCCATCTCCTGCGACGACAGGCGCTTGAAGCGGATGCGCGTCTCGACCAGCTTTTCGCGCAGGCCGGACGGGGTGGCGAGCGCCAGCCCCGTGAAGACGCGATGGGTGCGGCCCGACAGCAACGCGATGCAGCCCTCGGCATCGGCAAAGGTTTCGGCCTTGGGCAGGATGCGACGGCCGACGGCGACGACGGTGTCGGCGGCGAGCACCAGCACCTCGCGGCCGGGATAGTCCTGCAGCGGCACGCGATGGGCGGCGACCTCCGCCTTGGCGCGGGCGAGACGGCGGGCGAGACGGCGCGGCAGTTCGGCCCGGCCGGGCGTCTCGTCGACGTCGGCCGGCAGCAGCAGATCGGGCGCGATGCCGAGCTGGTTGAGCAGCGCCACGCGGCGCGGGCTCGCAGACGCCAGAACCAGGACGGGACGATTGGTCATCGGGCTCACCTTCGCTGGCTTGGAGACAGCCGCCCGCACCCCGGATCGAGCCGGAGCGGCTCGCCGCCTCCTGGTGCCGCTTACTTGAAGCGGTAGGTGATGCGGCCCTTGGTGAGGTCGTAGGGCGTCATCTCGACCAGAACCTTGTCGCCAGCGAGGACGCGGATGCGGTTCTTGCGCATGCGGCCGGCCGTGTGAGCGATGATTTCATGGTCGTTCTCGAGACGAACGCGGAAAGTCGCGTTGGGCAAAAGTTCCGAAACGACGCCTGGAAACTCCAGGACTTCTTCCTTGGTCATGCGGGCATTGATCCGTTTTCGGGAATTGGTGGCGGATAACTATCCGAAATGCGCTGCAAAATAAACTCCCCAGGCGGAAAAACGCCCAGAAAAGCGAGCGGATGGACGGACGTAGCGGTCGGCGACGCTTCGATCAGCCGTTCTCCGCCCTCGCCCCCTCCTCGCGCACGCCCTCGCGGCGCGGTTCGAAGGATGGCGTCCAGCCCAACCGCGCCTTGATGCGGGCCATGAGTTGGTCGCGGACCGCCCGGTACTCGTCGAGGATGCGCTCGCGCGCCCCGGTGGCGAGCGTCGGGTCGGCGGTGGGCCAGTATTCGGCCTCGACCGAGTTGTAGCGCGTGTATTCGAGAGCCCGGTGATAGGCGTCAGGGGCGAGCGATATGATGAGATCGAAGTTGCTGTCTTCGAGATCTTCGAAGGTCTGCGGCCTGTGATGGGAGATGTCGAGACCGATCTCATCCATCACCGTCACGGCGAAGGGATCGAGTTCGCCACGGCGGGCGCCGGCCGAGTCGACGAAGATCTTGCCGGGAAACAGATGACGCGCGATGGCCGCCGCCATGGGCGAGCGCACCGCGTTGAACGAACAGGCAAACAGCACCGCGCCGGGCTGCTTCACCTCCGCCACTGTTTCCTCGTCGTCCGTCATGAGCCTCCAACCAGATAGCCCGTTCCCGGCCTTCGCGTCAGCCTTTCCAGCGCAGAACGGCGATCAGCGTGAACAGACGCCGCGCCGTCAGCTTGTCGATGACGATCTTGTCCGCCAGCTTGTCGATGAGGATTTGCGCGCCTTCGTCATGCAGCGCCCGCCGCCCCATGTCGATCGCTTCGATCTGGGTCGGCGTCGACACCTTGATCGCCTCGTAATAGCTGTCGCACACCAGATAGTAGTCGCGAATGATGCGGCGGAAGGGGGTCAGCGACAGGATATGGGTGGTGACCGGCTCGCCGTCGGCGCGGAAGATCTGCAACACGAGGCGATTGGAGACCAGCGACAGCCGAAGGACGAACTCGCCGCCCGCCATCCCAACCGGCTCGAAGGAATTCTGCTCCAGAAGATCGAAGATCGCCACTTGCCGTTCGTGATCGACCTCGCGCGAAATCTGGCCGATCGATGCGGCATCGAGGGTCACCGATACGAGGCGCCCGGTGATACTGTCGGTGTCGGTCACGACTGTCCTCCGCGAAAACGTCGCCGAGGCATAGCACGCCAGACCTGTCCCACGAAGCCGGCAAAGGTCGACCCGGACAGGAGTTTTACGCATGCCTCGGCCGTTGGCCAAAGGTGGCCGCGATCTGGCGCAGCGCCGCTTGACTCCTGGCCTTCCTGGCAACACATAGCGGACGCGCGCCGGTTTCCCGGCCCCTATCATCCATATGAGCGAGACCATGACGCAAACGGAACGTCACAGCTTCGAGGCCGAAGTTTCCCGCCTGCTGCACCTCATGGTGCATTCGGTCTATTCCAACAAAGACATCTTCCTGCGCGAGCTGATTTCCAACGCCGCCGATGCCTGCGAGAAGCTTCGCTATCTCTCCATCGCCGAGCCGCAGCTTGCCGGCGAAGGCGGATTTGCCATCACGCTTTCGGCCGACAAGGACAAGAAGACGCTCACCGTCGCCGACAACGGCATCGGCATGAGCCACGACGAGCTCAAGGACAATCTCGGCACCATCGCCCGTTCAGGCACCCGCGCCTTCCTCGACGGCCTTGCCGTCAAGGCCGAGGGACAGGCGCTGATCGGCCAGTTCGGCGTCGGCTTCTACTCCGCCTTCATGGTGGCGAACCGCGTCCGCGTGGTGTCGCGCAAGGCCGGCAGCGATGAGGCCTGGGCCTGGGAATCGGATGGCGCCGGCACCTTCGAGCTGACGCCGGTGGAGGTCGCCGACGCGCCCGACCGGGGAACCGTGGTCGAGCTGTTCCTCAACGACGACGCCCTCTCCTACGCCGAGGAGCACACGCTGGAGCGCATCGTCCACGAGTACTCGGCGCATGTGCCGGTGCCGATCCGCTTCAACGGCGGCGAGGAGCCACGCGAGCTGGCCGACGGCTCGGCCCTCTGGGTGAAGCCCAAGTCCGCAGTGACGGCCGACGAGTACAAGGAATTCTATCACCACGTCGCCACCGCCTGGGACGAGCCGGCGCTGACGCTGCACTACCGCGCCGAAGGACGGCAGGAGTACAACGTGCTGCTGTTCGTGCCGCGCGAAAAGCCGTTCGACCTGTTCGACCCCAGCCGCAAGGGCCGGGTGAAGCTCTACGTGCGGCGCGTGTTCATCACCGACGAGGCGGAGATCCTGCCGGCGTGGCTGCGCTTCGTTCGCGGCGTGATCGACAGCGAAGACCTGCCGCTCAACATGTCACGTGAGATGCTGCAGAAGAACCCGGTGCTCGAAGCCATCGCCAAGGGCGTCACCGGCCGCGTGCTCTCCGAACTGTCGAAGCTGGCGGAGACCGACGCCGACCTGTTCAACAAGATGTGGGCCTCGTTCGGCGCGGTGATCAAGGAAGGCCTCTACGAGGCGCCCGAGCGTCGCGACGAGCTGTTCAAGGTCGTCCGCTTCAAGACCACCACCTCGGGCGACAACTGGCGGTCGCTGGCCGACGTCGTCAAGGACTTCAAGGAAAACCAGACGGCGATCTACTACGCCCTCGGCGAAGACGAGAAGCAGGTTCTGGCCTCGCCGCACCTTGAGGGATACGCGGCGCGCGGCCTGGAAGTGCTGATCCTGACCGACCCGGTCGACGCCTTCTGGGTGCGCACCGCGCTCGGCTACGAGGGCAAGCCGTTCAAGTCGGTGACGCAGGGCGAAGCCGATCTCGACAACGTCAAGCCGCTAGAAGCGGACAAGGACGAGAAGCCGGGGGCCGAGATGGCCGGCCTCGTCGCGACGCTGAAGGAAAGCCTGAAGGACGACGTGGCCGACGTGCGCCTGTCGGCCCGCCTTGCCACCAGCCCCGTTTGCCTCGTGGCCTCCGACTTCGGCCTCGACCGGATGACCGAGAAGCTGGTCGCCCGCCAGGAAGGCAAGGCAGCCCTCGGCAAGCCGGTGCTGGAGCTCAACGCCGGCCACAGCCTGATCAAGGCGCTGGCGGCCAAGGCGGCGGCCGGCGACACGGCGGCAGTGACGGCGGCGGCGCCGCTTCTCGTCGGACAGGCGCGCATTCTCGACGGTGAGGCGCCGAGCGATCCGGCCACCTTCGCCGCGTCGGTCGCCTCGCTTCTTGAAAAGAGTCTCGCCTGACACAAGCCCGGGGCGGAGAGGAGTGCCTTTCCGTCCCTCGGCAGTTGGGCTGATGCCTGCTTTTGAGCGGATTGATATTTTCATTTTTTTGCATATTCCTTCGTAAAACGGCGGAAAATCGACCAGTCTCCCCAAGAAAACACGTAGTATTCGACTCCATGATCAATTCGGCATACTTCATTAACAAAGCAAGCATGTAATACCCGTCCGATGCACTTCGCCTCGGGGATATTCATGACTATTTCCCTCAAGACTTCACTGATGGCGACTATTGTCGCGCTGCTGCTGATGACTTGTGGCCTGGGATGGGTCGCCGTCTCGCAGTTGTCGGCCGCCAACGAGCGGATCAGCGAGTTCGCGGACCACAAGCTGCCGCTGGTCAGAAGCCTCGGAGAGATCCGCTACTCGATGACGCGCCTGCGCGTGCGCTCGGCGCGGCTCGCCCAGATCACCGACACCGGCGAGCGCCAGAAAGCCAAGGATCTGGCCGATCAGTCGGTGAAGGACGTCGACAAGGCGGTGGCCGAGTATACCAGCCTGATCGCCGATCTGCCGAAACAGCAGGAGGTGCTGGCGACCTTCAAGGCGAACTGGCCGACCTATGTCGCGATGCACAACGACATCTACCAGAAGATGGTCGACGGCAAGGCCGACGAGGCTTCGACCATTCTCAACAGGACGTCGCAGCCGCCGTTCAATGCCGTCATCGCGGCGCTGCAGTCGGGCATCGACCAGATCAACGCCGACACGGCCGTCGCCCAGGCCGAAGCCGTAGCCGAATATCGGAGCGCCTTCGCCCTCACGGCCGGCACCATCGCAGCGGGCATCGTCCTGGCGCTTGGCGCTTTGGCTTTCGTCTTCTACGGCGTAGTTCGTCCGCTGCACCGGATCACCAGAGCGATGGGCGAGGTCGCTGGCGGCAACCTCTCTGCCTCCATCCCTCATGCGGATTCCACGAACGAAATCGGCAAGATGGCCGCCACGCTGAAGGTGTTCCGCGACGGGCTCATGGAGACGGAGCGGCTGCGGCTCGAGAGCGCGGAAGCCGAGGCCCGCAATCGCGAGCGGCTCATCGCCGAGCGCGCCGCCATCGCCGACCGCTTCGAGGCGGCCATGGGCGCGCTGGCCGAAGGTTTCGTTCACTCGTCGGGCGAGGTCGCCGACGCCGCCCGCAAACTCGCCTCCACCGCCGACGAGACCAGCCGGCAGGCCCAGGCCGTCGCGGGCGCCGCAGAAACCGCGTCGGAGAACGTCCAAACGGTGGCGGCCGGCACCGAGGAGCTGTCGGCTTCGGTGCGCGAGATCACCACGCAGGTGACGCGGTCGGCCGATATCGCCCGCTCGGCTGCCGGCGAAGCCCAACGCTCGAGCGAGAACGTCAAGGCGCTGTCCGCCTCGGCCCAGGGTATCGGCGAGGTGGTCGAGCTGATCCGGGCGATTGCCGAGCAGACCAACCTCCTGGCCCTCAACGCCACCATCGAAGCGGCTCGCGCCGGCGAAATGGGCAAGGGCTTTGCGGTCGTCGCCTCGGAGGTCAAGAACCTCGCCGGCCAGACCGCCAAGGCCACCGAAGAGATCGCCCACAAGATCCAGGAGATGCAGACGGCAACGGCCGTCACCGTCGACAGCATCTCGCTGATCGTCTCGACCATCGGCACCATTCAGGGTGTCACGCAGTCGATTGCCGGCGCCGTCGAGGAACAGGGCGCGGCAACGACGGAGATCGCCGGCAATACCCACAAGGCCGCCAACGGCGCCAGCGGCGTGACCGAAAACATCGCCGGCGTCGGCACGGCCGCCGAAATGACCGGTTCGGCCGCGACGCAGCTGATGTCGCTGTCCGACGCGCTGCAGACGCAAGCCTCCAGCCTGAAGGGCGAGGTCGCCAGCTTCGTGAAAAACCTCAGAACGGCCTGAGCGACAATAAGGGGTTCAAGAAATGCGCGGTCCCAGCCGCGCATTTTTCGTTGAGTTCTCGCACTTTGGCGCGTTGCCGGCCGTACCGGCGAGGTCTACGCTTTCACCGCGGATGGAAAATCCGAGGCAAAAAAGGAGCGTGCCATGATCAAGAACGTTGGTTCGACCGACCGCCTCATCCGGCTGATCGCCGGGCTCATCCTTCTCATCATCGCGGTGCCGTCGCTCGCCGGCATGGCCTTCATGGGACTCGGCGGCTGGGCGTGGCTCATCGGCCTCGTCGGCCTCGTCCTTGTGGCGACCGCTCTCATGAACTTCTGCCCGGCCTACACCCTCATCGGCGTCAACACCTGCAAGACCGACAGGTAGCGATCACTCAAGCCGGATCGATACGCTGCGCGCATGTCCGCCGAGGCCTTCCACCTCGGCGAGCGTGATGGCGGCCGGCCCGATTTGCTTCAGCGCGGCGGGCGGAACCTTCAGGAGCGAAGTGCGCTTCATGAAGTCGAGCACGCCGAGGCCCGAGGAGAAGCGGGCCGATCGGGCGGTCGGCAACACATGGTTGGAGCCGCCGACATAGTCGCCGACGGCTTCGGGCGTGTGATGCCCGACGAAGACGGCGCCGGCATTGCGGATATGCGCGAGCATGGCCTCGGGATCGGCGACGGCGAGTTCCAGATGCTCGGGCGCGACGCGATCGCTGAGCGGCACGGCCCGGTCGAGGCTTTCGACCAGGATGACGGCGCCGTAGTCGCGCCAGGAGTCGGCGGCGATGCCACCGCGCGGCAGCGCCGCGAGTTGGCGCTCGACCGCCTTTTCCACTGTATCGGCGAGGGATGCGTCGTCGGTGATCAGGATGGATTGCGCCGCCTTGTCGTGCTCGGCCTGGGCGAGCAGATCGGCAGCCAGCCAGCCCGGATCATTGTCGCGGTCGGCAATGATCAGCACTTCCGAGGGACCGGCGATCATGTCGATGCCGACGGTGCCGAAGACGCGGCGCTTGGCGGCTGCGACATAGGCGTTGCCGGGGCCGACGATCTTGGCCACGGGGCGGATGGTCTCGGTGCCATAGGCGAGCGCCGCCACCGCCTGCGCCCCACCGATGCGATAGACCTCGTCGACGCCGGCGAGGCGAGCCGCCGCCAGCACCAGCGGATTGACCTCGCCACCGGGCGTCGGCACCACCATGACCAGGCGATCGACGCCGGCCACCTTGGCCGGCACGGCGTTCATCAGCACGCTCGACGGATAGCTCGCGGTGCCGCCCGGCACATAGAGCCCGACCGCCTCGATCGCCGTCCAGATCGAGCCCAGCTCGACGCCGATGGCGTCGGTGTAGCGGTCATCTCTGGGCTTCTGGCGCGCGTGGTGGCTTTCGATGCGATCGCGGGCGAGCTTCAGTGCCTCCATCACCTCGGGCTTGACCGCTGCCACCGCCGCGTCGATCTCCGCCTCGGAAACGCGAAGGCCACGGGCGCGGCTGTCGAAGCGATCGAGCTTTTCCGTCCAGTCGTGGAGCGCGGCGTCGCCGCGGGCCCGCACGTCGGCGATGATGTCGGCGACGGCGGCGTCAACGTCGGCCGACACTTCGCGCTTGGTGGTCAAGAAGGCGGAAAAGCGGGCCTCGAAGTCGGGCGCGCGGTCATCGAGGCGGATAGCCACGGGTCTCTCCAGCGAAAACGAAAGGATCGGGCGGTCAGTTGAGATCGTGGCGCGGCTGATGCTCGGTGGCCCAGGCGGCGCCGAGATCGGTCAGGCTCGCTTCGATGCACTCGACGTCGAGCCGCATCGAGCCGCCGCCGGCAAATTCGAGGAAGATCCGCCCCGACGGGTCGTCATCCTGCCCCTCGAAACGGATGGTGAGAAGGCTGACGATGGCGTCGGGAAAATCGCGCCGGATCTGGGCCGACTTGACCGCCTCGACGCGGGCGAAGTGCAGAAGGGTGCGCCGGCGCTCCTTGCTGCGGCCGCCGGCCTTCTCCCAGGCGAAGCGATTGAGTTCCAAGGTGAGGCGATGCTCGGTCGGCCGCCAGACGATGTCGCCGACCTTGCCGACGGCATCCTGCGCGTGAGCCGCGATCACCTTGAGGTCTTCGGCGTCGAGAGCCGCGAGTTTCAGCATGTCCATGGAGGGTTGTCCGCTCCTGTCAAGGCGGCGGAGTGCAAGAGGAACCTCGCCCCGCCGAGGTTGCCTTGAGATAGGGCGGATGAGACGGCGAAGCAAGACTTCGCCGCCCTGAACACCAGTGGAAACAGGCCGGCTCGCTTCGTTGGCGACATTCGCCGTCAAACTTGGCCGGCCATGGTCTCCACAAGCTGGTCGAGAGCGGCGGCCCAGCCGTCTTGGAAGCCCAGGTCTTCATGCCGTTTGCGAGCCTTGGCCGTGGAGTGCATGACGTGTGCCCGGTAAAGCGTACCGCCCGCTTCATCGGCGAGAGTCAGGTCGGCGGTGAAGACGAAGTCGGCGTCGCTGGTCGGCTGGGCATGCGGCCGGAAGCCGGGCGTGAGCGCCGACGTCCACACCAGCCGCCTTTCCAACTCGACGAGGAGGTAGCAGTTGGCGCCTGCGACCTCGACGCCTTCGGGCGATCGCATCACCGTGGCAAAGCGCCCGCCGGGCCGGAGATCGATCTCGCAGCCCACCGCTTCCCAGGGGCGAGGACAGAACCATTTGACCAGCGTTTCCCGCTCGGTCCAGGCCCTCCAGACGAGACGCCTCGGCGTCGGCACGACGCGCTCGAAGAGAAGGTCGAGTTCGGGATCGAAGGCGGTGATCATGACATCCGGTCCTCCCAGACCATATGGCGCTGCAAAGCCGCCATTATGCCGGAGCCATCAGCCATATCAACGTCCGGACAGCGCGCCGTTCTCGACCGGTCCGGATCAGGGCGTCAGCTTGTAGACGACCATGCCGCTCGCCTCCGCGAAGCCGTCGTAGAGGCGGCGGGCGGGGTTGTCCTCGCGGGTATGCCAGTAGAGCCGGTCCCAACCCCTCGCCTTGGCAAGCGTTCGGATGTCTTCGATCAGCGCCCGGCCGGCGCCGCGACCGCGGCTTTCGGGAGCGACGAAGAGATCCTCGAGGTAGCAATGCGGCGCCAGCGCCCAGCTCCCCTCGTGCAGAAGGCAGACGGCGAAGCCGACGACGGCGCCGTCGACCACGGCAAGGCGGCAGAAAACGGGGCTCGCCGGATCGAGAATGCGCGCCCAGGTGTGGGCGGTCACCTCGTCCGGGACCGTGGCGTCGAGATGAGCGAGGTAACCTGCCCAGAGGCGGCGCCAGGCGCCTTCGTCGCTCGCTTCGGCCTCGCGGATCACCATGCTCATCTCGGTCAGCCGCTGATCCGCTCGATGACGGCGCCGCAACGGCCGATCTTGTCTTCCAGCCGCTCGAAACCGCGATCGAGGTGGTAGACGCGGTTGATCACCGTCTCACCCTCGGCGGCAAGGCCGGCGATCACCAGCGACACCGAGGCGCGCAGGTCGGTGGCCATCACGGGCGCGCCCCTCAGGCGCTCGACGCCCTCGACGGTGGCGACCTGCCCTTCGAGGCTGATGCGCGCGCCGAAGCGGGCCAGCTCGGCGACGTGCATGAAGCGATTCTCGAAAATGGTCTCGGTGATGCGGGCCGTGCCGCGCGCCCGCGTCATCAGCGCCATGAACTGCGCCTGCAGGTCGGTGGGGAAACCGGGGAAAGGATCGGTGACCACGTCGGCGGCGACGATGCCGGCGCCATTGCGCCGGACGCGCAGGCCGCTGTTGGTCTCGTCGATCTCTGTTCCGACCTGGCGCAGCACCTCGATCGGCGCTTCGAGCAGCGATGCTTCGGCGCCCTCCAGCAACACGTCGCCGCCGGTCATGGCCACGGCCATGGCATAGGTGCCGGTCTCGATGCGATCGGCAACGACGCGGTGGCGTGCGCCACGCAGGCGATCGACGCCCTCGATGACGATGGTCGACGTGCCGGCGCCGGAAATGCGGGCGCCCATGGCCGAGAGGCAGCGGGCGAGATCCACGACCTCGGGCTCGCGGGCGGCGTTCTCGATCACCGTCTCGCCCTTGGCGAGCGTCGCCGCCATCATGATGACGTGGGTGGCGCCCACCGACACCTTGGGGAAGACGACGCGATTGCCGACGAGGCCGCCCGGCGCCTTGGCGACAACATAGCCGCCCTCGACGTCGATCCTGGCGCCCAGCCGCTCGAGGCCCATCAGGAACAGGTCGACCGGCCGCGTGCCGATGGCGCAGCCGCCGGGCAGCGACACCCGCGCCTCGTGCATGCGGGCGAGAAGCGGCCCGATCACCCAGAAGCTGGCCCGCATGGTGGAGACCAGTTCGTAGGGGGCTGTGGTGTCGGTGATCGAACGAGCGGTGAGCGAAACGGTCTGGCCGGTCAGCAGCCCCTCGCCCTGGCGCTTGCCGTTGACGCCATAGTCGACACCGTGATTGACGAGGATGTTGGTGAGCTGCCGCACGTCGGCGAGCCGGGGCACATTCTCAAGCGTCAGCGTTTCATCGGTCAGCAGACTGGCGATCATCAGCGGCAAGGCCGCGTTCTTGGCGCCGGAAATCGGAATGATGCCGTTGAGCGGATTGCCGCCGACGATCCTGATCTTGTCCATCTTCACCTCTGGCCGGCGGCGCCGGCAAAAACCCGTGTTCGATCGCAAGGATCCGTTGCACTACTCGTCGGAACTGCCCGACGGCTTGGCGTCGTCGGGCCGCGCCGCAGTGAGCCCGGCGCGCTGGCCTGCCTCGCCGGCGCGACGGCCACGGGCCTGCGCCTTGCGCTTCAGAAGATTCTCGCGCAGCGCTTCGGCCAACCGCCGCTCCCACTCCGCCTTGGCGTCGCGTCCAGCGCCGCCCCTTGCCCTGTCATCGTCGCCCGCCATGATGCCGCGCCGTCCCTTTCCGGCCTTCCTTGCGATCCTTTTCTCAAGCTTTCAAGGGATTTTGTCGGCAAAGCCGGCTTTTCCCGCGCACACGACTCCACGGGAGGCGGCAAGGAGCCCTTCGGAATCGCTTTCTCTTCCATGGGTTGCGCGGTGGGCGGAACTATGGCGAGGGATGGGGCGCGCGATCAGGAAGTGGTCGCCGGAAGGGATCCGCGAGACACGGCCGACATCGGGACCAGACGTTCCCCGGCGGCCAGCGGCCCGTTGAGCAACAGCTCGACGGCGAGCTGGCCCATTTTCTGGTGTGGCAAGGCGATGGTTGTAAGCCCCGGTCGCAGATAGGACGCCAGTTCGTCGTTGTCGAAGGAGACCAGCGCCACGTCGCCGGGAATGGAAAGGTGCGCCTCGCCCAGGGCCTGATAGGCACCGAAGGCCAGGCGGTCATTGAGGCAGAGAAGCCCCCTCGGACGATCTTTCCTGAGCAATCGACGGACCAGATCGTAACCGTTCGACACTTCCCAGTCCCACGAGCTCAGCTCGTCTGCAAACGTCAGGCCCTGCGCCGCCATTTCGGCGCGAATGCCGGCGAGGCGCCGAGAAATCGGCTCTGAGCGGAACTGCCCGCGCTCCTCTTCGGGGTTGTGTCCGAGCAGAACGAGGCGGTCGGTGATCCCCGCTTCGGCAAGGAGGCGGACGGCGGTTCGGCCACCTTCGAACTCATCCGGCAGGACGGAGATCGGAAGACGCGCGTTCGTGCCGTTCAGCATGACGGTCGGCACGGAGATGGCGATATCCGGAAGGAAAACTTCGCGGGCTCGCATGGCCGCCAGAATCACCCCGTCGACCTGACGATCGAGCGCCGCCTCGATCGCACGCAGCGTCCGGGCTGGCTCGCCGCCGGTTTCCAGCACCAGCAAGACGTTCTTGGCTGCATCGGCGGCCGCGAGGGCGCCGCGAATGAGGCCGCTCGCGAAGCGCGTCGTCGCGACATAGTCGGAAATGAAGGCGATCGACCGCGACTGGTCGGTCCGGAGGGCGCGGGCCGCCACGTTTGGCCGATAACCCAGCTCCGCCGCTGCGGCATGGACCTTGGCGTGCGCTTCGGCGGAAAGACGGGTGTCCGGCCGGCCCGTGAGAATCATCGACGCGGCCGTCGGCGACAGCCCGGCTAGGCGAGCCACGTCGGCCAGGGTGACCCGCTTCTTCTGCAATCGCTCTCACCTCTCCCGCTGCCGCTTTCCAGCTCGTTTCCATCCAAGCTGAGATAGCCGGACCTATGACCACTTGACAACTTTCGCCTGACATTGCATTTGCTAAATGGTTTTAGCAAAGGACTGTGGGGCTCGCCATGGTTTTCTGCCCACCACAAAGCTGGGTTTGGGATTTCTGGATCGCCGATGACGGGGCGGCCTACCATCTCTACTTCCTGAATGCCCCGCGATCGCTCGGCCATCCCGACGCTCGCCACCGGAATGCCCAGATCGGGCACGCCATCTCCTGCGACCTCCGGAGATGGACCGATCTCGGGCCGGCACTGGAGCATGGCGAAGAGGACGCCTTCGACGCCACGGCCGTGTGGACAGGATGCGTGGTGCGGGACGATGCCGGTCTCTGGCGCATGTTCTACACCGGCTCGCGGTTTCTGTCCGACAAGGGACCGGCCAATGTCGAGACGGTCGGGCTGGCGGTTTCCGCCGACCTCGACGTCTGGCAGAAGCGCGCCGGCTCGCTGCTGTCGGCCGACTGCCGCTGGTACGAGACGCTCGGATCGTCGGCATGGCCGGAAGAGGCGTGGCGCGACCCATGGGTGTTCCGAGGCGAAGACGGCAATTGGCACATGCTGGTGACCGCGCGGGCAAGGGAAGGCGATCCCCTCGACCGCGGCGTCGTCGGCCATGCCGTATCGAGGGACCTCGACCATTGGGTGGCGGCACCGCCGCTATCGCTGCCGGGCAGCGGTTTTGCCCATGTCGAGGTCATCCAGATCGTCGACATCGCGGACCGCAAGCACATGATCTTCAGCTGCGACAGCAGCAAGCTGGCCGGACACCGGGCCGGTGGCATGGGCGGCATCTGGACATTGCCGCTGGAATCGCTCGATCATCTCTGCCTCTCGGAAGCGCGGCTGCTGCTGCCCGAGAGCCACTACTCCGGCCGCATCGCATTCGACAGGCAGAAGCGGCCGGTCCTCCTCGCCTGCATGCAAGAGGACGGCGACATCGAGGGTCTTTCCGACCCGATGCCTCTCATGACCGACGCAGAAGGCTTTCTCATCGTGGAGAACGACCAATGATGCCCGTCGTTTCCGGCAGCGTGAAACCCGGCTTCGAGCCGCTGGCAGAGGCCTTTGCCGAAGGCTTTGCCGGTCGGCCGACCATGGGCGCGGCCCTTTCCGTTCGGGTGGCCGGCAAGATGGTCGTTGACCTCTGGGGCGGCACCGCCGACGAACGCGACGGGCGCCCCTGGACCGGCGATACGCCGTCGGTCGTGTTTTCCTGCACCAAGGGATTGCTGTCCATCCTGTCGGCGCGCCTCGTACAGGAGGGACGGCTTGACTACGACGCACCAGTGAGCCGCTACTGGCCCGAGTTCGCCGCCGCCGGCAAGGCGGACGTCACCGTCGGCGAGGCCCTCTCCCACCGGGCCGGTCTGTCAGCGACGCGGGCCGATCTCACGGAGGCCGACATTGTCGATTGGGCGCGGATGGCGGAGGTGCTGGCCGCGCAGGAGCCGCTATGGCGCCCCGGGACCGGTTACGCCTATCACGCCATCACGCACGGCTGGCTCAATGGCGAGGTCATCCGGCGGGTGACCGGCCAAAGTGTCGGCCGCACTTTTCACGACGTGATTGCCGGCCCGCTCGGCATCGATGCCTGGATCGGCCTGCCCGATGGCGATGCGGATCGTCCGGCTCACCTGCAAGTCAGCCCGGCGCTGACCGAGTTGTGGGCTACGGAAGCGCTGAAGCCATCGCCCAACTGGCCCTACCGGGCGATGACGCTGGGCTCGGCGCTACCCGCCGATCTCGTCACCCCCGATGGCGGTTTCAACGCCCGCCGCATCCGGGCGGCGGTAATTCCGGGCGCCGGCGGCATCGCTTCGGCACGGGCCCTCGCCACAATCTGGTCGGCGACGGTTGTCTCAACCGGCGGTGTCCGCCTCCTCGACGACGCGACGGTCGCCATCGCGATCGAGGAGCGTTCCGGCGGTGAGCCGGTGTTTGCCGCCATCCCGCCCTACGCGCGCTGGGGAGCCGGCTTCCAGCTCGATTCGGACGCCCGCCGCTACATCGGCCCGAAATGCTTCGGGCACGATGGCGCCGGCGGTCAGGTCGGTTTTGCCGATCCGGAACGGAGGATCGGTTTTGGCTACGTCACCAACTGGATGATGGGGCCGGAGGATCAACGGGCGACGGCGATCATCGACGCGCTGCGCCCCTTGGTGTGAGGAGGCCGCCGCGCCCGAGCAGAGGAGCTAGGCGTGCGGATGGAACTTGCAGAAGCAGCGGCCTGCCGCCGCGTGCCCGCGTGTAAGGAGGAGATGATCATGAGAGCCAGACTTTCCATAAGGCTGTTGTTCGGCGTCGCCCTTCCGGTGACGCTGCTGTCCGGCGGCGCCCTCGCCGCTCCCAGTTGCGGCGCCGACCCCGTGGTGCTCAACGCCTATTTCGAAACGGGCTTCCCGCTGCCGACCAAACTGGCGGAAGAATTCACCCGGCAGTTTCCGAACGTCACCTTCGACATCAAGGAGGACCAGTTCGCCAACCTCCTGGAGAACAGCCCGCGCACGCTGTCGGAGGACGACGCGCCGGATCTCATCCGGTTGCCGACGATGAGCGATCTCGTCGCCAACGACCTTCTCGCCAACCTTGACCCGTATTTCACGGCCTTCGGCTGGGACAAGTTCCCACCCTCGCAGCTCGTGCAGTTGCGCGTCGAGCAGGGCGGACGGCCGCGCGGCAGCGGCTCCCTTTACGCCATGGGCATCAACTATTCGATGACCGGCGTGTTCTACAACAAGGAGCTTGCCGCCAAGGTCGGCATGGCCGAGCCGCCGAAGTCCCTGACCGAACTTGACGCCGCTCTCGCCAAGGCCAAGGAAGCCGGCGTCCAGCCGATCATGCAATGGAACAAGGCGACCGGCGGTCTCGCCTTCCCGCTGCAGAACCTGATGGGCGCCTATGGCGCGCCGGAGCCGATCAACGACTGGATCTTCCAGAAGGACGGCGCCAGCATCGACACGCCCGACAACCTCAAGGCGGCCCAGCATCTCGAAGGCTGGATCAAGGCGGGTTACTTCCCCAAGGACGCCAACGCCATCGAGTATTTCCAGATGATGAGCCGCTTCATCGGCGGCGAGGGTCTGTTCATGTTCAACGGCGACTGGGAGTCGGGCAACCTGGACAAGCAGGCGGCGGGCAAGTTCGGCTTCTTCCTAATGCCGTCCGTCGAGGCCGGCAGTCGCCATGCCGCCATGTCGGCCCCGCTCACCTTCGGCATCGCCGCCAAGGCGGCCCATGCCGACTGCGCCGCCTTCTTCCTCAACTGGGTGGCGACCAACCCCGACGCGCGCAAGATCAACGTTGAAGTCGGCGGCTCCAACCCCGGCGGTCCGGCTGACATGCCGATCCCCGCGGTGACGCCCGGCTCGGTGACCGAAGCGACGCTGGCCGCCGGCCAGGTACTCGCCAAGGACAACGGCGCCATGGACTTCATCGCCAATGCCACCGGCGCCATCTTCGCAGCCGGCTGGACGCCCGAACTTCAGAAGATGATCGGCGGACAGCAGACGGCCGACGGGCTGCTGAAGGCGGTCCAGAAGGAGTATGAGACCGAACTCTCCCGCTGACGCGGCGGGACACGAGAGAGACGAGCGGAGCCCGAGATGAACCACGGAACACCCTCCGGAGACACCCGGCTGCGGATGTCACGGCTTTTCCCAGGCGGGAAAAGCCAGAAGGCCCGCGCCACGGCCGTATTGTTCGTGTTGCCGGCGTTTACGGCCTATGCCGTGTTCGTGCTGGCGCCGCTCGTCATGTCCCTCTACTACTCGACGCTGCGTTGGGACGGCATCGGCAAGGCCCGGTTCACCGGGCTTGCCAACTATGTGACGGTGCTGACCGATCCCGACCTTCTTTCCATCATCGGCAACGCCTTCGAGCTGGTGCTCTATTTCACGGTGATCCCGGTGCTGCTCGGCCTCGCCGTAGCCTCCGCCATCCGCGGCCATATGGCCGGCACCTTCGGCACGCTGACGCGCACCATTCTGTTCCTGCCGCAGGTCATTCCGCTGGTCGCCGCCGGTATCGCCTGGAGCTGGATGTTCGCCTCGACCGGCCTCGTCAATCAGGCGCTGACAGCGGTCGGCCTTGCCGACTGGGCGCGCGGCTGGCTCGGCGACTTCGATTTCGCCCTGCCCGCCGTCGGCATCATCGGCGCCTGGGTGTTGCTCGGCCTTTGCACCATGTTGCTGGTGACCGGGATCACCAAGATCGATCCCAGCCTCTACGAAGCGGCGCGGCTCGACGGCGCCAGACCATGGCACGAGTTCCGCTACGTCACGCTGCCGGGCCTCCGGCAGGAGATCGGCGTCTGCATCACCGTCACCGTCATCTCGGCGCTGGCCAGTTTCGACATCGTCTACATCGCGACCGGCGGCGGCCCCGGCATCACCACGATGGTGCCCGGCCTCGAAATCTACCGGCTCGCCTTCGCCCACCGTCAGGTCGGCCTCGCCTCGGCACTTGCCATCGTCCTGATGGTGCTGGTGCTGATCGCCATCACCCCCGTCCAGTGGTACGCGCGAGAGAAGAAATGACGGCTGCCAAACCCAAGGCCTGGCTGGCGCGCCTGCTGCTCGCCCTGCTGATGACGGTGACGCTTCTGCCGTTCCTCAGCATGTTCACGGCGGCGCTCGCCCCCTCCGGCAGTTATCCGAACGGCCTGAGCTGGCCGGACGACCCGCAGTGGAACAACTTCGTCAAGGCCTTCGAGGCCGCCAACATGGGCCAGCTTCTGCTATCGAGCACGCTGATCGTGCTCGGCGTCGTGCCTATATCGGTCCTCGCCGCCACCATGGCCGGCTACGGCCTCGCCAAGCTCACCGGTGGTCGCAACAAGTGGATCTACCTGGTGTTCGTCGCCGGCCTGACGCTGCCGTTCGAGGCGGTGATCACCCCGCTCTATTACGAGGTTCGGGCGTTCGGCCTGCTCAACACCCGCTTCGCCATCATCCTGCCGTTGATCGGCCTCTACATGCCGTTCTCGGTCTACTGGATGCGCGCCCATTTCCTCAACGTTCCGAACGACCTCACCGAGGCGGCGCAGCTCGACGGCGCCACGCGCTGGAAGGAGTTCTGGCTCGTCCAGGTGCCGCTTGCCCGGCCGGCCATCATGTCGCTGACGATCCTGCTGTTCCTGTGGACCTGGAACCAGTTTCTGCTGCCGGTGGTGTTGGTACGGGATCCGAGCCTGCGCACCATGGCCGGCGCCCTCGGTGCCTTCCAGGGACAGTGGGGCACCGACGTGCCGCTGCTCTGCGCCGGCTCACTGCTCATTCTGGCCCCGACCGTCCTCCTGTTCCTGGTCTTCCAGCGCCATTTCGTCGCGGCGCTCCTGCAGGGCTCGGTCAAGGGATGAGGTCGCGCTTCACACAAGGCGGGCAATAGAATCCCCGCATCGGAGATACATCCATGGCTGGGCTGAAACTCCAGGACGTGCGCAAGAACTTCGGTGCCGTTGAAGTGATCAAGGGCGTGGATCTTGAGGTCGAGCACGGCGAGTTCGTGGTCTTCGTCGGCCCATCCGGCTGCGGCAAGTCCACGTTGCTCAGGATGGTCGCCGGACTGGAGGAGACGACATCCGGTCGGATCGAGATCGGCGGCCGGCTCGTCAACAACGTGGAGCCGCGCGACCGCGGCGTCGCCATGGTGTTCCAGTCCTACGCACTCTACCCGCACATGAGCGTCTACGACAACGTCGGCTTCGGACTGAAGCTCGCCGGCACCCCCAGGGACGAACGCGACGCCAAGATCCGGGCGGCGGCGCGAGTGCTGCAGATGGAGCATCTGCTCGACCGCAAGCCCGCCCAGCTCTCGGGCGGCCAGCGGCAGCGCGTCGCCATCGGCCGGGCCATCGTGCGCGAGCCCGACGTGTTCCTGTTCGATGAACCGCTCAGCAACCTCGACGCGGCCCTGCGCGTCGACATGCGGATGGAGCTGGCGCGCCTGCACACCGACCTCGGCGCCACCATGATCTACGTGACGCACGACCAGGTGGAAGCCATGACGCTGGCCGACAAGATCGTCGTGCTGCAGGGTGGCATCGTGCAGCAGGTCGGCTCGCCGCTGGAGCTCTACAACCGGCCAGCCAACCTGTTCGTCGCCGGCTTCATCGGCTCGCCCAAGATGAACTTCATCGAGGTAACCGTCGACGGCACTACCAACGATGGCGTCCGGGTCGCAAACTCGTTGCTCGCCTCTCCCGCCCTCGTCGGCCAACGACAAGGCATGGCGCCGAGCGACACGCTGACCCTCGGCGTCCGGCCCCATGCGCTCCAGCTTGACGACACCGGGCCGATCGGCGGCGCCGTGACGCTGGTCGAGCGCCTCGGCAACGAGACGATCGTCCGCGTCCGTCTCGATGCCGCAACGGAGATCACCGCCGCGCTGGCCGGCCAGAGGGAAATCGCGCTGGGCGAGCCCGTCCGCCTCGGCTTCGAACCGGTGGATGCGCATCTCTTTGCCGCCGACGGACGGCGACTGTAGCGGCGCGGCTTTGGCAGCGCTTCCGGCCGAAACAGGGCTCAATGGATGGCGAGGTCTCAAGCCGCCGGCAGCGCCGTTGCCCGGCCGACGCAGAGTTCGGGCCGGACGTCGAGCACACACCTGGCATCAGATAGACTCGCTCGACGCGGGCCATAGCTACCTGCGAAGAGGGCAGGCTGGGGCGGACGGCGGGGTATCACGTCATAAGGCGTCACATGGTTCGCGAGCGCCGATGCACCAGCGACCGCGGACTACTTGCCCCTCTCCAAGGGCGTCGCCTCCGGTTCGCTCCATACCGGCCGGAAAAGACGCCTCTCGCCCCCCGCGCTGGTCGCCCCCTCCTCGGCCCCTTGTCTTCAAATGGTTTTGCCGGCGAAGCCCCTTTTCCCGGCTTCGATTTGGTCCGCTTTGCCACATGGTTTTTTTTTGCCGTTCAATTTCGTGCCGATGGGGTTGCACGGCCGAACGAACTGTGGCAGGAGAACGCCCGTCCCCGGCGAACGGTCGCGAGGCCGATCGGCGGACGAAGATGCTGCGGTAGCTCAGTGGTAGAGCACTCCCTTGGTAAGGGAGAGGTCGAGAGTTCAATCCTCTCTCGCAGCACCATTTTTCTATATATATCTCAATAAGTTACGCGCTAACACGCCGGAAGCTCGCGCTGCCTATCGTGCAGAACACTGCAAGAACATGCAAGTATTCTGGCACGTTAGTGACACGCGGATTCCTGCTTCGTTCCGATCAGGCCTTTCCCATCAAGAGCTTCAACGCCGTCGGCAGATACGTCGACGCCGCCCCGGCGGCCACCAACAGCATGCCGACCGCCCATTTCGCGCCCTTGGCCTGGGCGAGAAGATCGGTCAGCCGATCCACCGACTCGGTCAGGCTGTCGAGTTTTTTCCCCAATTCTTCGACCCGCACTTCGAGGGCGATGACCTTGTCCCGTGTATCGTCCATTACTGCCCCCCGGTCGAACTGGCATAGCCTGCGCGCACGTCGTCATAAAACGCCGCGCAATCGGCTGTGCGGCGATCCACGCCGTCGGCGACGATCTGCCATCGTCCCTGCACGGCCCGCCACTTCTCGCCCGCCTTGGGCACGACGCGTGGCATTTCGTCGCGACAGCGCGTCGGCAACGCCGGCAGGTTTACCCCGGCGTTCTGCCGCCCAACTTCATGGGACGCCGCCGCCAGCCGGCTGTCCAGATTTCCGCAACCAGTCAAGATCGTCAGGAGAAACGCGACAACCGTCATCGCCACCATCGGCCGCGACGGCCGCTTCGTATCGCTTCCACGCATCGTCCGCTTCCCTGCTTGCCGTCTCGGCCCGCGCTCGATCGCTGGCCGCCGCCGTTTCCGCCAGCTTGAACTGGCGCTGCATTTCCTCGATCTGGCCTTCGAGCGCCAGCTTCTCCGAAGCCGCGACGAAGCCCTCGCGGGCGGCTCGCGCGACGCCAGGGTCGTCGATCCATGCGTCGTAGAGACTGAGCACTGCGAAGGTGGCGGCGGCGCCGACGATCATCCCGGCTATGGCCGCCGCCGTAGTGCCGAGCTTGTCGAGAAGGCCGAACATCACTTGAGCCCCGTCACGCATAGTTCGCCTTCGCCGATGCGCGAGGCGTCGCCCATTTCCCGCCGCAGGACCAGCCCGCGCATCACTTTGCCAGCGGCGCGGTTGTAGCGGGTGGCCGCGTTGCAGCTCTCCACCCATCGCCCCTGACGCCCGAGCGCGGCGGCCGACGAGTTGCAGACGCCTCCCCGGTCCGCGCCGCGGCCATCGCCGATGTTCCAGGCGAGCGAGTTCATCATGGCGCGCCACGCGATCGGCGCCCGCTCGAAGTTGGCAATGCAGGCCACCAGGTTAGCCCGGAACTTCATCATCCGCCGCACCGTGCGCCTGTCGCAGCCGGCCGGCGTCTCCACCATGCCAGGCTTCACATTCTCAGTGTCGCCGCGACATATCGTGTAGGGCTTGCCGCCGGTCGCCGGGTCGGGATAGGCGCGCAACTCATTGCCCTCCCACGGGTCAATCAGGTATTCGGCGGCCAGCGCCACATCATCCGGCACCGGCTGTTGGCCAGGGAACAGCGCCACATATCCACCGATCGCGGCGGCGGCTACGGCACCGATCGCCGCGCTGGCGCGCTTGGTCGGCCTGAGCTTACTCGTCGTCATGATAAAGCGACTCCTGCAGGATGTAGCGGGCGACGAAGGCGGCGAAGACGACGCCGAAAGTCACCAGCGGGAAGATCTCCGGCGAGATCAGGTCCATGCCGGCGAGATACGGCAGCGCCGCCTCGGCAGCGGTGAGAAACCCGCCGACAATGAGAATGCGCGAGGTCCAGGAACGCCAAAACACTCGCTTGGCGTTGGGGATGAGGCGGAGACGCATAATGCCCTCATGAAAAAGCCCGCACAGGGCGGGCTGAAAGACGTGTACCGAAAGGCGTTAACCCTTCGAGCTGATTTGACTTTTCTAGAGTTTCGGTTGCGGCAAAATGCGAACGCGCCAGAGGGCGGCAACCCTCTGACGCGTCCTGACCAACCAACCTGATGAAGAGGTCGGAATGGCTTTGAACATCATAGAGGCCGCGCCGGAGCGCGGCAACGTCACCGCTTTTCCCAGCGTTAACCACACGTTTCGAGAGGCCGCCAACGACTACATCGAACACGGCGGCGAAGCGCGCTATTTGGACCCGATCATTGAGTACTTCGGGGACCGATCGTTAAGGTCTATCTTCCCCTTCGACATCCGCCAGATGGCCGAAACGCTCTATCCGACGCAGAGCGGCGCCACCCGGAACCGGCAAGCCATCACGCCGGCCAGAGCGGTCATCTTGCATGGCTACGAGCGCGGCTGGTGCGATCTGATCCGGATCCGCCGGTTCAAGCAGGACCGGCCCAAAAAAAAGACACCGGCCAATGGCGTCTGGCTGGCCCTGTTCGCGCGCCAGGCCGATCGCGACCGGCTCGACCACGTGGCCGCCATTGTCCTATTCATGGCCACCACAGGGGCCCGGGTGAGCGAAGCGGTGCGCCTCCGCTGGTGCGACGTCGACCTGACGGCCGGCACTGCCCTGCTGACC
>JAUVXG010000101.1 GCA_030603685.1 Pleomorphomonas sp.
CCGCGTTCTGGCCCGCCGGGACAAGTTCGACCGCTTCGTATCCCTGCTGGTTTACGTGCCGCGCGACCGCTACAACACCGACACGCGGCTCGCCATCGGCGACTATCTGGCGGACGCGTTCGACGGTCGCGTGTCGTCGGTCTATCCGGCTTTCCCGGAAGGGCCGCTTGCCCGCGTCCACTACATCATCGGGCGCGACGAGGGGGCGACGCCCGCCGTCGCCCAGGCCGAACTTGAAGCGGCCGTTGCCCGCATCACCCGCAACTGGTGCGACGGTTTTGCCGACGCTTGTCGGGCGAAGTTCGGTCCGGCGCGTGGCCGCAAGCTGATCGAACTCTATGGCCGCGCCTTTCCCGACGCCTACCGGGCAAGTTACTCCGCCGAAATGGCGGTCGCCGACGTGGCGCTGCTCGAACTGTTCGTCGGCGATCGCGGGACGGCGGTCGATCTCATCGGCGGCAGCCTGCCGTCGCCGCGCGTCTCCATGCGCCTGATGAGCCGGGGCGGTCCGGTGCCGCTGTCGGCCCGCGTGCCGGTGCTGGAAGCGATGGGCTTCACCGTCCTCGAGGAGAAGACCTTCGAGATCGGACGTTCGGGCGAGACCATCGTGCTGCACGACATGGCGCTCCGTCGTGCCGACGGCGTCGATGTCGATCTGGCGCGCGATGGCAACCGGTTGAAGGCGCTGTTCATGGCGGTCTGGCTCGGAAGGGCCGACAGCGATCGCCTCAATGCGCTGACGCTGGTTGCCGGTCTCGGCTGGCGCGAGATTGCCATGCTCCGCGCCCTCGCCCGTTATCTCAGTCAGATCGGGATGGTCCACGGCCACGCCTATGTCGCAGAAGCGCTGGTGCGCAACGCAGGCGTTGCAACGCTCCTCGTCTCACTGTTCGCCGCTCGCTTCGACCCGACCTTCGCCGGCGATCGTGCCGCTCGGTTCCGGGCCTTGCGCGGTGAGCTCGAGACGGCGTTCCGGGAAGTACCGATCCTGGATGACGATCGCATCCTCAGGCGCCTTGCCAACCTGATCGAGGCGGCCACCCGCACTACCTTCTTCCAGATCGGTGGCGATGGCGAACCGCATCCGGTCATGGCATTCAAGTTCGACGCCGCGCGGATCGACGGTTTGCCGGCACCCCGACCCTTTGCCGAGATCTGGCTGCACGCTCCCGATGTCGAGGGCGTTCACCTTCGCTTCGGCAAGGTGGCGCGGGGTGGGCTGCGTTGGTCGGACCGGCCGGAAGATTTCCGCACCGAGATCCTTGGCCTCGTCAAGGCGCAGCAGGTCAAGAACGCGGTCATCGTGCCGGTCGGCGCCAAGGGGGGCTTCGTGGCGCGCCGCATCGGCGCCGATCGGGCGGCGGCCGGCGTTGCCGCCTATGAGCGTTATGTCGGGACGCTGATCGATCTCACCGACAACATCGTCGATGATGCCGTCGTTCCGCCGGTCGGAACCGTCCGTTACGATGGCGACGACCCCTATCTCGTGGTGGCGGCCGACAAGGGCACGGCCAGCTTCTCCGACATCGCCAACCGCATCGCGTTGTCCCACCACTTCTGGCTGGCCGACGCCTTTGCCTCCGGCGGCTCGGACGGCTACGACCACAAGAAGATGGGAATCACCGCCTGCGGCGCTTTCGAGGCGGTGAAGCGACATTTCCGCGAGCTCGACCTCGACGCGGAATCCGATTCCTTCACCGCGGTTGGCGTCGGCGACATGTCGGGCGACGTGTTCGGCAACTTCATGCTGCTGTCACCCTCGATGAAGCTCGTCGCCGCCTTCGATCATCGCCACATCTTCATCGATCCGGACCCCGAGGTCGAGGCCGCGCATGCCGAGCGGCGGCGGCTGTTCAACCTGCCGCGTTCCAGCTGGGCCGACTACGATCAGGCGAAGCTCTCGCGGGGCGGCGGCGTTTTCCCGCGAACGCAGAAATCCATCGCACTCTCCCCCGAGGCGCGCAGGGCGCTCGGCATAGACGCTGCCGCCCTCAGTCCCGACGAACTGGTCTCGGCGCTCCTGAGGGCACCGGCCGATCTTCTGTTCTTCGGCGGCATCGGCACCTTCGTGCGTGGCGATGACGAGAGCAATCTCGACGCCGGCGACCGCATAAACGACGGAGTTCGCATTCCGGCCGCCGCCCTCAGAGCCCGCGTGGTCGGCGAGGGCGCCAACCTCGGCATGACGCCGAGGGCGCTGGTGGATTTTGCCCGGCGCGGCGGTCGGGTGAACTCCGACGCCATCGACAATGTCGGTGGTGTCGCCACCTCGGACGCCGAGGTCAACATCAAGATCGCGCTTGTCCGGGCGATGGCCGCCGGCCGGCTGACGCTTTCCGAGCGCAACGAACTGCTTTCCGCCATGACCGAGGACATCGCCGCTGGCGTCTTGCGGCTCTGTCGTCGGCAGGTGGTGGCGTTGTCGGTGACGCGCGCGCGCGGTTCCGGGGAACTGCCGCGCCTGATGCGCCTGTCGGCCGTGCTCGCCGAGCGGGGACTGCTCGACCCGCGCCGTGAGGGGTTGCCCGACGAAGCAGCGGCCGGACGCCTCGCGGCAACCGGCGAAACGCTGTCGAGGCCCGAGATCGCCATCCTGATGGCGCATGCCAAGCTGATGCTGTCCGACGAGCTTCTGGACGGTCGCCTGATCGACGATCCGGCGCTCAACGACTGGCTGACCCTGGCGTTTCCGCCGGCCATGCGGACGCGCTTTGCCGAAGACATCGCCGCGCACCGCCTGGCCCGCGACATCCTTGCCACCCGCGTTGCCGGCGCGGCGGTCGACGCGGCCGGCCCGACCTTCGTCAGTCGCCTCGGGGACGAAGCGGATGTCGACGCCGAGGCGGCGGTGCGCGCCCTTGTCGTGGCGGCGGCGGCTTTCGGAACCGATGCGGTAACGGCCGAGATCGATGCCCTGGAGGGCAAGGTCGCCGGTGCCGTCTGGGTGGAGCTCCGGCGTCGCGTCGCCGATTTTCTGACCGATGCCGCGCTGTGGGTGGCCCAGAACGTGGAGGCCGAAGGAGACCTTGCCACTTCGATCGAGCGATTGGCCGAGGGCGTCCGCCGCTTCCGCGACAGCTCGCCGGCCAGCAAGGTCGATACCGAGCTTGTCACCGCAGGCGTACCGGAGCAACTGGCGGCCCGCATTGCGAGCCTGCCGGCCGAACTCGGAAGTCTCGACCTGATCGTCATCGGCGAAGAGGTCGGCAGGGCCGTCGACGAGGTGATGCCCGTGATGGCGGCGATCGACGAGGCCATCGCTGCCGATCTGGTCGATCATTTGTCGGAGGTCGTACGGCCGGCCGATCTCTATGAGGGGCAGGCAGCGGAAATTGCCCGTCGCACCTTTGCCATCGCACGCCGCCGCATCGTCGCACGGGCGATGGCGGAGGGAGGGGCGGATCTGTGGACGACGGCGCGCGAGGCGCGAATCGGGCGCCTGAGGCAGCTCGTTGGCGATCTTCTCGTCGGGCCCCCGACAGTGGCGAAACTGACGGTGGCGGCAGGCCTGGTTGCCGAGTTGGCCGAATGACGGTCTTCCTGCTCCCGTTTCCTCGTTGCATTCGATGGCTGCAGGCGCAATCATGACGGTGACGTGACGATCACGGCCGGAGGTGCGCTTGAGCGGCGAGATCAACGAGGAGGCGGGTGAACCCGCAAATCTGGTTGCGCTGGCGCGTGGCACCGCGCCGGCGCCAGCCGAATCCCGACCGGCGGTTCGGGAGGTCCCGTATGTCGCTTTCGACCGGCACGAGCTTTCCGAAATCCTGAAGGTCTACGGTCGCATGGTGGCGGCCGGCGAGTGGCGCGATTATGCCATCGACCATCTTTCCGACCGTGCCGTCTTCTCGATCTTCCGCCGGTCCTCCGAAGTACCGCTCTACAGGGTGGAGAAAAACCCCAAGCTGGCACGCCGGCAGGGCGCCTATTCGGTGATCGCCCAGACCGGCATGATCCTGAAACGCGGCGGAGAGCTGGCCCGTGTGCTGCGGGTCATCGACAAGTCCTGGCTTTCCGTTGCCGAGTGAACGTCACGGACACGGATTGCCGAAGCGCTGATGCAGGTCGTCGACGGCTGCCTGCATGTCCTGGGTCCATGCGAACCCGGCGGCGGCGAAGTTGCTTTCCAGCTGATCCTCGGCTCTCGGTCCGATGATGACCGAGGCAACCGTCGGCTGGTTCATGGCAAACGCGACCGCGAAGGTCACCGGATCTGCGCCGAAGCGGCGGGCGAGGTCGACATAGGCGGCGATTGCCGCGTCGGCATGTGGCTTCTCATAACGCTGCAGGCGGTTGAACAGGGCCTTTCGGCTGTTCTCCGGCAACTCCCCATTGCGATACTTGCCTGTCAGGTAACCCTGCGCCAGCGGCGAATAGGGCAGAAGGCCGATCTCTTCCCGCAGCGCGATTTCCGCGAGCCCACCCTCCCATGTGCGATTGACGAGGCTGTAGGCGTTCTGCACCGAGACAGGGCGAGGGCCGATGCCCTTCTCCGCGGCGGCAATGAAGCGCATCAGGCCGTAGGGGCTCTCGTTGGAAAGGCCCAAATGGCGGATCTTTCCGGCGGCAACCAGCTCGGCGAAAACGGCCGCCGTCTCCTCGATGGCCGTCTCGTCGGGGGCGGGAACAAAAGGCTTGAAACGCGAGGGAACGGTTCCCCAGTCGGAGACGGCACGATCCGGCCAGTGGATCTGGTAGAGGTCGATATGATCTGTCCTGAGCCGGCGAAGTGATTTCTCGACGGCTTCGAAAATCTGCGTTCGGGTGAGGCGGGTCGGTGAGCCGTCGTCGCGAAACCAGTCGTTGGCGCTGCGACCGCAGACCTTGGTGGCGAGAACGATGTCGTTGCGGCGGCCGCGCGCGGCCAGCCACTCGCCGATGATCGCCTCGGTGGCGCCTTGCGTCTCGCGTTTCGGCGGGATCGGATACATTTCGGCGGCGTCCAGAAAGTCGATTCCGAAGCCGACGGCGCGGTCCAGGATGGCGAAGGCTTCGTCCCGGCCCGTTTGTTCACCGTAGGTCATCGTGCCCAGACAGATGGGCGTGACGAAGAGATCGGAGCGGCCGATACGACGTTTCTGCATGGGATTGCCTTTTCCGGGATCAGTCGATGTCGGGCAGGAGCGCCAGGAGGTCAGTGACGCCGACGTCCACGCCCGCCTGGGTGAGCAGCGTGGTGACCTGGCCGCGATGATGGGTCTGGTGATTGAAAACGTGCGACAGAACCGACGACAGCAACTTGCGCCGTTGTGTTCCGTCCGTCCGGCTGTAGGCGAATGCTCCGGCGAGGTCGGCGTCCGTCAGGCCGTCGACAAAGCCGACGATCATTCGGTCGATGCGTTCGCGGATCGGCCGCAGGTGGGAAAGATCGTCCGATACAACGAAGCGGACACTTGTCGGCCGTGGCAAGCCAGCCAGATCGAGGCGCCCTGCAAAGGGCGGATGGCCGGCCAGACGGCCGAACCAGATCAGATCGGTGGCGACGAGGTGGTTGAGCGTGCCCAGGATGGAACCGAAGAAGGCGCCGCGGTCGCGGGACAGCTCGTGCGCCGTCAGCCGCTCGGCGGCATCGTAGACCTTGGCGTTCATCCAGGCGTTGTAAGGCGCCATCAGGCGGAAATGATCGAGGCTGCTCACGATGGTTCTCCCCAACCGGTCTTGCCAGGATGCCGTTGCGCGGCTTCCATGACGAGGGTTCGCCCAGCGACATTTGCTTCCACCGGTCGCATCGAGCCGTGCCGCTTCGGCCCGGAACGCCAACTCGGTCCGTTAGCTTTTGTCCTTGATCCGTTCGATCAACGCCTCGACGGATGGAAGGATCCGTTCGACGATGATGTCGACGCCAGCGGCATTCGGGTGCATGCGATCGGCCTGGTTGAGGCTGGCATTGCCGGCGACGCCGTCGAGAAAGAAGGGGTAGAGAAGGGTGCCGTGTTTCTCGGCGAGGTCGGGAAAGATCGGATCGTACCGGGCGGCATAGTCGGCGCCGAGGTTGGGGGCTGCTCTCATGCCGGCGAGAAGCACGGGCGCCCCGGTTTCGCTGACGCGGGACAGCAACTCGTCGAGGCTTTCGCGGACGAGCGATGGATCGTGGCCGCGCAGCATGTCGTTGGCGCCGAGTTCGACGATGACGCCGTCGGCGCCGTCGGCCAGCGCCCAGTCGAGACGGGCCAGTCCGTCGGCCACCGTATCGCCGGAGACGCCGGCGTTGACGATCTCGACGTCATGGCCGCGTTTGACGAGCGCCGCCTCCAGCCGGTCGGGAAAGGCCTCCTGGCTGAGGACGCCGTAGCCGGCGGTAAGACTGTCGCCGAGCGCGACGATACGCATGGACTTGGCCTCCGCGCCGGCGAGACCGGCGAAGAGGGCGAGAACGAACACGAAGATGCGATGTCTCACGGCCTTTTGACCCGGCTTGCAATGGTTTCTGGGCCAACCATATGACAGGCTCGGGCTTTCTTCGGCAAGCCCTGCCGATGTCACGTTTGCCCGAACCGCCAGAACCGAAAGCTCGCCCTTGCCAGATCCAGCCATTGCTCTCTCCCAGGTCGATCTCAGTCTTGGCAGCGGCGCTGCCCGCGTCCACATCCTGAAACACCTCTCGTTTTCCATCGACGCCGGCACCAGCGTCGGCATCGTCGGCCCATCGGGCTCGGGCAAGTCGACGCTCCTGATGGTGCTCGCCGGCCTCGAGCGTGTGGATGGCGGCACCGTATCGGTCGGCAACGAGCGGCTCGACCGCATGGACGAGGATCAGCTTGCCCGTTTCCGCGGGCGCTCCGTCGGCATCGTCTTCCAATCCTTCCACCTGATGCCGACCATGACGGCGCTCGAGAACGTGGCGGTGCCTCTGGAGCTCAGTGGGCGGCGGGACGCTTTCGAACGAGCGCGTGTCGAGCTCGAAGCGGTCGGCCTTGGCCACAGGCTCGACCATCACCCGGCGGAACTCTCGGGCGGCGAACAGCAGCGCGTCGCCATCGCGCGGGCTCTGGCGCCGGAGCCGTCGATCCTGATCGCCGACGAACCGACGGGCAATCTCGACGCCGACACCGGCCGCGACATCATCCGGTTGATGTTCGAGGCGCGGGCGCGGCGCGGAGCGACGCTGGTGCTGGTCACGCACGATCGGGCGCTCGCCGACGCCTGTGATCGCCGCATCGTCATGCGCTCGGGTGAAATCGTCGAAGACGTTCGGGCGGGGGTGATGCCGTGAGCGGCCGCTCGCCGGGCTGGAGGGTTGCCGCTCGTCTCGCTGCCCGCGAGGCGCGCGGTGGTCTTTCGGGGTTTCGCATCTTCATCGCCGCCATCGCGCTCGGCGTCGCGGCCATCGCGGCCGTCGGTTCGACCAGCCGGGCGATCACCGAAGGCATTTCCCTGCAAGGGCGGGAGATTCTGGGTGGCGACATAGCGGTGCGTTTCGGTGGCGAAACCCCATCCGAGGCGTTGAGCGCCTCCCTTGCCACGCGCGGCCGGCTGTCGACGGTGACGCTGGTCAACTCGATGGCACGACGCCTCGACGGTGAGGCGCAAGCACTCGCCCGCATCAAGGCGGTCGACGATGCCTATCCGCTCGCGGGGGAACTGCGCCTCGAAGGCGGCGGCCGACTTGCCGATGCCCTGGCGCCGGCAGCGGATGGATCGATCGGCGTCGTCATCGAGCCGATCCTCGCCGACCGTCTCGACGTGAAGGTCGGTGACCGCATCGCCATCGGACGGGCAACCACCGAAGTGCGAGGATTGATCGAAAAGGAATCCGACCAGGTCGGCACCGGCGTCGCCTACGGGCCGCGCGTGATGATGAGCCGCGAGGCACTCGCGGCGACCGACATCGTCCAGCCGGGCAGTCTTGTCGCCAATACCATTCGCATCGCCCTGCCCGATGGCACGACGGACGATGCCGTTGCCGCCGTCGCGGCGGAGCTCAAGGCAGCCCAGTCCGATAGCGGCCGGACCGTTTCCTCGCGGCTTGATGCTGCCCCCGGTCTGGAGCGCAACGTCGACCGCTTCTCGCAGTTCCTGACGCTGGTCGGCCTGACCGCGCTGATCGTCGGCGGTGTCGGGGTCACCAACGCGGTGAAAGCGTTCATCGATCGCAAGCGCGACACCATCGCGACGCTGAAGGCCGTGGGCGCACCGGGCGGGTTCGTGGTAGCCATCTACCTGATCGAAATCGGCGTCATCGCCGGCATCGGCGTGGTTCTGGGCCTAGCCCTGGGGCTCGTGCCGCCCTTCTTCGCGGGCGGGCTGATCGCCGCAGCGCTCGAACTGCCGATCGAGATTGGCGTCTATCCCGGCGAGTTGCTGCTCGCTGCCGCCTATGGCTTTCTCACGGCCTTCGCCTTCGCCATCTGGGCGCTCGGTCGCGCCCACGATGTGCCGGTGAGTGCGCTGTTCCGCGACAAGGTGGCGCCGGAGCGGCGGCTGCCGCGTCGGACCTATGTTCTGGCGACCACCGTCGCTGTCCTGCTTCTCGCCGCGCTTGCCGTCGCCACCGCTGCCGACCGTTTCGTGGCGGTGGTCTTCATCCTGTCGATGGCGGCGATCTTCGTCGTTCTCACCGGCGTGGCCGCCCTGATCCGCCGAATTGCCGGTCGGTTGCCGGCGGTCGGTTCGGCTGAGTTCCGGCTGGCGCTACGCAACATCCACCGTCGCGGCGGGTTGACGCTGTCGGTCGTGCTCTCCCTCGGCCTCGGGCTGACGCTGATGGTGACGCTGGCCTTGATCGACACCGGGCTCAGGCGGCAGCTCACGTCCACCCTGCCGGAGAAGGCACCCACCTTCTTCGTGCTCGACATCCGCTCGAACGATCTCGAAGCTTTCGCCCGGCTGGTCGAGACGACCGTACCCGGCACCACGCTTGAGACGGTGCCGATGCTGCGTGGTCGCATCACCGCACTGAAGGGGACGCCGGTCGACAAGATCGATGCGCCCGAGAGCGCGCGCTGGGCTCTGTCCGGTGATCGGGGAATCACGATATCGGCCGAGCCGCCGGCCAACTCGACGATCGCGTCGGGCGCCTGGTGGCCCAGGGATTACGAGGGCGAGCCGCTTGTTTCCTTCGAGGACGAGTTGGCGCACGAGTTCGGCCTGTCGATCGGCGACACGGTCACCGTCAACGTGCTGGGCCGCGAGATCACGGCCAAGGTGGCCAGCACGCGCAAGGTCGAGTGGCAATCGCTGTCCATCAACTTCGTGATGGTTTTCTCGCCCAACACCTTCGCCGGCGCTCCTTACTCGGTGCTGTCGACCGCGGCGTTGCCGACGAGCGATGAAGCTACGGCCGAGCGGCAGAACGAAGGGCGGTTGATCAGGGCGGTGGTCGCCGACTTCCCGACGGCGACCATGGTTCGCGTCAAGGACGTGCTCGCCACCGTCAACGATCTGGTCGGTTCACTGACGCTGGCTATTCGCGCCGCCGCCTCCATCGCGCTCGCCGCCTCGGTGCTCGTTCTGGCCGGCGCGCTCGCGTCCGGCCATCGCCAGCGCGTCTACGATGCCGTGTTGCTCAAGACCTTCGGGGCGACGCGAGCGCGCGTTCTCCTCGCCTTTGCGCTTGAGTACGCGGCGCTCGGCTTTCTTACCGCCGTGTTTGCGCTGGTCGCCGGAGCGATGGCCGCCTGGGGCGTTCTTTATGGCATCATGGACGTGCCGGTCGACCTCGATCCCTGGGTTGCCCTCGGTGCCGTGGCCGTGGCGCTAATTCTGACCATCGGTCTCGGTCTGCTTGGCACCTTCAGGGCCTTGTCGGCCAAGGCGGCACCCGTCCTACGGAATCTTTAAATCTTCGTCATGTTTGACGGACTCGCCGGGCGTGCCCTTGAGCTTTCATCGGGCTACGCCCATATTGCATCTTCGAGCGGAGGGAGGCTCGCCTTCCACGCCACCTCGCATTTCCAGAGAAGGATCGACGCCCCCATGGCATTCCCTGAACGCAACATCCCCTCGGGCTACGGTTCCCGGGCCTATTCCGCGGAGATCGATCAGGGTCTCCGCAGCTACATGCTGTCGGTCTACAACTACATGGCCATCGGCCTTGCCGTGACCGGCGGTGTCGCAGCGCTTGCCGCCAACGCCTCCGTGGCAAGCTGGGATCCGATCACCCTTACCTCGTTCGGTGCCGCGCTCTATACGAGCCCGTTGCAGTGGCTGGTGATGCTCGCCCCGATCGGTCTGGTGCTCGTGTTCTCCTTCGGCATCCAGAAGCTATCCATGCCGGTGGCGCAGGGCCTGTTCTGGGCCTTCGCGGCGCTGATGGGCCTGTCGTTGTCGTCGATCTTCCTGGTCTACACCCAGCAGTCGATCACGCAGGTGTTCTTCATCTCGGCCGCCGCCTTCGGTGCCCTCAGCCTTTACGGCTACACGACCAAGCGCGATCTCAGCGCCATGGGGTCGTTCCTGATCATGGGCCTGTTCGGCCTGATCATCGCGTCCCTGGTCAACATCTTCATGCAGTCCTCGGCGATGGAGTTTGCGATCTCCGTGCTCGGCGTCGGCATCTTTGCCGGCCTGACCGCCTACGACACGCAGACCATCAAGGAGATGTATTACGAGGGTGACGATCGCGCGACCGCCGGCCGCAAGGCCATCATGGGCGCCCTCAACCTCTACATGGACTTCATCAACCTGTTCATCATGCTGCTTCGCCTGATCGGCGACCGTCGCTGACGACAGCGGAACGTCCTTACAGAAACGCGGCGCCGGGTCATTCCCGGCGCCGTTTTTCGTTTGAGGCGAAGGCTTTGGCGTGCGATCTAGGGCGTCGGCGCACTGCCGCGCCGTTTGCTCTTCCGGATACGCCCCATGCTGACCATTCGTCCCGCTCGCGCCAGCGACATCCCGGCGATTGCCGCCATCTATCAGGAGGCCGTTCGCACCGGCACCGCCTCGTGGGAGCTCGAGCCGCCGACCGACGCGGAGATGCTGAAGCGCTTCGAGGCTATCACCAGCGGTGGCTACCCTTATCTGATTGCCGAGATGGCTGGCGGTCTTGTCGGCTACTCCTACGTCAGCGCCTATCGGCCGCGCCTTGCCTACCGCTACACGGTGGAGAACTCGATCTACATCGACCCGGCGCGGCAAGGGCAGGGGATTGGCAAGCGTCTTCTCCAGGCGCTGATCGACGAGTGCGCTCGACGCGGTTTCCGGCAGATGGTGGCGGTGATCGGCGACAGCGGTAACGTCGGCTCGCGAAAGCTGCACGCGGCGCTTGGGTTCACGCTCGTCGGCGTCGCGCCGGCCCTCGGCTACAAGTTCGACCGCTGGCTCGATCAAGTCTTGATGCAGAGAGCGCTCGGTGACGGCGAGCACTCGGCGCCGGGCGAACTCTCGCGCGGCTAAGGCCAGAAAAAAGCCGCCGCGAAGCGATCGCGGCGGCCTGAAAGCTCGTGATTTAATTATGGGACTCAGGCGGCCTTCTTGGGCTTCAGGAGGCCGCGGTTGAGCAGCACCTCGGCGATCTGCACGGCGTTGAGCGCGGCGCCCTTGCGAAGGTTGTCCGAGACCACCCACATGGTGAGGCCGTTTTCCACCGTGATGTCCTCGCGGATGCGCGAGATGTAGGTGGCGTCTTCGCCGGTTGCCTCATAGGGGGTGATGTAGCCGCCGGGTTCGTGCTTGTCGACGACGAGGCAGCCGGGCGCCTCGCGCAGGATCGAACGGGCCTCGTCGGCGGTGATCGGGTTCTCGAACTCGATGTTGACCACTTCCGAGTGGGAGACGAACACCGGAACGCGCACGCAGGTGGCGGTCAGCTTGATCTTCGGATCGAGGATCTTCTTGGTTTCCGCCGTCATCTTCCACTCTTCCTTGGTGAAGCCGTCCTCCATGAAGACGTCGATGTGCGGAATGAGGTTGAAGGCGATGCGCTTCGGAAACTTCTTCGGCTCGACCGGGTCGGAGACGAAGATGGCCCGGGTCTGGGTGAACAGCTCGTCCATCGCATCCTTGCCGGCGCCGGACACAGACTGATAGGTCGACACGACCACGCGCTTGATGCCGGCCTTGTCGTGCAGCGGCTTCAGGGCAACGACGAGCTGGGCGGTGGAGCAGTTGGGGTTGGCGATGATGTACTTCTTGGTGAAGCCGGCGGCGGCGTCGGCATTCACTTCGGGGACGACCAGCGGCACGTCCTCGTCGTAGCGCCAGGCCGAGGAGTTATCGATGACGACGCATTTCTGGGCGCCGATCTTCGGCGACCACTCCTTGGAAATCGAGCCGCCAGCCGACATGACGCAGATGTCGACGTCGGAGAAATCGACGTGCTCCAGAGCCTGCACCTTCAGCGTCTTGTCGCCGAACGAAACCTCGGTGCCCTGGCTCCGCCGCGAAGCGACAGCAATCACCTCGTCGGCCGGGAAGCCTCGCTCGGCGAGGATCGAAAGCATTTCGCGGCCCACGTTTCCGGTGGCACCGACCACAGCGACCTTGTAACCCATGTTGGACTGACCTTCTGATTGTGTGGCGTCTGCGCCGAAAAAGTCGTCCCCCGCCTTGTCTGGCGGCCGGTCGCTCTTCAGTCTGTCAGGGAGACGTTCGAGGAGGCCACCTTCCGCCTCCTCTGACCCCGAGGAGGACGATGCGGGGCGAGGAAGCGTCGATTACGTCGTGGTCGTTTTCGTCGTCGCCGTTATCGTCATGGCAAGTCCCGCCGGGACAACACCCAGCGCCGACACGGCCTGACGGAAACCATTCGCGAGCAACATGGACCATTCCTCTCTCGAATGTCGGGCTTTATGGCTGAAAGGGCCGGGCCGGTCAAGGCGAATCAGCCTTGACCTTTTCGGGTTCCCGAGCCTCCGCAGCTTGCCAGCGACGTCTTCGCCTTGTTTCCAACTCTTCGATCGATGGCGTTCTGCTCGGGTTAATACCTAGCCGGATCAGGGGTTTCGCCCTCCGGAAAACAAGCAATCCTTTACCGACAAGTTGTATTTCCCTTGTCGTTTCCCGCGTGAGGGAACAACGCAAATTCAAGGCGAGGCGAGCATGTCGGTGTTCGGACGCAGGGCTCTTTCAGAGAAGATCAAGATCAATTTCTTCGACAGCACACCCGATGCCGTTCTGGTCATCGCTGACGGCAAGTTCATCGAGTGCAACGCCGCCGCGGTCAAGATGTTCGGCTTGCCATCAAAAGCCGCTTTGACCGCCAGCACGCCGGCGGCGCTCTCGCCTCCCACGCAGCCGGACGGCCAGCCGTCGGGCGTCAAGTCCGAGGCGATGATCCGCGAGGCGATGACCACGGGCTACAAGCGCTTCGAGTGGCTGCACAGGCGAGCCGACGGTGCGGAGTTTCCCGTGCTGGTGACCTTGATCCTATCCAAGGTCGATGGTCGGCCGGTAGTGCTCACCAATCTTGCCGATCTCTCGGATGCCCTGCGCGAGCGCGAGGCGCGGCGCGAGGAAGAGGCCCGGAGCGCCAAGGCCTCGGTCCTGCAACAGCTCACCTTCGAGTTCGACCGCAACGTCTCCTCGGCGCTCGGCACCGTGGGGCAGGTGGCCGATCACCTCGAATCGTCGTCGCAGGCGATGTCGGGTTCGGCCGATCAGACCAACCGCCAGCTCACCGAGCTCACCGCTGCGTCCGAACAAGTGTCGGCCGCCATCGGTATCGTCGCCGAATCGGCGGGAGAACTGTCGGCGTCGATCGCCGAGATCGGCCGCCAGGTTCACCAGTCGAGCAGCATTTCGAGCGCTGCCAACGAGGAAGCGCGCCACACCAACGAGATCGTCAAGGGGCTCGCCGAGAGTTCGGCCAAGATCGGCGAGGTGATCAGCCTCATCAACGGCATTGCCAGCCAGACCAACCTTCTCGCGCTCAACGCCACCATCGAGGCGGCGCGAGCCGGAGAGGCGGGGCGCGGCTTCGCGGTCGTCGCCCAGGAGGTGAAGGCGCTGGCCAATCAGACGACGCGCGCCACGGACGAGATCGGCGCGCAGATCGGCGCCGTTCAGACCGCCACGTCTCAGGCCGTCGGGGCCATCGGCGGCATCGCCACGCGCATCGGCGAGATCAACGAGATTGCCAGTGCTATCGCCGCGGCCGTGGAGCAGCAGTCGCGCGCCACCGAGGCCATCGCCAGCAACATCCAGCAGGCCTCGGTGGCCAGCCAAAAGGTGTCGATCAACACGGGCGGCGTTGCCCATGCCTCGGTGGAGACGCGCAAGGCGGCCGAGGCAGTGTTGACATCGGCCAAGGCGTTGTCCGGCGAGGCAGGTGGCCTGCGCTCCACCGTCGATCGTTTCCTGCAGGGCGTGAAGCGGGCTTAGGCAAACGGCACAGTATTGGAACGGAAAAAGGCCCATCCTGAAGGACGGGCCTTTTCTGTTTGCTTGCGATAAATGCGGCCGGCCCCGGTGAAGCCGGCCGTCTTTTGTCAGGCGGCGAGCTGCCGCAGCACGTAGTGCAGGATGCCACCGTTCCGGTAGTAATCCAGTTCGTCGAGCGTATCGATGCGGCAGAGCAGCGGCACGTCGATCTCCGAGCCATCGGTCCGGGTGATCTTCGCTGTCAGCGTCTGGCGCGGCTTGACGTTGGCGATGCCCTCAATGGTCACCGTCTCGTCGCCGGTGAGGCCGAGGGTCTGCCAGTTGGTCCCTTCCTCGAAGGTCAGCGGAACGATGCCCATGCCGACGAGGTTGGAGCGGTGGATGCGTTCGAAGCTCTCGGCGATGACCGCCTTGACGCCAAGAAGGTTGGTGCCCTTGGCCGCCCAGTCGCGCGACGAGCCGTTGCCGTACTCGACGCCGGCGAAGACGACCAGCGGCACGCCCTCGTCCTTGTAGCGCATGGCAGCATCGTAGATGTACATGCGGTCGCCCGAGGGATGATGGACGGTCCAGCCGCCCTCGACCACGTTGCCGGCGTCGTCCTTCACCATGTTGTTCTTGATGCGAATGTTGGCGAAGGTGCCGCGCATCATCACTTCATGGTTGCCGCGTCGCGTGCCGTACTGGTTGAAGTCGGCCGGCCGCACCTGATGGCCGGTGAGATACTGGCCGGCGGGGCTCGCCACCTTGATCGAACCGGCCGGAGAGATGTGGTCGGTGGTGATCTTGTCGCCGAACAGGCCGAGGATGCGGGCGCCGACGATGTCGGTGACCGGCGGCGGCGTCATGGTCATGCCGGCGAAATAGGGCGGGTTCTGCACGTAGGTCGAGCCGATGTTCCAGCCGTAGGTCTGGCCGATCCCCGCCTCGACGGCACGCCACCGCTCGTCGCCCTTGAAGACGTCGGCATACTTCTCCTTGAACATGCCGGCGGTGATGAAGGCGGCGACGGTCTCGTTCACCTCCTTGTTGGACGGCCAGATATCCCGAAGATAGACCGGCTCGCCGTCGGAGCCGACGCCGAGCGGTTCGGTCGACAGGTCCTTCTGCACGCTGCCGGCCAGTGCGTAGGCGACGACCAACGGCGGCGAGGCGAGATAGTTGGCCTGCACGTCGGGGCTGACGCGGCCCTCGAAGTTGCGGTTGCCGGAGAGCACGGCGGCGGCAACGATGCCGTTGTCATTGACCGACTTCGAAATCGGCTCGGGCAGCGGGCCGGAGTTGCCGATGCAGGTGGTACAGCCGAAGCCGACCAGATTGAAGCCGAGGGCGTCGAGATCCTTCTGCAGGCCGGACTGGCTGAGATACTCGGCGACGACCTGCGAACCGGGCGCCAGCGAGGTCTTCACCCACGGCTTGACGGTGAGGCCTTTCTCGCGTGCCTTGCGGGCAAGCAGGCCAGCCGCCACAAGCACGGTCGGGTTGGAGGTGTTGGTGCAGGAGGTGATGGCGGCGATCACCACGTCGCCGTGGCCGAGATCGAAGTCGTCGCCGTCCACCGGATAGCGCGTGCCGATGTCGGCGAGCTTCTTGTACTCGGTTTCCATGGCGGCGGCGAAGCCGGACTTGGCGGCGCTGAGCGACACCCGACCCTCCGGCCGCTTCGGACCGGCCAGGGAGGGAACGACGGTGGAGAGATCGAGCTCCAGGATGTCGGTGAACTCCGGATCGGGCGTCTCGGCGGTGCGATAGATACCCTGGGCGCGGGCGTAGGCATCGACCAGGGCGACGCGGTCGTCGGCGCGACCGGAGAACTTGAGATAGCGGATGGTCTCGGCGTCGATGGGGAAGAAGCCGCAGGTGGCGCCGTATTCGGGGCCCATGTTGGCGATGGTCGCGCGGTCTGCCAGGGTCAGGCTGTCGAGGCCGGGGCCGAAATACTCGACGAACTTGCCGACCACGCCCTTCTTGCGCAGCATCTGCGTCACCGTCAGCACGACGTCGGTGGCGGTGACACCCTCGGTTACCTTGCCAACCAGCTTGAAGCCGATCACCTCGGGAATCAGCATGGAAACCGGCTGGCCCAGCATGGCCGCCTCGGCCTCGATGCCGCCGACGCCCCAGCCGAGCACCGAGAGGCCGTTGACCATGGTGGTGTGGCTATCGGTGCCGACGCAGGTGTCGGGATAGGCGTAGGTGACGCCATCTTCCTCGTTGGTCCAGACCGTCTGGGCGAGATACTCGAGGTTGACCTGATGGCAGATGCCGGTGCCCGGCGGCACGACGCGGAAGTTATGGAAGGCGTTCTGGCCCCACTTCAGGAAGTTGTAGCGCTCGACGTTCTGTTCATATTCGCGGGCGACGTTCTGGGCCAGCGACGAGGCGCTGCCGAAATAGTCGACCACCACGGAATGGTCGATGACGAGGTCGACGGGCACGAGCGGGTTGATCTTGCCTGGATCGCCGCCGAGCGAGACCATGGCGTCGCGCATGGCGGCGAGGTCGACGACGGCCGGAACGCCGGTGAAGTCCTGCATCAGGACACGGGCGGGACGATAGGCGATTTCCTTGTCGAGCTTGCCCTTGTTGTCGAGCCATGCGGCCATGGCCTTGATATCGTCCTGGGTCACCGAGCGACCGTCCTCGAAGCGCAGCAGGTTTTCGAGGATCACCTTCAGCGAGGCCGGCAGACGCGAGACGCCGGCAAGGCCGTTCTCCTCGGCCGCCTTCAGGTCGTAGTAGACGTAGGTCTTCGAGCCGACCTGAAGTTCTCTTCTGGACTTGAAGCTGTCGAGCGACGGCATGCGCGGGCCCCTTTCAATGCCGGGGGCGCCTTGCCGGGCACGGAGCACGGCGGCGCCGGCATCCGGTCGGGGCAGGGTCCTCGCCACCGGCGAGCTGTTTGACGTTTACGTAATGGTCAGTTGGCGACCGGAGACTTCCTTGCGCCTTATAGAGAATAAGCTGACGTCTCACCAGACCTTGTGTACGAAATTCTACCACATAACGTCTCATTCCGCGTCGTGCGCCCGGTTCATCCAAATGCGCCACGAAAGCGGCTTACGCCCTTGGCTGCGATGTTCTATTGGGAAGGAACGCCGTTTGCGCCGGAGACGCCCGTGATCCAGCCTTTCAAGCCCTTCCGCCTCGTGGTCGAGGCGCTCAGCGTCGACCGCGGCGGTCGACGTGTGCTTGAGGATATCGATTTCGAAGTGGCCGGCAGCGAGGCGGTGCTGGTC